>DAIDIT010000019.1 GCA_027451705.1 Pseudomonadota bacterium
CCACCAAACAGGAAGAGGCTGCCCTCAACCGGCCGGGAGACACTTCCCGGCGCTGCCGGCCTGGTAGATCCCTTCGATCTCCTGAGCGGAGAGCGCGCGATTGTAGATCGTGACCTCGTCGACTAGGCCGGTCAGCCGGTCGGTTCTGCCGTCGACGGCCAGGCCCAGGCCTCCGATGTAAAGGGGCGTTGAGGGCGTCGTGTTGAGCGTCAGCGTCTGGCTGACAAGGTTCACGCCGTCGATGTAGAGCGTATCTAGACCGCTTGCGGTCGTTACGGCCAGGTGGTGCCAACTGCCCTGCGGGATCGGGGAGTTGGTATTGATCGCGGAACCCCACTGCGTGAACACCAACGCGAACCCGGGGCCGGTATAGAGATCTCCTCCACCGAGAAGTTCGTATGCAGCACCGTAGGTTCCGTAGCCTCCGTACTCGACGAAGGTCTGTTCAACTTGATACGTATGGACGTCCGTGGTCGCCAGATTGGCCCACAGTTCGATCGTTCGGTCCGATGGTCCGCTGGGGATCGAGTTGGTGGCGGTGTAGACGTCGCTCGCGCCGTCGAACGAGAACGCCGCCCCGACCATTCCGGGCTGGTAGCTAACGCTTCCGGACCAAGTACCCGGGTTGTTGCCCAACAGATCAGCGGCGGTATTGTTTCCCGTCCACCAGCTGACTGCTCCGGACGGCAAGGGGAAACATCCGGTGGTTCCGCCCGTGCTCGAGCCGCCGCCGGACGAGCCGCCGGTCGCTGTCGTCCCTGCAGCGCTCGTTGCTCCCGTAGTCGTTCCTCCAGTGGTCGTTCCCCCAGTGGTCGTTCCGCCAGTGGTCGCCGCTCCGGTCGTCCCTTCGCCCGTGGTCGTCCCTTGGGTAGTCGTTCCTCCGGTGCTCGTGCTGTTGCCGGTGGCTCCAAATATCGGGCCCACATTGGACCCCGTCGAGCCTTCAGGGAGCGGACTGAAGCAGCAGCCGGCTGTCATCAGTGATGCGAGCGCCGCGGCCGCGGCCGCGGCCAACTCTAGTGTGAGGCTAGGTGACTGGTACATGGGCTCAAGTATACCGTGGATGATTCAAGGACCGTGCGTGCGGTCGGATGTCTGTTGCCACCAATGTCCGTTTGCTCGATAGACGGGCGGGGGCGGTCCGTTCTCCGAGTCAATCAGACGTGACCCAGGATCGGGGGACTACCACCCGTGCTCAAAAGGCGAAGTCGCGCAGCCTACGCGCCCACAGGGTCGGGGCAGTGGGCTCCATGCGAGAACTCGCCTCGCTGAGCATGCGCTTGGGTTCCCGGTTCTTGTGGCGAGGTTGTAGTCCTGCTAGCGGCGCTGCCAGACCACGCGCTTGCCGCCCGACAGCTCGGGCGGGAGCTTTTCCAGGTGGAACTGGTACCAGGCGGGCTCGTAGGCGCGCATCTTGATCTTCTTGCCGTTCTGCAGCGCCTGGAGGTTCGCCTTGAGCCGGTCGTCGGAGGGGTTCGCCTCCACGGCCCGCGTGAGCACGGCCTGCGCCTTCTGCGTCTCGCCCGCCTTCTGCCAGCACCAGGCGTAGGCGCTCCAGGGGAGCCCTTCCTTCTTCCCGGCCCGCACCGCCTTCTCGAAGGCTTCGCTCATGCCCTCGTAGTCCTTGCGCTGGAAGAGCAGGGCCCCGAGCGTCGCCTGCGCCTGCCAGTCGCGCCCGAAGGCGCGGCGCAGGTGCGGCAGCGCCTCGTCGAAGTCCTTGCGCGCGTACAGGAGCACCCCGAGCGCGCCGTGGAGCTGCGCCCCGAGCAGGAACTGCCGGCTCGCGAGGCCGAAGCCCCCCCGCAGCGACTCGAGCGCCTTCTCGACGCGCCCGGCCTGCAGGTCCTTCTGGACGCCGTCCATCAGGGCCTGCACCTGCCGGCTCACCCGCCGGTTGAGGATGAAGAAGGCGATCGCAAAGGCCGCCAGCGCGGGAAGGACGCAGTAGCCGATCGCCCAGTGGGTCGCGAGCTGGACGACCACGAGAGCGACGGCGGCGACGAGGAGGGAGATCGCGAGGTTGATCATCGGCCGGCTCTCTTACCCACGCGGCCGCGCGACCGCAAGCGCGATTTCCGGCGCGTCAGGCGGCCTTGGGGGTCGCGCCGGGCGGCGGCGGGGGCGGGGCCTTCTTGCGACGGAGCACCGCGGCGTAGAACAGCGCCAGGCCGACCGCGCCGATCGCAGCCCCGATCGCTTCCCAGACGAGCAGCCGCTCGACCGCCCACGCGATCGCCGGCCCCCAGTCGCAGCCGGTGTTCTGGAAGGGCGGCACGGCCCACCAGTGGATGAGCCGGGCGCTCAGGGCCCCGGAGGCGGCGGCCCCGAGCAGCCCTCCGAGCAGGAAGAAGACGAGCACGCGCATGTGCCAAACCCTCGTGTTAGAAGCGACCGGGAGATGCGGGGCCGCAACTTAGCAGCTTTCCTGGCCGGCGCGCAGCTTCTCGGCTGTCTGCCCGCCGGGCTGCGGCTTCCCGACGAGGCGGCGCCGGGGACTCCCGTACTCGAGATCGATCGGTCGCTTCCCGCAGCCGTGGCCGGGCCCCTCGCCGAGGCCGCGCTCGACGCCGGCGTCGCGGTCGCCGTCGGGCGAACGGGCCGCCGCGGCTTCGCCCACCGCTTCCGGGCGGTGCGGGGCGGCTTGCCGGAGGACGGCGGCGACGGCGTCGTCATCTTCTGGCCCGCGCCTTCGCTTCGCTGCGTCCGGCCGTGCCTGCTCCTGTCCGGGGGCGCGCCCGCGTCCCGCCAGGAAGGCGTTACCTGGGCGCTGTCTTTCCCAGGGCTGGAATCCGGCCGGAGCCTTTCGGCCGACGACCGCCACGCCCTCTTCGAGGCGGTGGCGCTCTGGCTGCGGGCGCGATCGCGGGAACCGCGATGGCACGGACGATGAAAGCTCTCCGGGCGGGGAGGGGCGCGCGATGCGAAACGGCTGGACGGCGGTGGCCTTCGTCCTCTGGGCGAGTTGGCTCTTCTGCAACCTCTTGCGGTGAAGCGCGGGGGGCCCGGGAGCCCCCCGCGCGGTGCATCAGGCGTGGGCTTCGCGCGAGCTGATCTCGCGGAGCGTCTGCCACGCGGCCGCCTGCTCGCGCTGCGCGATGTCGGAGAGGCTGATGACGCCGATGAGCTTGCCGCCGCCGTCGAGGCACATGATGCGCGACTTGTGGTTCTTGGCCATGAGCTGCTCGGCCTTCTGGAGGTCGTCCTGCGCGCCGCAGGAGACGACCTCGCGCGTCATGACGTCCTCGACGAACGTCGACGCGGGCTTCCGCTCCGCGACCAGGCGGACGGCGATGTCGCGGTCGGTGATCGTCCCGACGACCTTCTTCGTCTGATCGCAGACCGGCAGGAAGCCGACGTTGTAGTCGCGCATCTGCCGGGCGGCGGCCTCGACCGGTTCGCGGGGCGAGATGCACTCGACGTCGCGCTTCATGACCTCTTCGCAAAGCATGGTGAAAACCTCCTCGCTTCGGGTGAGGCCGCAAGATACGCACGCGGACCCTCCGCGGAAGCGGGCGCCGGCGTCCCGCCCGGGGCGCTTTCGGCGGAGCGGATCGGGGATCACCTTTGGGTCGTCGAGGGGGGATTGGACGTGCGAGGGCTGGCTTTGGGCGCGGCGCTTCTGCTCGCGCTCGGCTCGGGAGAGGCGGCGGCACGGCCCGCGGGGCGGGTCGCGGCGGTGCGTTCGGCCCGCCTCGCCCGGCTCCGGGACGCCGAGCAGCGGCTCGCGCGGCAGGTCGTCCGGCTGGCGCAGGCCGCCTCCACCCAGAACGATCGGGCGGCTGCGCGCGCGGCGGCGCTCGAGTGCGGCCGTCGCGTCCGCGACTTCGGCCGGCCGGTCCGTGGCGTCGCGATCGCGCCGGTTCTCCGCGATCTCCTCGTGCGGGAAAGCCGCTGGCAATGGAGCGCACTCCAGGCCGGCCGCTATGCGGAGGTCCGAGCCGAGGCGCGCGCGATCACGCGCATTGCCTCGGACGCCGCGCGCGCCTGGCCGTGATCGGGGCCCGGCCGCGGCTACATCCGGGCTTCGGGCGCGACGGCTGGGCGGACGGTCGCGGGCACGGACTCGAGAATCTCGGCGAGCGCCTCCTCTGCGCTGCCGACGGGCACGAAACGCAGGGCGCCGCGGACATCGTCGGGCAGATCCTCGAGTTGGCTCACCGAGAGGCGCGGCAGCACCACCGTCCGGACGCCGGCGCGGTGGGCGGCGAGAACCTTCTCCTTGATGCCGCCCACGGGCAGGATCTTGCCCCGCAGGGTGATCTCGCCGGTCATGGCGACGTCGGCGCGGCAGCGGCGGCCGGAGGCGAGCGAGGCGAGCGCGGCGAGGAGGGCGAGGCCGGCGGACGGGCCGTCCTTGGGGATGGCGCCGGCAGGCACGTGGACGTGGATGGTCCGCGCCCTGAAGGGCTTCTCGGGCAGCCCGAGCGCCCGAGCGTTCGAGCGCAACAGAGAGAGCGCGGCCTGCGCGGACTCGCGCATGACCTCGCCGAGCATGCCGGTCAGGACGAGCAGCTCCTTGCCGGGCATGGCCGCCGCCTCGACGAAGAGCACGTCGCCGCCGACCGGCGTCCAGGCGAGGCCGGTCGCGACGCCGGGACGGTCGATCCGCTCGGCCAGCTCGGGGAAGAAGCGCTGCGGGCCGAGCAGGCCGTGCAGGTCGCCCTCCCCGACGCGGACCGGCGCGGCGGCGCCCTCGCCGATGCGGCGCGCGGCCTTGCGGGCGATCGTCCCGAGCTCGCGCTCGAGGTTGCGCACGCCGGCCTCGCGCGTGTAGCGCTCGACCACCGCCCGCAGCGCGCCGTCGTCGAGCGACAGCTCTGCCTCCTGAAGGCCGCTCACCACGAGCTGCCGCGGCAAGAGGAACCGGCGCGCGATCTGGACCTTCTCCTGCAGCGTGTACGAGGAAAGGGTGAGGACCTCCATCCGGTCGAGCAGAGGCGGGGGGATGGTGGCCTCGGTGTTGGCCGTGCAGATGAAGAGGACGTGGGAGAGGTCGAAGGCGACGCCCAGGTAGGTGTCGACGAAGCGGTGGTTCTCGGCGGGGTCGAGCACCTCGAGCAGCGCGGCGGCGGGATCGCCCTGGAAGCTCGCAGAGAGCTTGTCGACCTCGTCGAGCATGAAGACCGGATCGCAGGCGCCGGTCCGGCGGAGCGTCTGGAGGATGCGGCCCGGCATCGCGCCGATGTAGGTGCGCCGGTGGCCGCGGATCTCGGACTCGTCGTGGACGCCGCCCAGCGAGGTGCGCGCGAAGCGGCGGCCCATGGCGCGGGCGATGGACTGGCCGAGCGAGGTCTTGCCGGTGCCCGGTGGCCCGACGAAGCAGAGGATCGGCTCACGCTCGCTTTCGGGCGCCTGTGCCTGCCCGTCGCCGCGGCTGCCGGCGCGGTCGGCGCGGAGCTTGCGGACCGCGAGGTGATCGACCAGCCGCTCCTTGATCCTCTCGAGGTCGTAGTGGTCCGCGTCGAGGATGGACTTCGCGAGGGGCAAGTCGATCGCGGCGCCGGTCCGGAGGCCCCAGGGCAGGTCCAGGAGCCAGTCGAGGTAGGAGACGATCATCCCGTACTCGGGTGAGCCGGGCGACATCGGGCCGAGGCGGGACAGCTCGCGCTGGCCTTCCGCGCGCGCCTCGTCGGAGAGCGCGGTCTTGCCGAGCTTCGCGCGCAGCCGCGGGGCGTCTGAGCCCTCGCCCTCGGATTCGCCGAGCTCTTTCTGGATGGAGCGGAGCTGCTGGCGCAGGAAGAACT
This sequence comes from Pseudomonadota bacterium, assembly GCA_027451705.1. Classification (GTDB taxonomy): domain Bacteria; phylum Myxococcota; class Myxococcia; order Myxococcales; family JAKAPL01; genus JAKAPL01. Next base: position 5,745 of record DAIDIT010000019.1, read on the forward strand.
CGCGCTGCGCCTTGTTCATCTCCTCCTGCGTCTCGGAGGTGATGCGCCGCTCGAGGTCGTGGACGGCGAGGGCGTGCTGGAGCACGGCGACGATCCGGCGGAGCTTGTCGGTCGCCGAATCGAGCGCGAGGATCTCCTGCCGGACAGCGGCCTCCATCGGCGCGCTGCCGGCGACGAAGTAGGCGAGCTGGAGCGGGCGGGTGAGACTCTGGGCCATGACCGCGAGCGCGTCGGGAAGGTCCGCGGCGGCGGAGACGAGCCGCTCGAAGAGGGAGCGGACGGCCTCTGCGAGCGCCTCGATCTCGGTGCCGGTCTCCTCGATCTCGGGCGCGGGTGAGATCCGCGCCACGAGGTACGGCTCGGTCTGGACGATCTCGCCGATCCGGACGCGCTCGAGGCCGAGCACGATGAGCCCCTCGCCCTCGGGGCCGCGGACGACCTGGTGGACGCGGGCGGTGGTCCCGAGGTCGTGCACGTCGGCGCGGCCCGCGGCCGGCGCGTCGGCCTCGCGTTGCAGGACGAGGGCGAGGATCGGCAGCGGCTGCTTTCCGAGCTCCTCGACGAGCCGGACGGAACGCTCCTGGCTGACGGCGAGGGGCATCAGCCCCATCGGCATCGCCACGGTGTCGCGCAGCGGCAAGAGCGGGAGCGTGGGCGGCAGCGCCCCGGCCTTGTCGGCGCCGCGCGGCATCTCGAACGGAAAGCTGTGTCCGGTTCCGGCGGGGATCAAGCCGTGCCGGCGGCCGCCCCCACGGCCGCCTGCGGCTCGAGGGCGACGACCAATCCGCCGCCGACGATCAGCGCGGCGCCCGCGAGGGCGAGCGGCCCCAGCGGCTCGTGGAAGGCCAGCGCGCCGACGGCGGTGGCCGAGAGCGGCTCGAGGTAGGTGAGCACCGAGGCCTGCCCCGCGGGCGCGAGGGCGAGGCCACGGTAGAAGAGCAGCCCGGCGAACAGCGCGCAGAGGACCGAGCCCAGGGCGACGAGCGCGAGCGGGCGGAGCGCGAGGCCGGTGGGCGGCGCGAGGGAGAAGAGGACGGCCGCGGTGAGCCAGGAGTGCCAGCTCTGCACCTCCCACGCCGAGAACTCCCGCGTCAGCCTCTTGCCGACCGGGAAGAGCGCGCCGTAGAAGACCGCGCTCGCGGCGCCGAGGAGCGCGGCGGTGGCCGAGCCCTTCCCGGCCGTGGGGAGCAGCACGAGCGCCAGGCCGCCGAGGCCGAGGGCCGCGGCGAGCGGCGTGCGGGCCGAAATCCACTCGCGCAGGACGAGCCACGCGAGGGCGGGGGCGAGAACCGGCGCGAGGTAATGCGAAAGGACCGCCGCCGCGATCGAGCCGTGGCCGAGCGCGCTGAAGTAGAGTCCCATGTTGCCCGCGTCGAGGAGGCCCGCGACGCCCATCCAGACCCAGCCCGCGAGCGAGCGCCGCCGCCCGCGGCCGCGCCACTGCACCGGCAGGCCCGCGACGGCGAGGATCAGGGCCGCGATGCCGCCGCTGACCGCGCCGGGCACGCCGGCGGGGCGCAGGAAGAGCGGCCAGAGCCCCCAGCAGACGGCGGCGATGGCGACGTAGGCGAAGCCGCGCAGCCGGGCGTCGTCGCGGGGGCGAGTCATGGCGCGGGTGTAGCCGCAGCGCCGTGCGCGGGTCAACCACCCGAGCGCGCTTGCGGGGATCCGCGCGAGTGCGCTACGGTCGTCGGACACCCCCGGGAGGTTTCCATGGCGTCGTCGCACAAGATCCTCGGCTCGCTGGCCGTCCTCGCGTTCGTCGCGGCGTGTCCCAGCCCCACGAAGGGCGGCACCGACGGAGGATCGAGCTCGAGCGGCGGTTCGACCAGCAGCGGCGCGGCCTCCTCGACGGGCGGCAGCTCCTCCGGGCACGGCAGCACGAGCGGCAGCAGCACGAGCGGCAGCACCTCGAGCGGCGGCAGCACGAGCGGCAGCACCTCGAGCACGAGCGGGGCTACGACGAGTTCGAGCACGAGCGGCGGTACCAGCTCCGGCGCCGGCTCCACGACGGGCGGCAGCACGAGCGGGTCCGGCACGAGCGGCGCCACGAGCGGCGGCTCGACCAGCTCGGGCGGCACCTCCGGGGCGTGCGCGGCGTGCGCCGGGACGAAGGATGTCGCCGGCAACCCGACGCCCGACTGCGACCTCGCGGGCCACTGCGTCGCCTGCGTGAAGAACTCCGAGTGCGCAGGCTCCGACGCGGGCATGCCGGTCTGCGACACCGATCCCCACGACTCCTACTACGGGACCTGCATCGGCTGCCTGGCCACCTCGCAGTGCCCGGCCGGCAGTATCTGCAACGTGGAGATCTGCGACAACCAGACCGCGGACTGCCGCGACGGCGGCACCGACTGTTCGAGCTTCGGCATGAAGTGCGATCCCCAAAACGGCGACTGCATCAACTGCACGCAGGACAGCGACTGCGTGAGCCAGATGGCGGCCTCCCCCTTCTGCGACACGCTCACCGGCAACTGCTACGCGTGCAAGGGCCCGTCCGACTGCAGCTACACGGCGCCCGGCTGCTTCGCGGGCCAGTGCTTCAACTGCAACAACTCGAGCGACTGCGCCGCGAACGAGGCCTGCGTTCAAGGGAGCTGCTACTGCTCGGGCAACTCGGGCTGTGGCATGCCCGCGCCCGCCTGCCTCGGCTCCGACGGCGGGCCGAATGGGTCTTGCGGCTGCAGCCAGAGCGCGCAGTGCGGCACGGGCGAGGTGTGCGACACCGTGGCCTCGGTCTGCACCCCCTCGTGCGTGCCCGACGCGGGAATGTGCGCAGCCAACTCGCAGCTCTGCAACACCGGCAGCGGCCTCTGCGTCGACTGCCTGACCGACAGCCAGTGCCTCGACGCGGGCACGGGCAACTACTGCAGCGACGCCGGGAGCTGCGTGAGCTGCTTCGGAGACAGCCAGTGCGCCGCGCTCGACGCGGGAACGCCCTACTGCTCGCAGGGAGGATCGTGCGTCGCGTGCGACTCGTACGCCCAGTGCCCGGCCGCGACGCCGGGGTGCGACTCCTTGCTGAACACCTGCGGTTCGTGCAGCTTCAACTCGGACTGCCCGCCCGGGAACGGCTGCGTCGGCGACACTTATTGCGCCGGGCTCTGCGGGAGGCCGGGCGCTCCGACCGACGGCGGATGCGCCCCGTGCAACCGCAACTCGGAGTGCGGCGACGGAGGCGTCTGCACCTCCGGCGCCTGCCGCTAGACTTGCCAGCGGCGAGCGCCCTGGGGTAGGTTCTGCCCCCCGCCGAAGGAGGCATCACATGGCCCAGCGCTGCTACATCTGTGACAAGGGGCCCCTCGTGGGCAACAACGTCAGCCACGCCAACAACAAGTCGAAGCGCCGGAGCCTGCCGAACCTCCAGCGGGTCAAGGCGAACCTCGATGGGCGCGTCGCCCACATCCGCGTCTGCACGCGGTGCCTCAAGGCCGGCAAGGTCACCAAAGCGGCCTGACCCGTGGCGCCCCGGCGCCAGCCGCGCGCGCTCGGCAGCCGAACCACCGAGAAGGTCCATCCGCTCGCGGAACAGCTCGACCGGATGTCGGCCGGGGCGTTCCTGCGGGCCATGCACGCCGAGGACCGACGCGCCGTCGCCGCAGTGGGCCGTGCGCTGCCGGCCCTGCGCCGCGCAGCGGAGCTCGCGGCCGATTCGATCGCGCGGGGCGGCCGGATCATTTACGCGGGCGCGGGATCGAGCGGTCGCATCGCCGCGCTCGACGCGGCGGAGTGTCCGCCCACCTTTGCTGTCCCTCCGCGCCGGGTCGTCGCGCTCGCCGCCGGCGGCCCGCGGGCGCTCCGGCGCGCGGTCGAGGGCGCCGAGGACGACCGCACCGCCGGAGCGCGGGCTCTCGATCGGTTGCGGCCCGGGCCCCGCGACACGGTCGTCGGCATCTCGGCCTCGGGCGACACGCCTTTCGTCGCCTCCGTGCTCGAGACCGCCCGTCGCCGCGGCGCGGCGACGGCCCTGGTCTGCGCGGCGGCGCCCGGGTCCCGGCCGCGCGTGGACGTCCTGGTCCGGATCGACACGGGGCCCGAGCTGCTCGCGGGTTCGACGCGGCTCAAGGCCGCGACCGCGGCCAAGCTGGCCCTCAACGCCATCTCCACCTGGGCGATGGCGTCGACGGGGCACGTGTTCCGCGGACGGATGATCGCGCTGCGGCCGACCTCGGCGAAGCTGCGTGCCCGCGCCGAGCGGATCGTGGCAGAGCTGTCCCGCGTCTCCGCCCCCCGCGCGGCTCGGCTCGTCGCGGAAGCCGGCGAGGTGCGGCTCGCGGTCGCGATGGGGCTGCTCGGCGCCGACCGCGCCACGGCGCGGCGCGCGCTCCGAGTCGCGGGCGGTGACATCGGCGCGCTGCTTTCCGAAGTCGGGAAAGTTCCCGCCGCGCCGCACCGGCGCTAAGCTCTGGAGATGACCCCGGCCCTCGAGCGGCTGCAGCGCGTCGCGGCACGGCAGGACCGGCTATGCGTGGGGCTGTCCTCCGGCACCTCGGCGGACGGCGTCGACGCCGCCCTCGTCCGCATCGTTGGCTCGGGCCGCGGCGCCACGGTGAGGCTCCTCCAGCACGCGACGTTCCCGTTCCCGGCGAGGCTCCACCGGCGCATCCGGGAGCTGAACGGGGTCAAGGAGATCTGCGAGCTGAACTTCTCCCTGGGCGAGGTCTTCGCCGAAGCGGCGTGCGAGGTCGTCGCCTACGCCGAGCTTTCGATGGACGACGTCGACGTCATCGGCTCGCACGGACAGACGGTCTACCACCTGCCTCCGTTCCTCGCGGGCGTGCCGTCCACCCTCCAAATCGGCGAAGGAGCGGTCATCGCGGAGCGCACGGGCCGGATCACGGTGTGCGACTTCCGCGTCCGGGACGTCGCCGCCGGGGGCCACGGCGCGCCACTGGTCCCATACGTGGACGACCTGCTCTTTCGACACCCGACGCGTCTCCGGGCGCTGCAGAACCTCGGCGGGATCGCCAACGTCACGGTCGTCGGAGGCACCCTGCCCGCACCCATCGCCTTCGACACCGGTCCGGGCAACATGCTTCTCGACCACCTCGCGCCGCTCGCGTCGGGCGGGCGGCTGCGGATCGACCTCGACGGGCAGCTCTCGGGCTCCGACGAGCCGATCCCGGAGCTGCTCGCGGAGTTGCTCGCGCATCCGTACCTGGCCCTCCCGCCGCCGAAGTCGGCCGGCCGCGAGCTGTTCGGCGAGGCGTTCGGCCACGCGCTCTGGGAGCGCTTCCGCGGCCGCCCCGGACCGTTGATGGCGACGGCCGCGGCCTTCACGGCGGAGAGCATCCACCAAGCCTACGCGCGCTTCGTCGCGCCGGCGGCGCGCGTGGACGAGATCTACCTGTCGGGCGGCGGCGCCAAGAACCCGACGATCGTCCGGCGGCTGGAAAGGCTGTTCGCGCCGGCGCCGGTGCGGTCGCTGGCCGAGCTGGGAATGCCTCCCGAGGCCAAGGAGGCCGTGGCCTTCGCGCTCCTCGCGAGCGAGTGCGTCTCGGGCGTGCCGGCGAACGTGCCGTCGGCGACCGGCGCCAGCCACCCGGTCGTCCTCGGCAAG
>DAIDIT010000020.1 GCA_027451705.1 Pseudomonadota bacterium
CCCTCGATCTTCGAAATCCTTCGGGGAATCACGCCAGGCGTCGGCGGGGAAATCCAGCTCACCGACGCGCTGGCCGAACTGGCCAGGACCGACGGGCTCATCGGCTACCGTTTCGAGGGCAAGCGTTACGACGCGGGCGACCGGATGGGCTACCTCAAGGCCAACCTCGCGTACGCGCTGAAGCGGCCCGAGCTGCGCGAGGGGTTGCTCGTGTTCATGCGCGACCTGCTGGACGGACGGGGGGTATGACGCTCGCAGGTGCAGCCGCGCTGACGCTTTCCTATGTCCTGCCCGGCCCCGTCTTGCTGCGGCAGTTCGGTGACCGCATTGCCGAGACGGCTCCGGCGCACGCCACGCTTGCCGGAACCCTCTCCCTTTTCGGAGACGACGCTCGGGCTTTCGCCGCCCGCGTCGGGCTGCCGCTCGAGGGCGATCGCGCCAATCGGCTCGATCTTCCGGCCCGCATCGAGCTCGGCGACGGCGGCTGCGTGCTGAGCCTGGGACCGGAGGGACGGCCCGTCGTGGAGGTCGCCGCCGACGGGGGCCACGTGCGTCCCGATCCTGCGCTTCCCGCGGGTGCGGCGGTCCTCGCGTCGGACGGCTGCCTGCCCTTTCTCTGGCGCGGTGCGAGCGCGGCGGACGCCTGGGCGGCCGTTCTGGAAGCGCACGGCACGAACGCGGAGACGGTGGCGTTCACGCGTTTCGACGGTCGGGTCGCCTACGCGATCGGTCGAGTGGCGGGAAAGAGAGGCGCCGCGCTCCTCCTCTCCGAGGATGCGCTCACTCCTCTTCGGCTGCTCCTGGGTGACGGCGGGGCGCTCGTCGACGTCCGTCTCGAGGGGTATCGGACCATCGCGGGCGGGTCCTTCCCCGGGCGAATCTCCGTCCTTCGCGACGGTGTGCCCCTCGCCGTCTTCGAAGCGGACGCCGCGCCGCGCTGACGTGTCCACCGCGGACCCCGAGCTCGTGCGGGTGGCCGTCCTCGCGCCCGTTCGAGGCCTCTTCACCTACGCAGTGCCGGCCGCCCTATCGTCGGGCGTGCGCCCTGGCCGGCGGGTGGGCGTGCCGTTCGGCCGCCGCCGCCTCGCCGGCTTCGTCGTCGATCGGATCGCCGCGGCCCCCCAGGGCGTCGTGCCGAAGGACGTCTTGGAGGTCCTGGACGAGGCGCCTCTCCTGCCCGAGTCGCTGTTCCGCTTTCTCCTCTGGACCGCCGACTACTACCTCCACCCGCCCGGGGAGGTGATCAAGGCGGCCCTGCCGGCCGCCCTTGCGAATCCTCCAGCCCTTCGAAGGAAAGTCCGGGCCGAGGCTACCGTCCTCGAGGCACCGCGCCCGCTCACCCCCGAGCAGGGGGTGGCAGCGGCGACCGTCTCGGAGGCCGTCGGCGCTGGCTGCTTCCAGTCGTTCCTACTCCACGGTGTCACCGGCAGCGGCAAGACGGAGGTCTATCTCCACGCGATCGAGCGCACCCTCGCGCTCGGCCGCGGGGCGATCGTGCTCGTCCCCGAGATCGGTCTCACGCCGCAGCTCGAACGTCGCTTTCGCGGGCGGTTCGGCAGGGAGGTGGCCGTCCTGCACAGCGGCACCTCGCGGGGCGAGAGGGCGAGGGAGTGGCGCCGCCTTCGCAACGGCGAGGCGCGAGTCGCGATCGGAGTGCGCGCGGCGGTCTTCGCGCCCGTCGAGCCCCTCGGGCTCATCGTCGTCGACGAGGAGCACGATCCTTCGTTCAAGCAGGAGGACCGCCTCTGTTACCACGCCCGCGACATGGCCGTGGCCCGCGCCAAATTCGCTTCCTGCCCCGTCCTGCTCGGCAGCGCGACGCCCTCGCTCGAGTCGCTCTCCAACGTCGAGGCCGGCCGCTACCGCAAGCTCGAGCTGCGAAGCCGGATCGACGATCGGCAGCTTCCCCCCGTCGACCTGATCGACCTCTCGGGCGCCGACCGAGCCTTGCTGCACGAACCGCTCTTGCGCGCGCTTGGCGAGACTCTCGGCCGGGGCGAGCAGGCGATCCTGTTCCTCAACCGGCGGGGCCACGCGGGCTCGCTCGCCTGCCGGGCTTGCGGACATGTCGAAGGCTGCCCGGACTGTTCGGTGAGCCTGACGCAACACCTGGCGCGGCGCCGGCTCCTCTGCCACTACTGCGGGCTGTCGCGCCCGATCCCGGAGCGCTGCCCCGTCTGCGGCGCGCCGCTCGTCCCGCTGGGTGCGGGAACCGAGAAGGTCGAGGAGGAGGTCGCGCGCCTCTTCCCCGCGGCGCGAGTCGCCCGGCTCGACAGCGACGTGGGAGCGGCCGCCATCGCCTCGACCCTTCGCGCGTTCCGGGGGCAGGAAGTCGACGTGCTGGTCGGGACCCAGGTCGTCGCGAAGGGCCACGACTTCCCCAACGTGACACTCGTCGGCGTCGTCCTCGCGGACACGGGCCTCGCGCTTCCCGACTTCCGGGCGTCCGAGCGCAGCTTCCAGATACTCGTCCAGGTGGCCGGTCGCGCGGGCCGCGGCGATCGCGCCGGGCGCGTCCTCGTCCAGACCTACCACCCGGCGCATCCGGCGCTCGTCCACGCCGCCCGGCACGACTACGCCGCGTTCGCGAGCGAGGAGCTCCACCGGAGGCGAGCTCTCGGCTGGCCGCCCTACTCCCGGCTCTGTGCCGTCCGGGTCGACGGGAAGAGTCCGGTGTCGACCGAGCAGGCGGCGCGCCGGCTCGGGGCCGTCGCGGCCGAGCGGATTCGCCAGTCGCGGCTGCGGGCGGCCGTGCTCGGTCCGGCGCCCGCGCCGATCGAGAGGCTCCGGGGACGGAGCCGCTGGCAGCTTCTCTTGCGTGCGACGAACCACGCGGCAGTGCGGAGCCTCGCCATCGAGCTTCAGGAGGCGGCCGACGACGTAGGGCCCGTCCGCGTCGTCTTCGACATGGATCCTGTCTCCATGCTCTGAGCATTCGCGCAGGGCTTCCAGGCGACGCGCCCGCACGGTAAACTCCATTGCGGTCTCCCCCATGCCCCGAATCCTGTTGGTCGAGGACGAGCTGGGCGCCATCGCGGCGCTCAAGCGGGCGCTGACGCGCAGCGGTTTCGAGCTGCTCGTCGCGACGAACGGGGCCGACGCGCTGTCGATGGCCCAAACGTCGAAGCCCGAGGCCGTGGTCCTGTCGGGGGAGTTGCAGAGCGGCGAGAGCGGGGCGCTCCTCGCGAGCCTGCGCGCGGACGATCCGCGCCGCCCGCTCGTCCTCCTCGGGGGCACCGTGCCCGCTCCCGAGGGCGATCGGTTGCCGCGGCCGGTGGACGGTGCGCTCCTCGGGGATCACCTGCACCGGCTGCTGTCGGCGGACCCGCCTCCACCCCTCGTCGAAGCCGCGCCTCCGGCGGCGCAGGGGCGGCCGCCCGACGAGCCGGGAGACCTCGCCGCGCGGCTCTTCGGGGATCTCGAGGGTGCGCCGCCCGAGCCGGTCCCGCCGCCCCCGCCGCCGCCCCATGCGGCCCAGCCATCGGACCGCGCGCCCGTCCGGGAACCGCTTCAGGCCGCCGTCCGCGAGACGGTGCGCGAGTTGGTGCCTCCGCTTCCGGACCTTCCGCTCCAGGGGGCGCTGGGCGCGGTCGAGGCGGCCGCCCTGATCGCCGCCTGCCACCTGTCCCGCTGGAGCGGGCTGATGCGCTTCGTGCAAGGGACGACGCGCCGTTCGCTCTACTGGGAGGAGGGGCGGCTGTGCGGGGCGACGTCGACCTCGGCCGACGAATCGACCGACGCGGTGGGCTACCGGCGAGGGCTACTGACCCGCGAGCAGCAGCGGATCATGCGCGGCGAGGGAGCGCTGGGATCGCGGCGGTCGGCGCTCCTCATGGTGGAGCGCGCGTTCATCAAGCCCGCGGAGCTCTTCCCGCTCGTCCAGGACCGGGTCGAGGAGGTGGTCTACGCGGCGTGCGGCGGCTTCGACGGCCGCTACGAGCTGCTGTCGGAGACCGTTCCGCCCGACGAGCGGGTCGCCCTGTCGCGGTCGCCGCTCGCGGTGATGACGGAGTCCATCCGGCGCAAGTACCTGCTCGAGCGTCTCCTGGACCGGCTCGGTGGCCCGTCGACGCTGCTGCGGCCCGTCGGCGCCGGACGATCGAACCTCGGAGAGTTCGGTCTGTCCGCGCGGGAGCGCCGCCTGGCGCAGGCGATCGACGGACTTCGCAACGTCGAAGAGTTGCTCTTCGAGCACGGGGTCGAGCCCCTCGCCGGCCTCCAGATTCTCCACGCCCTCGTTCTCGGGCGCTTTGCGGAGGTCGCCGTGCGCGGGTTGCCGGCGGACGTCGGGCCGGACGTACAGCTCTCCATCGACCTCGCCCGGGTTGGAGAGAAGTACGAGCAGGTCCGCAGCGCGAGCTACTTCGAGCTGCTCGGTGTCGCGGACGACGCTACGCGCTACGAGATCGAGCAGGCGTACGAGCGGCTCGCCCGCGAGGTGCATCCGGACCGCTACCAGTCGATCAAGGACCCGGTGGTCCGGGACCGGCTCGAGGAGATCCAGCGCGTCCTCGCCGAGGCACGCGACGTGCTGACGGACGAGGGCCTGCGCGCGGACTACACGCGCCACCATCGTCCGCGCGCGTGACTTTGAAAATGGACCGGTGAGGTGTTATTTAAGGCTGACTCGCCAGGGAGCGCTCCGATGGTCCACGACATCCTGATCTGGCCCGACCCACGCCTCAAGGAAGCGGCGAAACCGGTCGCGGCCGTCGACGCGGCCGTCCGCAAACTCGTCGACGACATGTTCGAGACGATGTACGTCGCCGAGGGCGTCGGGCTCGCTGCGCCGCAGATCGGCGTGCTCTCTCGCGTGCTCGTCATCGACACCTCGCCCCGGCAGGAAGGGCAGAAACCGATCGCCCTGATCAACCCCGTCATCGTGGCCTCCCGCGGCAAGGTGACCTGGAACGAAGGCTGCCTGTCCGTCCCCGGCGAGGCCGAGGACGTCGAGCGCGCCGAGGTCGTGACGGTGCGTGCCCTCGACCGGGACGGCCACGCCATCGAGATCGCCGATGCCTCGGGCCTCCTCGCGATTGCCTTGCAGCACGAGACGGATCACCTCGACGGGACGCTCTTCGTCGATCACCTCTCGGCGCTCAAGCGCGAGGTGATCAAGCGGCGCATGAAGCGGCTCAAGGCCGAGATCGCCGAGGGCAAGCAGCCGCACCGGGACGAAGAGGGCGAACGCCCGGCCCTCTGAATCGCCGCGCGCCTGTCAGAGGATGCAGCTCGAGCTCGGGAGGCAGCTCAGGGCGCCGCCCGAAGACAGCGGGCAGCAGGTGAGGCCCCCGCAGCACTGGCTGGGCGACAGGCAGGTACCGTTCTTGGCCACGCAGGTGGCCCCCGCGTCGGTCGCAGGCCCGGCGTCGGACGTCACCGTGCCACCGTCCAGCGTTCCGCCGTCGGCTCCGGGCGTGCAGGTGGCGGAGCAGTGGCCGTTCGCATCGCAGCAATCGGCGTTGGCGCACGTCGCCGCGCCCGCGGTGGTGCAGGCCGTGCAGGCGGTCAGATCCGCCGTGCAGACCGGCTTGTCGCCTGAGCAGCCGATGGCCGACTGGGTCGAGAGGGGGCAGACGCCCGAGCCGTTGCAGTAGACCGGGGCGTGCACGACCTCCGGATCGTGGCTCTGGTCGCACCAGCCGGCATCGCAGACAGTGGCGCTGCTCGGGTAGACGCATGCTCCGGTGCCGTCGCACGCCGTCGCCCCGCAAATCGGATCGCTCGTGTCGCACGGGCCGGTGCAGCAGTGGCCGGCAGCCGAGCCGGTCTCTCCCAGGCAGATCTTCGAGGTGCAGTCACCGTTGGTGACGCAGGGGGCGCCGGCGGGAGCCCCAGCGCCCGAGGTGCTCCCACCGCTCGACGTCGAAGATCCGCTCGACGCGCCCGTCGTCCCGCCCGTCGTTCCACCGGTGGAAGATCCGGTACCCGACGTCGACCCGGTGGCCGTTCCGCTGCTGGAACTCGCGGTCCCCGAGTTGGCGGGAACGCAGACGGCTACGGCTTGCTGCGTGTCGCACGTCATGCCCGCCGGGCACTGGCCATCCGGGCACTGGAAGACGTCGCCAGCGGTGTAGGCGGGCACGCTACAGTCGCAGCCGGCGGCGGCCAGCGCCGCGGCCGCGATCGCGAGCCAGCCCCTCACCACGTGACCACCGCCCCGGTTCCGGCCGCCGCCGCGACGACCGCGAGCGCGATGGCCGCGATCCCCCAGATCTGCGCGGCTTGGGAACCGCTCTTGAGCCCCGAGTAGCTCCCCGTGAATTTGCCTTCCGCGACGCTCGCACGCGTCCCCTGGTAGCCCGCGACGTCCGCTGCACCGACGATCGCCAGGGCCGCGGCGGCGACGCCCACTCCCCCGAGACCCAGCGCGAGCCCGTGGCCCTGCCGCGCCGGGACCGTGGCCTGTGTGGCCGCGGCCGGCGGCGCAGGGCTCGTGACGACGACGACCGGCCCCGCTGGGATCTGGGCCTCGAGATTGTGAATGGTGGCCTCGACTGCGGCGCGGTCGGAGGCGGTCGGGTCGCGCTGGAGGTAGGACCGGTAAAACTCCACCGCCTTGGCCGGCTCCCCGAGCTTCTCGTACGATTGCGCCACGTTGTAGGCGAGCACCGGCGAGGGCCGGATCCGGTCGGCAGAGAGGAAATCGGCGATCGCCTGCCGGAACTGCCCCTGGCGATACTCGGCTCTGCCGCGCTCGAACAGCTCCTTCGCCTGCTGGATCCGCGCGGGCGGCGGCGGCATGGCGAGCGCGAGCTGACCGGCAATCAAAATGGCGATCATAATCGAGATCAAATTCTCGCTGCACGGACCGCGGCGGTCAAGCCTTGGCGCGCCGCGGACCTCGCGCGCCGGCGGCGGTGAGGCCGACTTGCGGACACAGGGGTCGTACGACGCAGATGGCGCATGCGGGCGCACGCGCCGCGCAGCAACGGCGGCCGTGGCGGACGAGGAGCTGGTGCGCGAGCCCCCAGCGCTCGGGGGGGAGCAACTCCGTTAGATCTCGTTCGACGGCATCGGGCGATCGTTGGCCGCTCAGGCCGAGGCGCCGGGCGAGTCGGCCGACGTGCGTGTCGACGGGAAATGCGGGCTCCCCTCCGGAAAGATGGAGGGTCACCACCCCCGCGGTCTTTGCTCCGACGCCGGGGAGGGCGTTCAGTTCGGCCCGAGAGACCGGCACACGGCCGCCGTGCCGGTCGAGCAGGGCACGGCAGGCCGCCACGATGTTGCGCGCCTTGGCGCGGTAGAGGCCGCAGCTCCGGATGTACGGGTGCAGGTCGCGCGGCCGGGCGGCGGCGTAGGCGGTGACCGTCGGAAAGCGGCGGAAGAGCGCCGGGGTGACCAGGTTGACGCGCCGGTCGGTGCACTGCGCCGACAGGATCACGGCGACCAGCAGCTCGATCTCGCTCTCGTACTGCAGCTCGATCCGCACGTCGGGGTAGCAGGCGCGCAACGCGTCGACGACGCGCCCCGCCCGGGCGCGTCGCGCCGCGAGGCCCTCGTTCCGCCGCACGGTCATGCCGCGCGCCAGGCCTTGAAGAAGACGAGAAGAGCCCAGACGAGAAGGCCGCCGAGCGCAGCCAGCGCGCCCCCGATCAGCACGGCGCCGAGCGCCCACGAGACGAGGGCGTGGTGCCAGAGCCAGCCGACCCACTGCGTGCCGACCGCGGCCTTGGGCGCCGACCATCGGCCGTATCGGAGCCACTCGCCGAGGGCGACTTCCGCCCCGACGAGCGCGAAATTGATCGGCGGAAACGAGACCTGTGAGCCCAGAAAGGCCGCGCCCGGGTTGAGCCGGAAGGCCGCCGCCAGCGCGAGCACCAGCAGGGTCTGGAAGCCGTAGAACGGTGAGCAGCCGAGGAAGATCCCGAGCGCGACGGCCGCCGCCAGCGCCGCCGGCCGGTTGTCCGCAACGAGGAGCTTGCGCAGGAGCGCACGGCCCCGGGACGATTTGGCCTCGGATTGGAGCGGTTCGGCCACGGCTGAATTGTAGCATTCCCTTCCCGGCATGGCGGAGGCCGTGCCCCCTGTTGTATACGCACCGGTCCCATGATCCAGGTCGAACACGTCACCAAGGCCTACGGGCCGAAGCGCCTCTTCGAAGACGTCACGGTCGCGTTCACGCCGGGCCGCCGCTATGGCCTGACCGGCCCGAACGGCGCGGGCAAATCCACGTTCCTCAAGATCCTGGCGGGCGACGAGGAGGCCGATCACGGCCAGGTCGCCCGTCCGCGCCGCGTCGGGGTCCTGCGCCAGGACCACTTCCGCTTCGACGAGCGGCGGATCATCGACACCGTCGTGATGGGCAACGGCCCGCTCTGGGCGGCGCTCCAGGAGAAGGACCAACTGCTCGCCCGTCCCGAGATCGACGAGGCCGCCGGCGTGCGGCTCGGCGAGCTCGAGACGTTGATCGCCGAGGAGGACGGCTACGGGGCCGAGAGCGCGGCCGCCGAGTTGCTCCAGGGCCTCGGCATCCCCGACGCGGTGCACGCCCAGCCGCTCCGTACGCTGGCGGGAGGGGCGAAGCTGCGCGTCCTGCTCGCGCAGGCCCTCTTCGGCAAGCCGCAGGCCCTCCTGCTCGACGAGCCCACGAACCACCTCGACCTCGACTCGATCCAGTGGCTCACCGCGTTCCTGCGGGCCTACGAGGGGACGCTCGTGGTCATCTCCCACGACCGCCACTTCCTCAACGAGGTCTGCACGCACGTCGCGGACATCGACTACGAGACGATCATCCTCTACCCCGGGAACTACGACGACATGGTCCTCGCGAAGGCCCAGGTCCGCTCCCGGGTCGAGGCGGAGAACGCCGACAAGCAGAAGAAGATCGCGCAGCTCCAGGATTTCGTCGCCCGCTTCCACGCCGGCACCCGCGCGAGCCAGGTCCAGTCCCGCATCAAGCAGATCGAGAAGCTCCAGCTCGCCGAGCTCCGTCGCTCCAACATCCAGCGCCCTTACGTCCGGTTCGAGCAGAAGCGCCCCTCGGGCAAGATCGCCCTCGACGTGCGCGGGCTCTCCAAGGCCTACGGCGACCTCCGCGTCCTCCGCGACGTCACCTTCAGCGTGGCACGCGGCGAGAAGGTCGCGATCGTCGGCCGCAACGGCATCGGCAAGACAACGCTCGTCAAGTGCCTGACCTCGGAGCTTCCGCGCGACGCGGGCGAGGTGACCTGGGGCTACGAGGCCTCGGTCGGGGTGCTCGCCCAGGACCACCGCCAGACCATCCCCGACGGCACGACGGTCGCGGGCTGGCTGCACGCCCTCGACCCCCGTGCGGGCAACGAGGAGATCCGCGGCCTGCTCGGGCGGATGCTCTTCTCGGGCGAGGAGGGGCTCAAGCCGACGGAGGCGCTCTCCGGCGGCGAGGCCGTCCGGCTGCTGTTCGCGAAGCTGATGCTGACCAAGGACAACGTCCTCGTCCTGGACGAGCCGACGAACCACCTCGACCTGGAGTCCATCACCGCGCTCGCCGAGGCGGTGCAGCGCTTCGAGGGCACGGTGCTGTACGTCACCCACGACCGCGGCCTCATCGACGTCGCCACGCGGATCTTCTCACTCGGGCAGGACGGCTTCCTCGACTTCCGCGGCACTTACGCGGAGCTCGTCGAGAAGCACGGCGAGGCCGCCGCCCGCGCCCGCTGAACGCCCGCCGGCTTCTCAGAGGGTCTGGAGGTACTGGACCAGATCGTCGATCTCGCCGGAGCTCAGGTCGCTCGTGTGGCCGTGCCGGTCGCCCGGGTTGTTCGTCAGCCGGTCGCGGAGGGTGGCCGCGGCGCCGGAGTGGAGGTAGGGAGCCGCCCAGACCACGCCGAGCAGCGACGGCGTGTTGAAGCCGTGGTCGGTGTTCGCGAGGTTCGCGTGGGTGGTGGGGGCGCTCGCCGTCGTCCCGGCGCAGGAGCCCATCGACGGATCCAGCCGGCAGGGATCGTCCGGCTTGCCGCCGGGGTTCGACGTCACGAGGGTCCCGACGTCGTGGAAGCCGTTGTCGGTGAAGTCGGGCCCGCTGTGGCAGGCGATGCACATTGCCTTGCCCTCGAAGAGCGTCTTGCCGGCCTGCTGCGCGGGGGTCAGGCCGCCCGGCTGCCGGAACGGGTTGTCGGGCGTCCCGAGCCCCTGGAGGTAGGTCGTGATCTGGTTGCTCTGCTGCTGCGAGACGCCCAGCCCGCCCATCCGGACCTGCACCGTCTCGGCGAAGAAGGCCGAGAAGTCGTCCTCGGTCCCGTCCCAGTGGTAGGGCGCCGTGTCCTGGATGCGCCGGCCGAGGAGGCTCGGCGTCTTGCGCGGCCCGAACTCGAACTGCCAGACGTTGCCGTCGTTTCCACCTTCGAGGTGGCAGGACTCGCAGGCAATCCCACCGCCCGGGACCGTCATCGCCGGATCGGCGGCGCTGAAGAAGAGCCGCCGGCCCTCGACCGCGTCGGCCGGCAGGTTCCCCGGGGTCGACACGGTGACCCGCGCCACCTCGACGAGCTGGCCGCCCTGCCGCTGAACGAACGAGACGCTGTAGTCGAGCGAGTTGTGGACGTACAGGGTCTGCTCGTCCTGGCCCAGCGCGATTCCGGTCGGCGCGCTTCCCACCGGCACGACCGTCAGGACGCCGTTGTCCGTGCCCTGCGCCGTGCGGCTCGTCGGCGAGAGCACCGTCACGTCGTCGCTGTTCTCGTTCGCGACGTAGAGGAACTGGCCGCGAGGATCCTCGACCGCGGCGACCGGTCCCTGGCTCCACGGCTGCGGCGGCGGGCTGCTCACGCCGTAGGCGCTGCTGCCCCCTCCGCTGCTGCCGCTCCCGCCGCCCCCGAACGGCGTCGGGTGCGGCGGCCCGCCCATGCTGCCGCCGGCCGGCTGCGCGCTGCTGCCGCCCGGGAAGATGACGGGCGGCGGGAAGTCCTTCTGGCCCGTCTTCGCGTCGTCGATCGCCGTGTTGGACGAGATGTCGAGGGTCGTCAGCGCCGGCACGACGATCGGCGTACTGCTGTCGCCCGCACCGAGGACCTCCTGCCGCTCGCGCCGATGGACCAGGTACGCGCGGTTGCCGTCCGGGGAGACCACGATCGAATCGAGCGCGGTCGGCCGGAACGCTGGGAGCGACGCCAGCGGCGCACCGAGGCCGCTGCCGGCCGAGGCCGGGTCGACCCCGACCGCGGTCGAGATGGAGCTCTTCACGTTGCCCGAGGCGTCGAGGACGTCGACGGTCCCGCTCTTGTAGTGGGTGACGTAGAGCCGCCCGTCCGCGAGCACGGCGACGTTGCGCGGCTCGTCCGAGAGCGCGGCCTGCCACAGGTGCGTCGGCGTCGGCGCGGAGACGTCGAAGGCGTCGAGGGTCGCCGAGGCACTGCTCACGACGTAGAGCGTGGCGCCGTCGTTGCTGAGCGCGAGGCCGATCGGCTCGGCACCAACGGGGATGCGGGCCGCCTCGGTCCAGATCCCCCGGTGGACGATCGAGACGCTGCGGCTGCCGCGGTTGGTCACGTAGAGGGTGTCGTCGGGCGCGACGGCGATCCGCGCGGGCCGTTCCCCGACCGTGACGTGCGTCACGACCTGTCGCGTCGTGGCGTCGACCACCGTGACGTCCCCGGTGTCGGCGTTCGCCGTATAGAGGAGCTTGCCGTCGGTCGACAGCCCCAGGGTCCCGTCGTACTGGCTCCGGAGCTTGGTCGCCGAGGGGGCGCACGCCAAGGTTGCGCAGAGCGCCGCACAGCCTGCGCAGAGGGCGCCACGGGTTCGCGACATCGACATCATGGGATCCACCCTTTCCATGGCGTGCCAAACCGCCGCGCCGTCGACCAACCTGCCGGAACCGCTGGACGCCACGCGTCCCACCGAGCGTCCGATGCAAATCCTTCGTGCAACGCGCATGCCTGGACGCCCGCCATGCGCAAATTATTCTACCGCTCGTCCCCCGAGCTTTCCAGTCCCCCGCTGGCGCCGTCCCGCCCGGGCGCGTTATAGCCGCGTCATGCCCAGCGCCCGCCTCCCGCCCGGTCCCCGCGCGCCCTTCGGCGTCAACCCGCTCACCTTTCACCGCCACCGGCTCGAGATCCTGCTGCGCGTCGCCCGCGAGTACGGCGACATCGCGTCCTTCCTGCTCGGGCCGGTCCGCGTCGTCCTCCTCAACCACCCCGACCTCGTCCGCGAGGTGCTGGTCACCCGCGAGGACGACTTCGTGAAGGGCCGGGGCATCGACGAGCTGCGGCGCGTCCTCGGCCAGGGGCTCCTCTCGAGCGAGGGCGACCTGCACCGGAGGCAGCGCCGCCTCATCCAGCCGCTCTTCCGCCACGAGCGCATCGCCGCCTACGCCGCCGACATGGTGGAGGTGGCCGAGCGGACCGCCGGCCGCTTCCGCGACGGCGAGACCTTCGACGTCGCCCGCGAGATGATGCGGCTGACCCTCGCGATCGTCGGCAAGACCCTCTTCGGCGTCGACGTCGAGGGCGAGGCCGCCGAGGTCGGCGAGTCGCTCTCCACCGTGATGCGCTGGACGATGAACCGCCTCTCGCCCTTCGGTGGCCTGCTCGAGAAGCTGCCGCTCGCGGCGAACCGCCGCTTCCGCGAGTCGCTCGGCCGCCTCGACGCGCTCATCGAGCGGATGATCACCGACCGGCGCCGCGACCCGGGCCACGGCGACCTGCTCGCGCTCCTGCTCGCGGCGCAGGACGTCGAGGGCGACGGCGGCGGGATGTCCGACCGACAGGTCCGCGACGAGGCCATGACCCTCTTCCTCGCCGGCCACGAGACCACCGCCCAGGCGCTCACCTTCACCTTCTGGCTGCTCGGCCACCACCCCGAGGTCGAGGGGCGCCTGCATGCCGAGCTGGATTCCGTCCTCGATGGCCGCGCCCCCCGCGCCGAGGACTACGGCAAGCTCGTCTACACCAGGCAGGTCCTCTGGGAGTCGATGCGCATCTACCCGCCCGCCTGGATCATCGGCCGCCGCGCGCTCGTCGACCTCGAGCTCGGCGGCCACCGCGTCCCCGCGGGCGCGCTGGTCCTCGCGAGCCCCTTCGTCAGCCACCGCGACCCCCGCTTCTTCCCCGACCCCGAACGCTTCGATCCCGACCGCTTCGCGGCCTCCGCGTCTGCCGACCGCCCCCGCTACGCGTACTACCCCTTCGGCGGCGGCTCCCGCGTCTGCATCGGCGAGGGCTTCGCGGCCATGGAGGGCACCCTCGTCCTCGCCTCCCTCGCGCGCCGCTTCCGGCTGCGTCCAGTCCCCGGCCAGACCCTCGAGCTCGAGCCGCTCGTCACCCTGCGCCCGCGCCACGGCCTGCGCGTCACCGCCGTGCGCCGCGATTGACCGGGCGGGCCCGGGCGCCTACGCTTCTCTCGCAATGGCCCGCCCCAAGCGCCAGATCGTCGCGCTGACCGTCAACGGCGAGGCGATCGAAATCGCGGTCCGGCCGCACGAGACCCTCCTCGAGGCGCTCCGCTACGGGCTGCGGCTCACCGGCAGCAAGCAGGGCTGCGACAAGGGCGACTGCGGCGCCTGCACCGTCCGGCTCGACGGCGTCCCGGTGCTCTCCTGCATCACCCTGGCCGTCGAGGCGGCCGGCCGCAGCGTGACCACGCTCGAGGGACTCTCGCACGGCCCCACCCTCGACCCGGTCCAGGCCGCCTTCGACGCCTGCGGCGCCCTCCAGTGCGGCTTCTGCCAGAGCGGCATGATGCTCTCCGCCCGCGCCCTGCTCGACCACAACCCCAAGCCCTCCCTGCGCGAGATCAAGGAAGCCCTCTCCGGCAACCTCTGCCGCTGCACTGGCTACACCAAGATCCTCGAAGCCGTTCAGGTCGCCGCCGGCCTGTGCCAACCTGGCGAAGGCCCGGTCGACGAACTGCACCGAGGGTGACCGATGGCCCGCGAGCGCGCGAAGACGAGCGTCATCGGCGGCCGGCACCGCAAGGGGGACAGCGTGCTGAAGGCCACGGGCCAGGCGCTGTACGCCGACGACATCCAGCTCCCGCGGATGCTCCACGCGAAGATCCTCCGCTCGCCCCATCCCCACGCCCGCATCCGCGGCATCGACTTCTCGGCCGCGCTCGCCCACCCGGGCGTCGTCGCGGTGCTCGAGGGCCGGGAGCTGCCCACGCGCTACGGCATCATCCCGTGGACCGAGGACGAGCAGGCGCTCGCCGAGGACAAGGCGCGCTACGTGGGTGACGAGGTCGCGGCCGTCGCGGCGGTCGACGAACTGACCGCCGACGAGGCGCTCGCCCTGATCCGCGTCGACTACGAGCCGCTGCCCGCGCTCCTCTCGGTCGACGAGGCCGCCGCGCGGCCCGACGTGAAGATCCACGAGGGCGCCAAGCACGGCAACGTCAGCAAGCGCGTCGACCTCGCCTTCGGCGACGTCGAGGGCGAGCTCGCGCGCTCGGCCGTGGTCGTCGACGAGCGCTTCTACTACGAGGGCTCCACCCACGCGCCGATCGAGCCGCACTGCGCGCTCGCCCAGGTGGACGGCGACGGCAACCTCACCGTCTGGTCCTCGACCCAGATCCCCCACTACCTCCACCGCGCCCTCGCCAAGGTCCTCGGCCTCCCCGAGAAGAAGATCCGCGTGATCCAGCCGTTCCTCGGCGGCGCGTTCGGCGGCAAGAGCGACCCCTTCGCGCTCGAGTTCTGCGTCGCGAAGCTCGCCCTGAAGACCGGCCGCCCGGTGAAGATCCTCTACACCCGCGAGGAGGTCTTCTACGCCCACCGCGGCCGCCACCCGATGCGGATGCGCTACCGCGTCGGGACCGACCCGGACGGCCGGCTCACCGCCGTCGACGCGAAGATCGACATCGACGGCGGCGCCTACAGCTCCTTCGGCCTCGTCACCGCCTACTACGCGGGTCAGCTCCTCACCGGCCCCTACCGCTTCCCCACCTACCACTTCGACTCGACCCGCTTCTTCACGAACAAGCCGTGCTGCGGCCCCAAGCGCGGCCACGGCAGCGTCCAGCCGCGCTTCGCGTTCGAGGTCGCCCTCGACATGGCCGCCGAGAAGCTCGGGCTCGACCCGATCGAGATCCGACGCCGCAACTTCATCGGCGAGGACGTGACGACCGTCAACGGCCAGCGGATCGGGAGCAACGGCTTCCTCGCCTGCCTCGACGCCGTCGAGCGCGCCTCGGGCTGGAAGGAGCGCTACGCGCAGCTTCCGCCCGGCAAGGGGCTCGGCGTCGCCGGCAGCATGTACATCAGCGGCACCGCCTACCCCATCTACCCGAACGAGATGCCGCAGACCGGCGTGCAGGTGAAGCTCGACCGCTCGGGCCGCGTCACCGTCTTCAGCGGCGCCTCCGACATCGGCCAGGGGAGCAACAGCGTGCCGGCCTGGATCCTCGCCGAGGAGCTCGGCTGCGCGCCCGAAGACGTCGTCGCCGTCGTCTCGGACACCGACCTCACCCCCGTCGACCTCGGCGCCTACAGCTCGCGGGTGACCTTCATGCTCGGCCTCGCCTGCATCGAGGCCGGCCGGAGGCTGCGCGCCCAGCTCGACGCCGCCGTCGCCGAGGCGTGGAAGATCCCCGCGGCCAACGTCGAGGCCGCGCTCGGCACCTACCGCGAGGTGGGCTCCGCCCGGACACTCTCGTTCGTCGAGGCCGTCCGGCTCGCCGAAGCGAAGTTCGGCACCCTCGGCGCGACCGGCAGCTACCGCACCCAGAAGCTCGGCGGCGACTACCGCGGCGGCACCATCGGCGCCTCGCCTGCCTACTCCTTCACCGCCCACGTCGCCGAGGTCGACGTCGACCGCGAGACCGGGATCATCACGGTCGGCAAGCTCTGGATCGCCCACGACTGCGGCCGCGCCCTCAACCCCTGCCTCGTCGAGGGGCAGATGGAGGGCTCCGCCTACATGGGCTACGCGGAGGCGCTCTTCGAGGCGCAGGAGTACGACCACAGGGGGCTCCACCGCGGGCCCTCGCTCCTCGACTACCGGATTCCGACGACCCTCGACACCCCCGACATGAAGTCGCTCATCGTCGAGAGCATCGAGCCCGGGGGGCCCTACGGCGCCAAGGAGGCCGGCGAGGGCCCCCTGCACCCGTCCATCCCCGCCATCTCGAACGCCGTCTGGCGCGCCTGCGGCATCCGCCTGACCGAGCTGCCCTTCACGCCCGCGCGCGTGCTCAGGCTCCTGCGCGAGAAGGAAGCCCGCGAGCGAAAGCTCGCCGCGACCGCCTGAGCCTTCGCCGTGCACTGGCTCGCGGCCCCGTCGTACGCGCTGGCCCGGCTCGTGCTCCAGCGGGGGCTCGGGGCTGTCTACCTCGTCGGCTTTCTCGTCGCCTACGACCAGTTCCCGGCGCTCTGCGGCGCGCGCGGGCTGCTCCCCGCCCCGCGCCTGCTTCGCGTGGCGCGTTTCTGGGACGCGCCCAGCCTCTTCCACCTCGGCTACTCGGACCGCGCCCTGCGCGCCGTCGCCGCGACCGGCGTCGTGCTCTCGGCCCTCGTCGCCCTAGGCGCGGTCGCGGCCGCGCCGCTCTGGGCCGGCATCGCCGTCTTCCTCGCCCTCTGGGCGCTCTACCTCTCCATCGTCTCGATCGGCGGGACGTTCTACGCCTTCGGCTGGGAGAGCCTGCTCCTCGAGGCCGGCTTCCTCGGCATCTTCCTCGGCCCCGCGCGGGTCGCGCCGCCCGCGCCCCTCGTCTTCCTCTACCGCTGGCTCCTCTTCCGCCTCGAGTTCGGCGCCGGCCTCATCAAGCTGCGCGGCGACCCGTGCTGGCGCGACCTCACCTGCCTCTACTACCACCACGAGACCCAGCCGCTCCCGAACCCCGCGAGCTGGTGGTTCCACCATCTGCCGAAGCCGCTCCACCGGGTCGAGGCCCTGGTCAACCACTTCGCGCAGCTCGTCGTCCCCTTCGGCCTCTTCTGCCCCCAGCCGGTCGCGGACGCGGCCGGCGCGGTCGTCGTCGTGACCCAGGGGTGGCTGCTGCTCTCGGGGAACTTCGCCTGGCTCAACGCCCTCACCCTCGTCCTCGCCTTCTCCGCCTTCGACGACGCCGCGCTCGGGCGCGTGCTCCACCCGCACCTGCCGGCCGCGGGGCCGCAGCCGCTCGGGTACGCCGCCCTCGTCCTCGCCCTGACCCTGCTCGTGCTGGTCCTGAGCTACCGCCCGGCGCGCAACCTCTTCTCGCGCCGCCAGCTCATGAACGCGAGCTTCGACCCCTTGCGCCTCGTCAACACCTACGGCGCGTTCGGCGCGATCACCCGCGAGCGCGACGAGATCGTGATCGAGGGCACCCTCGACCCCGCGCCGTCCCACGCCACCGAGTGGCGGCCATACGAGTTCAAGGGAAAGCCCGGCGACGTGCGCCGCCGGCCGCCGCAGGTCGCCCCCTACCACCTGCGGCTCGACTGGCTGATGTGGTTCGCCGCGATGGGGCCGCCCTGGCACCACCCCTGGTTCCTCCCGCTGCTCGAGCGGCTCCTGCGGGCCGACCCCCCGACGCTCCGCCTCCTCGGCCGCGACCCCTTCGATGGCGAGCGGCCGGCCTTCGTCCGCGCCCGCCTCTACCGCTACCGCTACACTTCGTGGCAAGAGCGCCGCCAGACCGGCGCCTTCTGGAAGCGCGAGCTGCGCTCCGAGTACGTCCCGCCCCTCGCCCGCGACAGCCTCTGGGACAGACCTCTCGAGGCCGGGTAGAATATCGGGGCCGTGACATCGTCCGTGGTGCACCCACCTGGTCGAGGGAGGTCGAACGTGGTCTCGCGCCTCACGTTTCAGCACTTTACCGTTTCTTTCGGTGTCGCGGCCCTGCTGTGCACTGGATGCCCGACGGGCTCGTCCACGCCAGATGGCGGGACGCCGTCCGGAAGTGCGGGCACGACCTCCGGTGGATCGACGTCCGGTGCGGCCTGCGCCTCGATGGGGAGCTGCTACGGAGGCGCGACTTGTCCCGCCGGCAGTCAGTGCGACAGCCGAACCTACGCATGCTGTCGCGTTGCGGGCGGGACTGGCTCCAGTTCTGGCGGCTCCAGTGGAGTGGCTGCCGGCACGACGACCTCCGGAGGGGCCTCGAGCGGTGGGTCATCCGGAGGCGGAACTTCTTCGAGCGGATCCTCGTCCGGCGGCACGACCACAGGCGGGTCCACATCGGGCGGTTCGTCGACCGGCGGTTCGACGGGTGGGGGCACCACGGGCAACTGTGGAGTCCCCGCGCTCGACGGCGGCTCCTGGGTGGTGACCGTGGCAGGCCAAACAGATTCCTGCGGTTACCAGGATGGTCCGGACGGAGTGGCGGTGTTCGGCGATCCGGACGACGTCGCCGTCGATCCGACCGGGACCGTCCTATACGTCGCGGACACGAGCAACCACTATGTCCGCAAGGTCGTGCGGTCCGGCTGCGACAGCACGACGTCGACGATCGCGGGAAATGGCACGTGCGCCGACGTCGACGGGGGAGCCACCGCGCTCTGCTCGCCAACCGGAGTTGCACTCGACCCGGCCGGGCACGTCTACGTCGTCGATTCCACGAGCGCCAGTGTCCTCGCGGTTGGCCCAGGCGGAGACGTGACAACGTTTGCCCAGCTTCCCGCTCCGCTCACCAATCCCTCGATCATGATGATCGCGGCCGACTCGGCCGGAACCCTCTACGTCACCGACGACTCCTGCATCGAGAAGGTCTCGCCGACCGGCACGGTGACGACCCTGGCGGGCAACTGCGGCGCGGAGGGTTACCAGGACGGCCCGGCTTCCAGCGCCCTGTTCAGCTCGGCCGTGGGAATCGCGGTCGACGCCCATGGCAACGTCTACGTCGCCGACCTGGACCACGCCTGCATCCGCAAGATCGCCACCGACGGTACCGTCACGACACTGGCCGGAAACGGTCAGTATGGCTCCCTCGACGGCACGGGCGGACCCAACGGGACCGCGCAGTTCCAGGGCCCCGTGGCGCAATTTCCGGGTCCGTTGGGCGTTACGGTCGACGCGGCGGGGAACCTGTACGTCGCCGACGGGCAGACCGTGCGGAGCGTCGACCCGCAGGGAAATGTGACGACATTGGCCGGCGAACCAGGGAAAGGATGCGACGATGGGGCGGGCGCAACCGCTGGCATCGCAAGGCCCATCGGCATGTCGATCGATGGAGCCGGCAACGTGTACGCCATGGACGCGGCCTGCTGCGCGATCCGCGAGATCTTTCACTGATTTCTGGAGACGGCGACATACAGGTCGCCGTTCCGGTCAACGTCGACGACGGCCTCACCGGAACCGTGGAGCTCGGTGTTTATGCTGCCTGCACCGGGCCAAGCGATTACCCGTGCGGCAGCGGGGAGTTCCGGCGGCGGCTGGCTTTTCACCCTCCTGGTTTCCTTGCGGGCCCCTGGTTCTCGACCCGTGAACGGTTACGGAACCAAGCAGGGGAGGTGGCAGCCACGATGACTCGCGCTTGGTGAATGCCGGCCCGGGCCTTCCGTCCATGGAGGCGCCATGAGCCTCCCCGCGATCCTGGCGGCGCTCCTCCTCGCGCAGTCACGGCCCTCCTGCGTGCGGGTCGGCGACACCGAGGTCTGCGGCTACGATTGCCGCCAGGATTCGTCGAACCGCGTCGCCTGCGCCCAGACCCCCGAGGGCCGCTGCACCGCCGAAACCGGCCGCGTGACCTGCTGGGATCCGAGCCCGCTCCTCCTCGCGGTCTGGCCCGGCCCGCTGCCCCCCGCCGAGTGCAAATCGGACTACGCCCGCGTCGCCTGCGGCTACCACTGCGCGTCGGGGCTGGGGCAGGTCGCTTGCGCCCAGTCGCCCGCGGGCGTCTGCCGCGCGTTCTACGGCGGGGTCACCTGCTGGGATCCTCCGCTCCCGCTCGTCTATGCCTCCGGGGCTGGCCTGCCTCCGCCCGAGTGCCGCGAGGGGCACGGCAAGGTCGCCTGCGGCTACCACTGCAAGGTCGGCCTGAACGGCGTGCGCTGCGCGCAAACCCCCGACGGGTTCTGCCACCGCGACCTCGGCGGCGTCGTCTGCTGGGATCCGGAGCTGCCCGCCCTGCCGCTGCCCGGCGCCCGCGACCTCGCGCGGCGCCCGAACCGGTAGAGCGCCGTCGCGACGCCCGCCGGGCGGTCGCCGGGCATCGGGCGGCCGGGGGCCTGCCTGGCGCGGGGCCGCGGGGCCGTCGTATCCTCTCGCCGTCCAGGAGGAGGCTTCGACCGTGGGGAAGAAGACCGACGTCGCGATCGTCGGGGCGGGCCACAACGGGCTCGTCGCGGCGACCTTCCTCGCGCGCGCAGGGCTGGGTGTACGTGTCCTCGAGGAGCAGCACGTCGCGGGCGGCGCCTGCCGCACCGAGAAGCCGTTCGCGAAGGTCCCGGAGCTCGCCGCCTCGACGGGGGCCTACCTCCTCGGGCTCATGCCCCCCGAGCTCGTCGGCAAGCTCGGCGTGGAGCTGCCGCTCTTGCGCCGCGACCCGCATTACTTCCTCCCCACGACGGACGGCCGCTACCTGCTCTTCGGCTCGGACCAACAGGAGATGCGGCGGCAGCTCACCTCGTTCTTCTCGCAGGCCGACTGGCACGCGAACCAGGCGCTCCAGGCCGAGATCGCGCAGATCCGCGAGGACGTCGCGCCCACCTGGCTGCAGGAGCCGCTCGGGATCGAGGCGACCGCCGAGCGCTTCGTGAGGCCCGCGCTGCGAGAGGTCTTCGTCGACCTCTGCCGCAAGCCCGTCTCCGACTACCTCGGCCGCTTCGATTTCAAGAGCGACCTGTTGCGCGCGATGTACGCCGTCACCGACGGCTTCTCCGGCCTGGGCGGCGGCTGGGACAGCCCCGGCACGGGCATGAACTTCCTCGTCCACAACATGTGCCGGCTCCCGGGGGCCGACGGCACCTGGATGATCGTGAAGGGCGGCATGGGGACCGTGACCGCACGGCTCCGCGAGGCCGCCGAGCGGGCCGGCGCGGTGGTCGAGGTCGGGGCGGGCGTGCGCGAGATCCGCGTCGAGGGCGGGCAGGTGAAGGGCGTCGTGCTCGCCCGGGGCGAGGAGATCGCGGCGGAGACGGTCGTCTGCAACTGCGACCCCTTCCGCATGCGGGAGCTCGTGGGCGAGGGGCGCTTCCCCGCGGACTTCGAGCGGCGCCTCGACGGCTACCTCCGCGACGCCACGACGTTCAAGGTGAACCTCGCCCTGAAGGGGCTGCCGCGCTTCAGTTGCCTGCCCGAGGACCGCGGCCAGTTCGGCCCGACGATCCACCTTTTGCCCGACGAGAAGGACGTCATCGGCAAGCTGCGCCGGAGCCACGCGGCGGTCGCGAAGGGCCACCTCGACGACTTCCCGACCATCGAGTGGTACTTCCACACGCCCGTCGATCCCTCGCTCCAGGATCCCGCGGGGCACCACAACTCCGCGCTCTTCGTGCAGTGGGTCCCCTACGAGATCGAGGGCTCGTCCTGGGAGCGGGAGGAGGCGCGGTACGTGCGCCACCTGCTCTCGATCTGCGACCGCTTCGCGCCCGGGACCTCCGAGCTCGTCGTCGACACCTTCCCCCTGCACCCGAAGAAGATCGAGCGCCACTTCGGCATCCGGCGCGGGCACATCCACCACGTCGACAACTCCTTCGGCTTCGCCGACCGGCTCCCCTACGCGACGCCGGTCGGAGGCCTCTATTCGTGCTCCGCCGGCTGCCACCCCGCCGGCTCGGTCATCGGCGCGGCCGGCCACAACGCGGCGATGCGCGTCCTGCGCGACCTCGGGAAGACCTGACGCCGGGGCGTTCCCACGGCGGCCTCGCGCGGCGTTCGAGGCGGTCGGACGGGAAGCACAGGTGGCCAAACGTGAAAGGCCCCCGGGGGGCGGTCGTTGCCTTCCGCCCGGCCGGGGGCCGTTACCCGCGTCTCCGCGGGCCTTATGTGCCCGGCCTCACGGCTGGCCGGGGGTGCTCCCACCGTTGCCGGTGGGAGCACCGCTGCTCGCCGCAGCGGGTTCGGACGCGCTCTGCTGCGCCGGGGACCCGGCGGGCGTCACCGTGCCGGTGGAGCTCACCGTCGCGGTGGTGTCCGCGGGCGCCTTGAGGGCCGCCTTCTGCGTGGGGGTCAGAGTGCCGCGCAGCTCGCGCGTCCTCTTCGCCTTGGCACCCTTGACGACGTTCTTGCCGCCGGACGTCGCCTTCGCCTTGTGCGGGTTGAACCCGAACTTGGCCAGGAGCGGGCTGCCCCTGCCGAACAGTGCGACCATCGCCGCGTGGAACTCCACGAGGAACGTCTGCACCGCCGGTTGGTTCTGCTTCTTCGCCAGGACCGCCGCCGCGAGCGCCTGCTTCGCGTCGCGGGCCGGCTGGTACGGTGCCAGCAAGCTGGCGATCTTCGCCAGAAGCTGGGCCTGCGTGTAGCTCACACCGCCGATCACCACCGTGGACTTCGCGGGGATGTTCGCCTGGGTCGCCGTCTGGGCGGTGAGCAGCTTCAGCTCGTCGCCCTTGGGCTGGTTGTTCTTGGGGTTGGTCATGGGCCTTCACCTTCCTTTCCGCCGCAGGGTCTGTTGCCGGCGCCGCCGCGGCCTCGCGGCGCCTCTCAAAGACATACGTTGCAGGGTTCTTGCCAACTTCCCGCCGGGTGAATCCAACGTGCCGGAACGGCTGGCGAAACCGGCGCCTCGCGCGGCCCCGACCGGAGGGACGCGCGAGGCCCTTTGCTCCGGATCCGGAGGATCGCGCTCCGATTTCGGACGGCTCGCTCCGATCTCGGAGGCCCGTCGCGCCAAGCGGGCGCGATCGTTGCCGGATTCTCGGTCGCCCCGCGGCTACGCGAGCAGGAACCAGGCCACGAGGACGGCGAAGGCGGCCAAGCCGACGACCCAGCGCTTGCCCTCTGCGAGCCTTGCCCCGCGCAAGGCGCGCACGACGCCCCACGCGGACCAGAGCCCGATGACGAGGCCCGGATAGGCGAGAAAGACGGTCGGGTTGTCGTCGCCCGGGCTGTGGCCGACGGTCCAGACGAGCCAGACGCTCCCCGCGCAGAGCCCCACCCCGAGCGCGCCGATCGCGAGCTGCAGCCAGCGGGTCCAACCCCAGGCCCCGCGAGACGCGCCCGCGGTCGCAGAGATGCCGTCTCGCGCCATCGATTTCAGCCTAGCGCGGCGCGGGACGCGTGTCGCGGCCGCCGAGATCGAATCTCGGCTCCGCACGTGAGCGCCCGCGGCCTTCGAGATCGAATCTTCGGTCTTCGAGACGGCGTCCCGCGCCGTCGAGATGTCGCCCGCGGTCATCGCGATCGAATCTCCGGTCGCGCAGGTCGAGCCGCGGCCCTCGAAGGAGAGGATCCCGGGCCGCGGAAGAGGATCTCCGGTCTCGAAAGACGAACCTCGTGCCCGCGAGGACGAATCTCGCGCGCCGGAGGTGTGGCCTCGGGTCTCGCGATGGAGGCCGCGAGGCCCGCGATCGCCGCCTCGCGCGCCACGGGCGCGATCTCGGGGGCGCGTGGTCCAAACCCGCGGGATGGAGTGCGCGCCCGCGGTCCCGGAGCTCGTCATCCGCGGGCACGAGGCGCGTCTCCCGTTCTTCCGATCGCGATTCTCGCGACGCGGGCTCGATCTCCCGCGACCGGAGATCGCGATCGCCTGCCGCGCGCCTTCGCCGCGCGGCCTCGAGATCGACATCCGGGTCCGCGCGCCTTCGATTCGCGGCCTCGCATGCGACATCCGGAGCCCCGGGGCTCGATCTCGCGGCCCGCGATCGACGACTCGCGTGCGCATTGCTCGCTCCGGCGCTCCGGGGGTTGCATCCGTGCCGCCGGAGACGTCGATCGCGGTCTTCGAGATGGCGACGTCGGGCCGACGATCGCCACGCGGGGCCTCGATTCACCGTCGCCGCAGGCCACGAGAGGTCTCCGAGGAACCCAATGCGTCGCGAGGAAGACGCGGCGTCTTGACCGCCCGCGGTGCTGGCGGCAAGCTGGGCGCCTTCGTCGCGATCGCCGCGCGTACGATCGCCGGCGCGAACGAAAGGGAGGAGCACCCGATGCCCAAGGCGAAGAAACCAGTGATGACACCCGTGACCCCCGTAGCCGGGGCAGGCGCCGCCGTCGGCGCGGTGAAGGGAGGCGCCGCCGCGCCTTCCGACCAGTTGACGAGTGAGCTCGAGCAGACCGAGGAATACATCCGGGATGCGAAGGACGGAGGCTGACGGCTGCCATGAAGCTCTTCGCCGCCTTCGAGGAACGCGCGATCGCAGGCCTCCCGCTCGACGTGGGGGTCCAGATCGTCGGCTCCGGTCCCCGCGTGCGGCCCGTGCACCTGCTCCCCGCCGACCGCTGCCCCGACGAGCTGTGCCAGGTCGAGCTGCTCGAGGGCGGCAAGGTGATCGTCACGGCGCTCTGTGGCGACGCCATCGGCGCGAGCAACGGCGAACGCGGCCACCGCATCGAGCTCGGGCCCTCGCATTCCTTCGAGGTCGCGGGCTGGCGCTTCGCGCTCGGCGACGAGGGCACCCGGCTGCCGCGGGTGCGCTTCTCGGACGACCGCGCCTGTCCCCTGCCGACCTTCCGCGAGAAGGAGGCGCCGCGGGCCCACGGCGACGAGCCGCTCGCCCTGCGCGTCTGGACGCCGGACGGCAGCCACGTGCGCGAGCTCAGGCCGCCGGGCCTCACCTTCGGCCGCCACCCCGACAACCAGCTCGTCCTCGACTACCCGATGGTCAGCCGCTTCCATGGCCAGCTCCTCTATCTCGCGGGCGGCTGGTACGTGGAGGACAACCGCTCCCAGAACGGCCTATCCGTCCCCGGGGGACAGCTCGAAGACGGCAAGATCCGCCTCCGCGCCGGCTCCGTCGTCGACGTGGGACGGCTGCCGGGCGCGCCCCGTCTCGAGCTGCGCTACCTCGACGACATGCTGAACGCGCCGCCCCCCGACGACGTGCGGCTGCCGATCGTCGGCCGCAGCGCGTTCGCGAAGGGGCTCCCCGCCGAGTTGCAGCGGCTCGCCGCGATCCGCGAGCACCTCTTGATCCTCGGCCCCACCGGGGTCGGCAAGAGCCTGGTCGCGAAGTGCCTCGCGGCGCTCGTCGGGCGCGAGTTCCAGACGATCGACTGCGGCGCGATCCCGGAGAAGCTGATCGAGTCCGAGCTGTTCGGGTCGGTGAAGGGCGCGTTCACCGGCGCGATCGATCACCCCGGCCCCTTCGAGAAGGCGAAGGGCGGTGTGGTCTTCCTCGACGAGATCTGCGAGCTGCCGCTGGATCTTCAGACCCGGCTGTTGCACGTCCTCCAGGAACGCGAGGTGCGGCGGATCGGGGGACGGGAGTACGTGAAGATCTCCTGCCGGATCGTGCTGGCGACGCACCGCGATCCCAAGCAGATGGTGGCGGAGGGCAAGCTGCGGGAAGACCTCTTCTACCGGATGAGCCGGCTCTCGATGCGCGTGCCCCCCTTGCGCGAGCGGCCCGAGGACGTGAAGCCGCTCGCCTACTTCACGCTGGGCCTGCTGCCCGTCGAGCCGCGCAAGCTGCTCTCGAAGGCCGCCTGCGAGAAGCTCGAACGCCACGACTGGCCCGGCAACGTCCGCGAGCTCGAGAACGTCGTCGCCCAGGCGGCGTACCGCACCGAGGGGCGGGAGATCCCGGCGGAGGCCGTGCAATTCGACGATCGCCCGTGGCCCTCGCCGGTGCTGCCCGCGGGCGAGTTGCTCGGCCGGCTCCCCGAGCGGCTGCGCGCGTTCCAGAAGGGCGAGATCGCGCGGACCTACGACCACTTCGGCCACAACCTCACCCAGACCGCGCGCTTCCTCGGCTACAGCCCGACCGCCCTGCGCCGCCTCCTCGAAGACTTCGGCCTGCTGCACCGCAAGCACCCCCCGCACCGAACGCGCCACTGAATTGAGGCGCGCGCGGGGCGCGTGGTACAAGCGCGGCGACAGTCCCGCCCGGATGGAGGCAGCCATGCCGGCAGCCCAGGAAAGCCCAGGCCGGATCACGAAGATCAGCGTGACCGGCTTCAAGTCGCTGCGCGACGAGCAGTCGATCGAGATCCGCCCGCTGACGATCCTCGCCGGCGCCAACAGCTCCGGCAAGTCGAGCATCCTCCAGCCGCTGCTCCTGCTCAAGCAGACGCTGGAAGAGAGCTACGATCCGGGTCCGCTCCTCTTGAACGGCCCCAATGTCCGCTTCTCGAAGATGGATCAGCTTCTCTGGCATTCCGACGGGGAGGCTCAGTCTGCGCGAACCTTTCGGGTCCGCCTGGCAACTGCCGAAACTTCCGAGAGGGGACTGACGTTCACGGAGTACGAGCAGAAACCTTCGATCGTCGAGATGACCGACACGGTCGGCGGCGAATCGCTCACGTTGCGCGAGGGGATGGACGACGCAGAGATCCGGTCGAAGGTTCTGCCGCGACTTGTTCGAGTCAACGAGTCCCAAATCGCCGGAATGAGATTCTACGTTTCGCGTGATCGATGGCGTCTTCGAGTTTCCGCCCCGTTGGCCTTGCCGTCGATATTCGATCCGACCACTCCGTCTATCTTCCCCCCGCTACTCCCCGGCCTCACCGTCATCCAGTGGTCGTTGCCGGTACTCGCGGACGAGATGTCCGAGGACATCCTCTCGATGATCCATCTGCCAGGCCTCCGCGGTGAGCCACGTCGAACGTATCCGCTTGCCGCAGTTGGGTCTCATTTCCCGGGGACCTTCCACAACTACACGGCGAGCGTGATCGCGAGCTGGAAGGAGGGCGAGGAGGGAAAGGAGAAGCTCGCGGGGCTCGCCGGAGATCTCGAGCGCCTCGAGCTTGCCTGGCAGGTGGAGGCGACCTCGCTCGACGCGGCGCAGGTGGAGGTCAAGGTCTCGCGGCTGCCGAAGTCGAAGGCGGGCGGCGCCGCCGAACTGGTCAACATCGCGGACGTGGGGTTCGGCGTCTCACAGGTGCTGCCGGTGCTGGTCGCCCTCCGGGTCGCGGGCGAGGGGCAGATGGTCTATCTCGAGCAGCCAGAGATTCACCTGCACCCCAACGCGCAGGCGCGACTTGCGGAGGTCATCGCGGCAGCCGCTCGACGGGGCGTGCGCGTGGTCGTCGAGACCCACAGCTCGCTCTTGCTGCTCGCCGTACAGGCCCTGGTCGCCAAGGGGGAGCTGCCAGCGGGCGACGTTGGACTCAACTGGTTCCGCAGGGACGACGATGGCGCCACGAGGATCGAGAGCGGTTCTCTGAACGAAGCCGGCGAGTATGGCGACTGGCCCGAAGACTTCGCCGATGTCGAGCTCGCGCTGAAGCGGCAGTACCTGCGTGCCGCAGCCGCCCACGTCCCGGCCGGTGATGACCCCACTCCGCCTGGTCATTGACGCGTCCGTCGCGAGCGGCGCCGACGACAGGTCGCCGCGCCAAACGACGAGAGTCGCATGTGCGGACTTCTTGTTCGCGGTGCGCGATCTGGGCCACCTCGCCGTCTTTAATGACAGGCTGCGTGAGGAGTGGGAGGGCCACGGAAGAACCCACGGCGCCGCTTCGGACTTCGCGCTGAGCTGGCTCACGTCCATGCAGAGCAAGGGACGGGTTCGCCGGAGCAGTCTCGAACGACCGGATCTCCGCTGGCGCATTCCAAACGCCGCGGGACACCACGAGGACGTGAAGACAATGGAGGACGACTTTCACCTCATCGAGGCGGCGCTCGACACCGATCGGCGGGTGGCGTCGAGGGACGACAAGGCTCGGACGGCCTTCAAGCAGGCGTCCGCGAAGGGTCTCGTCGAACTGGCGCCGGTGCTCTGGGTCAATCCGGCTTCACCGTCCGAGGCTGCGATCGGGTGGCTCGAGCAAGGGGCGCCGGACGAGCCGGCCCGGAGGCTGAGCTGACCCGAGGCGGGCAGGGCAGATCCTCTCGGGCCCACGGGCAGCTCGAGCTCGAGAACCTCGGGGCGATCGCGGAGGGGGGCGAGGGGCGGGTTTGGCTCTGCCGCGACCGCGCGGCGGGTGGGCTCTACGCGCTCAAGGTCGTCCCGTTGCCGTCGGCCGGGCTCGCGCGGTTCGTGGAGTGCGCCTGCGACCCGGCGCTACGCGATCCCGAGGGCGCGGTGGTCGTCCCGCTGGAGGCGGGCGACGCGCGCCGGCCGCCCCCGGGAATCGCGCCGGCGCTTCCCACTAACCTGCCGGGTGGCGGAGACGTCGCCTACCTCCTGACGCGCTACGTGCATGGCCCGAACGCGCTCGAGCTGTGCGACTGCGCTTCCCGCTGGGGCGCGGCCGAGACCGTGGCGGTGCTCGGGCCGCTCTTCGCGGCGCTCGCGCGGCTCCACGCCCGCGGGCGGGCCCACCTCGACGTCAAGCCCGAGAACCTCCTCGTCGACCCCACGGGCCAGCTTTTTCTCGCCGACGCCCTCGCCCCCGGAGGCCTCGGCACGCCGCCCTACGCCGCGCCCGAGCTGGCCCTCGCGCCGGGCCCTTGCTGCGACGTCTTCGCCGCGGGCGCGGTCGGTCACGTCCTGCTCGCGCGGAGCTTCCCGAAACCGGGCGAGCCGCCGGCCCTGCCGGAGCTGCCCGAGCCCGACGTGGCGCTGGCGCCGGAGGAGCGTGCGGGGATCCTCGACCTGCACCGGCTCCTGCGCGCCTGCCTCGCCCGCGATCCCGCCGCGCGGCCGTTCGCCGCCGACGCTGCGGCGCGGCTGCGAGATCTCGGGAGCAGGCTCTCCGACTCCTGCGCCGAGGAGCTGCTGGAAGACGTGCAGGAGAGCTACCGCAAGACCGCGAGGCTCGAGCTGCTCGGGAAAGCGATCGCCGCGGTGCGCGGGTCGTTCGCCCCGTCTCGCCGGCGGCGGCGCTTTCGCGCCCGGGCGCTGGTTCTCCCGGGCGTCGGCGCGATCTGCGCGCTCGGCGTCTGGGTGCAATTTGCCCGGCTCTGCTCCCGGCCGGCGGGGCGCTCGGACCGGCCGCTCGAGCGCGCGGTCGCGGCCCACGTCATGGGGCCGGGGGAGCGCTTTGCCCCGGGCCACGGCCTCTTCCAGATCGAGGTGGTCGCGCCGGCCCGGCGCCTCTCGGTCGCGATGCGCGACGGCCCGGTCGTCTGGACCGACGCAGCGCCCGCGGCCGGCGAAATCGTCAAGCTCGACCTGCCGCCGGGGGTCTACCTCTTCGACGAAGTCCACGCGCACGGCGAGCCGGAGAGCCGGCAGTTCACCATCGCCCCGGGGACCGAGCGGCGCTGGGAGACCACGCCGTACCGCGAGAACGCGCCGAAGGCGCCCTGAACGATCCCCGGAAGTTGCCGCGTCCGCGAGACCTCGGGTAGAGTAGCCAATCCATGCCGGTCTTCCCGCCAGAGGGCCGCGGCTTCCGGCCGCGGTTCCTCGGTCTGGTTGGCCTCGCGCTGGGCTGCTGCCTGTCGGGGGTGGCCGCCGCGCAGGACATGCCCCCTCCGCTCGTCGAGGGGGCCCCCCAGGCGCAGCCCCCCCCGAATGCCGCCGCGGCGGAGTCCGAGACGACGAACCCCGGCGGGGCGGGCGTCAACCTGAAGGATAGGGTCAAGAGCGTCCAGCCGAAGAGCTTCCGGATGGCGCACCGGCTCAGCGTCACGCTCGACGGCACGGCCTCCCTCAACGACGCGTTCTTCCAGAAGTGGGGCGGCGGGGGGCAGGTGGCCTTCGCGCTCTCGGACCCCTTCGCGCTCGACCTGCACTTCGACTACTACGGCAACCAGGAGACCGAGAACGTCGTCGTCGCGAAGCAGGTGCTCTCCTCGCAGCTCTACGCGACGCGGCTGCGCTTCCTGGGCGGCCTCGACCTCGTCTGGACGCCGATCTACGGCAAGGTCGCGGCGGGCAACTCGATCGTCCACTTCGACCTCTACGTGCTCGTGGGCGCGGACGCGGCGGACGGGGAGCAGGGGGTCCTGCCCGCGGGCGACCTCGGCCTCGGCGAGCGGGTCTTCTTCACCGACTGGTTCTCTGCGGGCGTCGAGGCCCGCTACGCGCTCTACGTGGACCACGCGGCGGGCGAGCCGTCGATGCTCCAGAAGTCGCTGCTCGCGAGCGCGGTCGCGACGTTCTGGATCCCGTCGGGCTCCGCGGAGGAATCCAAGTGACCGCGGCGCTCCTCGCCCTCGCGCTCCTGGCCGGGGCCCCGGACCCCGCGGCGCAGGCCGAGCCGCCGGGGCTCTCCTCCTGGATCCCGCCGGTCTCGGGACGGCTCTACGGCGTCGCGGACCGCTTCGAGCTGACGCCGGGCGTCGGCGTCTCGCTCGAGGACCCGTTCGTCCAGAAGCTCATCCCGCAGCTCTCGGCGGGCTACCACTTCGGCGAGAGCTTCTACCTCGGGCTGAAGCTGGGCTACGCGCTCGGCTTCTCCTCGGGCGTCGCCCAGTCCTGCACGGCGGCGGGCACGGGGCTCTCGTGCCAGGGCCCCTCCGCGGCGGAGCTGGCCTCGCTGCCCGGGCAGATGACGGGCTTCGGGCTGCTCGAGGGCGGCTGGACGCCGCTCTACGGCAAGCTGCGGCTCGTGGGCGACACGGTGCTCCACTTCGACCTCTCGCTGCTGCTCGGCGCGGGGGTGATCCTCGCGGGCGTGCCGGCCCCCGTCGGCAGCGGCGCCACGGCCCCGACGGGCGCGGCCGCGCCGGCGCTCGGCCCGGGGCTCGGCGAGCACTTCTTCGTGAGCGACCGGGTGGCGATCGCCCTCGAGCTGCGGGACTACCTCTACGACCTCGCGGGCGGGATCCAGGGGCAGCTCGTCTTCAACCTGGGCGTCGCGTTCCTCCTCGGAGGCGGCGCCCAGTGAGGATACTTCCGTGAGGCCGATGTCGACGATCCGGGCGGCTCTCCTCGGCGCACTCTTCGCCGCTGCGGCGCCCGCGGCGGCGCAGATGTCGTTCCAGGGTCTCGACCTCGCCGGCCCGACCCCCGCGCACCGCGCGAAGAAGAAGAAGCCGAAGCGGCGCGCGAACCGGCGGCGGCGGCGGCGCGACGAGGAGGAGGTCGAGCCCGCGGCGCCGGCCCAGGCCGCGCCCGCGATGATGCCGACGCTCGACCTGTCGGGCGGGACGCCGACGATCCGCCAGAGCGCGCCCGCCCCGGTGCCGGCCGCGCCCGCGCCGGTGGTCGTTCCGGCGCTCAAGGTCGGCGCGCACGGGGCCTCGGCGGGGGCGGTCGCGGCGATCGCCGGGCAGATCAAGGCCGGGGACTACGCCCAGGCGGCGGTCGCGGCCCAGGCCGCGCTCGGGCAGGCCGGCACCCCGGAGCAGGCGGCGCAGGCCGAGTACCTGCTCGCGAAGGCGCTCTACAAGCTCGGCCTCTACCACTCGGCGCTGCACCACTTCTCGCGGGTGCTGGCGCGGGGCGAGAACGGGAAGTACTTCGGCAAGAGCCTCGAGTGGCTCTTCTTCATCAGCCGCAAGACGGTCGACGACTCGCTGGTCCTCGACGACGTGGCCCGCTACGCGAACGTCGCCTTTCCCGCCCGCTACCAGAGCGAGTTCCACTACCTGCTCGCCCGCTACTACATGGAGCGGGCGTCGGCGCTCTTCTCGGCCGGGCAGATCGCGGACGGCAAGTCGTCGCTCGCGCAGGCCGAGCGGCTCGTCGAGATGGTGCCGAACCCGATGGGGCAGGGCGGGGCGCGCCGGTCCGACGACGGCGGCTACTACGCGAAGGCCCGCTTCCTCGCCGGCACGGCGGCCTACCAGGAGGCGGAGATCGGGCTGCCGCCCGGCCAGGCCGCGGCGCCCGAGACGCTCCTGCCCGCGCTCGCGGCCTTCAAGGACGTGATCCGGGTCACGAACCCGCGGCTGCCCGACGCGATCCACGACTGGAAGACGCGCGACCTCGCGTTCATCAACCTCGCCCGGATCCACTACGAGGCCCGGCAGAACCGCAACGCGATCTACTACTACGGCAAGGTGAGCCGGGGCGGGGCGCGGTGGCTCGAGGCGCTCTACGAGGCGGCGTGGGCCTACTACCGGATGGGCGACGACGAGCACGCCCTCGGCAACATGGTCACGTTGCACGCGCCGTTCTTCGCGGACGACTACTTCCCCGAGCTTCTGACCGTGAAGGCGATCATCTACTACGAGAACTGCCGCTACGCCGAGGCGCGCGCGGCCATCGACGACTTCGAGCGCATCTACGGGCCGGTGCACGACGAGCTCACGAAGATCACCGCGAAGGACCAGGCGCCCGAGGCGTTCTACGCGCTGCTCGACGACATCCAGCACAAGCAGAAGGCGAAGGGCAGCAGCCCGCTGCTCGACCGGATCCTCAAGCTCGCGCTCTCGGACGAGG
>DAIDIT010000021.1 GCA_027451705.1 Pseudomonadota bacterium
CGTCGACCTCCACTGCCACCTGCGCGAGCCCGGGGAGGAGGGCAAGGAGACGATCGCCACCGGTGGCCGGGCCGCGGCGGCGGGCGGCTTCACCTCCGTGGTCGCGATGCCCAACACGAGGCCGCCCATCGACAGCGGCCCCCTCGTCGACTGGGTCGTGCGGCGCGCGAGGGAAACCTCGCCGGTCCGCGTCCATCCCGCGGGCGCGGTCAGCGCCGGCCAGGCGGGCGAGTCGCTCGCCGAGCTCGGCGCCATGCGGGAGGCGGGCGCGGTCGCCTTCACCGACGACGGGCGGCCGATCATGAACGCCGCGCTCATGCGGCGCGCCCTCGAGTACGGCAAGATGTTCGGCGTGCCGGTGATGGCCCACGAGGAGGACCTCTCGCTCTCGGGCGGGGCGACGGTCGCCAACGAGGGGCCGGTCGCGACCCGGCTCGGGTTGCGCGGCAGCCCGGCCCAGGCCGAGGAGGTGATGGTCGCGCGCGACGTCGCACTCTGCGAGCTGACCGGCGGTCGCCTGCACGTCGGCCATGTCTCCGCCGCCGGCAGCGTCCGCGTCCTGCGGGCCGCGAAGGCCCGCGGCGTGCCCGTGACGGCGGAGGCGACGCCCCACCACTTCACGCTCACCGAGGAAGCCCTCGACGGCCGGGGCGGCTACGACACCCACGCGAAGATGTGCCCGCCCCTCCGCTCGGCCCGGGATCGCGAGGCGGTGCGGGAAGGGCTCGCGGACGGCACCCTCGACGCGATCGCCACCGACCACGCGCCACACGGCGTGGGCGACAAGGAGGTGGAGTTCGAGCGCGCCGCGAACGGCGTCGTCGGGCTGGAGACGGCGTTCTCCCTCGCCCTGCGGCTCGTCGACGAGAAGGTCCTCGACGAGCGGCGGCTCGTGCAGCTCCTGACCGCGGGACCCGCGCGCGCGTTCTCGCTGCCCGGCGGGACCCTGCGGCCCGGCGCGCCGGCCGACCTGATCCTCGTCGATCCGAAGGCCGAGTGGACCGTCGACCCCGCGCGCTTCCGCTCCAAGGGGCGCAACAGCCCGTTCGCAGGGATGACGTTGCGCGGCCGCGTGACGGTCACGGTGGTCGGCGGCCGAATCGTCCACCGGGAGGAGGCGCCTTGAGCCGCGCGCTGCTCGCGCTCGCCGACGGGCGCGTCTTCGAAGGGGAGGGCTTCGGCGCCGCCGTCGACGCCGTGGGCGAGGTCGTCTTCAACACCTCGCACACCGGCTACCAGGAGGTGCTGACCGATCCCTCTTACGTCGGCCAGATCGTGACGATGACCTGCCCCGAGATGGGCAACGTCGGCGTCAACCCGGACGACTGCGAGGCGCCCGCGCCGCACGCCGTCGGGCTCGTCGTCAAGCACGGCGCGCAGGCGCCGTCGAACTGGCGCGCCCGCGAGGGGCTCCACGCCTGGCTCGCGCGTCACGGGCTGCCCGGGATCCAGGGGCTCGACACCCGGGCGCTCGTGCACCACCTGCGCGACCACGGCGCCCAGATGGGCGTGCTCTCGACCGGCGGCGCGAGCGCGGCGGCCCTGGTCGAGCGGGCGCGGCAGGCGCCGGGAATGGTCGGCCGCGACCTCGCGACCGGGGTCTCGTGCCGGAAGCCCTACGCGTGGACGGAGGGGCCCCGGGACGTACTCGCCGCGTCCGCCTCGGCGGTGCCGAGGCCGAGCCTTCCCCGCCACGTCGTCGCGTTCGACTTCGGCCTCAAGCGCTCGATGCTCGAGCTGCTCGTCGACGCCGGTTGCCGCGTGACCGTCGTCCCCGCCTGGACGCGCGCCGACGAGGCGCTCGCGCTTCGTCCCGACGGCGTCTTCCTCACGAACGGCCCCGGCGATCCCGACGCGGTGCCCGGGGTGCGCGACACGGTCGCGGCGCTGCTCGGGAAGGTCCCGATCTTCGGCATCTGCCTCGGCCACCAGATCCTCGCGCTCGCGATCGGCGGCAGGACGTTCAAGCTGAAGTTCGGCCACCGCGGCGCGAACCAGCCGGTCAAGTCGATCGCCGACGGCCGCGTCGACATCACCTGTCAGAACCACGGCTTCGCGGTCGACGCCGCCTCGCTCGCGGGCAAGGCCGAGGTGACGCACCAGAACCTCAACGACGGCACGGTCGAGGGGCTCCGCGTCCTCGGCGCCCCGGCCTTCGGCGTGCAGTACCACCCGGAGTCCTCGCCGGGCCCGCACGACGCCCGCCGCCTCTTCGCGCAGTTCTCGGCGATGATGGCCGCGCGTTGATCGCTCGGGGTGCGGCGCGTAGAATGCGCCGCAGCAGACATCGGGGGTGCGCACGATGCAGCCGCGGGGGTACGAGGATCTCCGGGGGGGAAAGACCACGACCGCCACGGCGGGCGTGGAGACGCCGTGGCGCTGGCTGCAGATCGTCTCGCGCACGGGGACGCTCTTCGCCGCGTCGGAGGACTGGCACGGCACGCTCGCCGCGGTCGCGCGGCTCGTCCTGCCGGGCGTGGCGGACGGCTGCCTCGTCGACCTCATCGACGAATCCGGCCGCGCGAGGCGCCTGCAGACCGCCCACGTCGTTCCCGAGAAGGAGCAGAGGCTGCGGGAGGGCCTCTGGGCGTCGGCGTCGTCCGGCGACCCCATCGCGACGAGCCTGCGCAGCGGCCTGCCTCTGATCCACGACCGCGTGACGGCCGAACTGCTCGAGCGGCTCGTCCCCGAGCCCGCCCTGCGGAAGGCCGTCGCGGAGCTGCCGCTGCGCTCGGTGCTCGTCGCCCCGCTGGTCGCGCGGGCACGGACCCTCGGCGCGATCACGCTCCTCGTCACGGAGTCGGATCGCAGCTACTCGCCCGCGGACCTGGCCTTCGCCCTCGACTTCGCGCGCCAGGCCGCGCTCGCGATCGACGGTGCCCGGCTGCTCGCGACCGAGCGCAGGATGCGCGCCGCGGTCGAGGAGGAGGCGGAGCTCCGCCGGCGCGCCGAGCAGAGCGTGCGGTCGGCGCGCGAGGCGCTCGCGGAGCTGGTCCGCGCCTCGCCCGCCGCGATGTTCGAGCTGGACGCCCGCGGGCGCGTCGTCGAGTGGAACCCCGCCGCAGAGCGGATCTTCGGCTGGAGGCGCGACGAGGTGCTGGGGAAGCCGAACCCGATCGTCGACCCCTCGAGCGAGGAGGAGTTCATGCGATCGTTTCGGCGCGAGCTGTCCGGCGAGGCGCTGCCGGAGCGGCGCATCCGGCGCACGCGCAAGGACGGCGCGCAGCTCGACCTGCGCCTGTCCGCGACGCTCGTGCGCGGCGAGGGCGGCGTCGTCACCGGCGTGCTCGGCATGTTCGTCGAAGATCACCCCGGCCTCCGATAACGGCGCATCTGCTTCGTTGCCCTGCACCCTTCTCGGAGGCCGGGATCGACGGACCTTGCTGGCCCGGGGCGTCACAACCAGCGGGCGAGCCTGCGCGCGAGCAGATCGGGGAAGCGGGAGCGCCAGGCGGCGTTCGCGGGGGAGGGGTGCGGGAGCGGGCAGAGCACGAAGCGGCGTTCGCCGCACGGGGCGGCGATCCGGCACGGGACCTCGCACGCGAAGCGGCCCTCGCCCGTCCCGGGCGGCGGCCCCTCGAGGTACGGCAGGAACCAGTCGCAGGCCTCGCGTCCGAGCGCCAGCACCGCCTCGCCCGTCCAGCGGCAGGCGAGCAGCGCCTCGAGCGCGGGGCGGAAGGCCTCGCGCGCCGCGGCGGGGAAGGCGCGGTTGCCGATCGGCTTGTAGGGTACGAGGTTACAGAGGAGCACGTGGTCGAGCGCGGCCCCGTGAAGCGGGTCGCGCGGATCTTCGGGCAGCCCGAGGGCGCGGAGCACGCCGCGCCGCACGAGCCGCCCGGAGGCCCCGACGAGCGGCTGGCCGTGGAGCACCTCTTCGCGCCCGAGGTCGCGCCCGACGATGCAGACCCGCGCGTCGAGCCTGCCCGCCGAGACGATCGGCGCGCGCGGGTCGCGGCCCGCGCGGTCGTAGGCGGCGCGGTCGACCGGCAACTGCGCGCGGCGGGCGATCGCCGCGAGCGCGTCAGCGCCGCCGTCGAACGCGGGGCCGGTCGTCCGCCGCAGAGCTGGCCTCCAATCCCGTGGGGCAGAAGCGCAGGAGCGGGCAGTCCGCGTGGCGCGGCTTGCGCGCCTCGCACGGCCCCCTGCCGAGCAGGACGAGTTGGTGCGGGAAGTCCGCCCACTTCGACGCGGGCACGAGCCTCTGCAACTCCTGCTCGACCCGCTCCGGGTCCTCCTCCGCCGTCAGCGCGAGCCGCTGGCTCACGCGCCGGACGTGGGTGTCGACGAAGATGCCGTGGTCCGAGGCCGGCCGCGGCCAGCAGTTCGACAGCACCACGTTCGCGGTCTTGCGCGCGGCGCCCGGAAGCGTCACGAGCGCCTCGACGCTCCGCGGCACCTCTCCGCCGAAGCGATCGACGAGGCCGCGGGC
Source organism: Pseudomonadota bacterium (assembly GCA_027451705.1). GTDB lineage: Bacteria > Myxococcota > Myxococcia > Myxococcales > JAKAPL01 > JAKAPL01. The sequence goes on from DAIDIT010000021.1 coordinate 4,430, forward strand.
GCAGGCGACGATCGCCTTCGCCTTCTGGCGGAAGAAGCCGGTGCTGCGGACGAGGCCCTCGACCTCTCGTAGGTCGGCCCGCGCGAGCGCCGCGGCGTCGGGGAATCGGCGGAAGAGGGCGGGCGTCGCGCGGTTGACGGTGTCGTCGGTGCACTGCGCCGACAGGATGGTCGCGACGAGCAGCTCGAACGGCGTGCGCCAGTGCAGCGCGGTGCGCGCCTTCGGGTACGCGCGGTCGAGGGCGGCCTGGATCCTCGGGATGCGCTTCCGCGCGCCTCCGGCGTCGACGCCGGAGGCGGGGACGAAGCGGCCGGCCTTCGGACGTCGGGCGGCCTTTCGGCGGGCGGTCGGCACGGAGGCGGAGGATACGCAGCCGCAGGGGCGCGGGCAACCGCAGGAGCGAAGCGGGGGAGGGAATTGCAGTCATTCGACGGCGTCCGCCTCGCGCGCGGCGCGCACGATGTCCGGGAGGAGGGCGAGAACGGCGTCGACCTCGGCCTCGGTGTTCCCGGGGCCGAGCGAGAAGCGGAGCGAGCCGCGCGCGACCTCCGGTGGGACGCCCATCGCGAGCAGGACGTGGGAAGGTTCCAGCGTCCCCGAGGCGCACGCCGCACCGCTCGAGGCCGCGATGCCCTCGAGGTCGAGGGCGATGAGCAGCGCCTCGCCGGCCGCGCCGCGGAAGCAGGCGTTGACCGTGTTCGGCAGGCGCGGCTCGGACGCCGCGAAGGTCGCGTCCGGCACGGCGCGCAGCCCGGCCTCCAGCCGGTCGCGCAGCGCGGCGAGCCGCGGCGCGGCGATCGATCGCTCCGCCTCGGCGGCGGCGAACGCGGCCGCGAACGCCGCGCACGAGGGGACGTCCTCGGTGCCCGCGCGCCGGCCGCCCTCCTGGTGGCCCGCGGCGATCGGGGCGATCGGCACGCCGTCGCGCACGAAGAGGACGCCCGCGCCGGTGCCGGCCCCGAGCTTGTGGCCGGAGATCGCGAGGAGGTCGGCGCCGAGCGCGGCGGGACGCGCGTCGATCCGTCCCGCCGCCTGGACGGCGTCGCAGTGGAAGATCGCACCGTGCGCGCGCACCTCGCGGGCGAACTCCGCGACCGGCTGGACCGCGCCGGTCTCGTTGTTCGCGAGCATGAGCGCAGCGAGCGCGACGTCGGGGCCGAGCGCGCCGCGCGCGCGGTCGAGGTCGAGGCGGCCGTCGGCCCCGACGGGAAGCAGCTCCACCTGCGCGCCCGCGCGGGCGAGCTGCGCGGCGGTCTGCAGCACCGAGGGGTGCTCGATCGCCGAGACGAGCACGCGGACTCTGCCGGGCTCGCGGCGCCCGAGGAAGGCGCCCCAGAGCGCGAGCGCGTTCGATTCGCTGCCGCCCGAGGTGAAGACGATCTCGGACGGCCGCGCTCCGAGCAGCCCCGCGACCCGCTCGCGGGCCGTGTCGAGCGCGTTGCGCTTTCTGCGTCCCGCCCAGTGGACGGACGAGGCGTTGCCCGCCCCGCCGGCCTCCTCGCGCGCGGCGATCGCCTCCGGCCGGAGCGGCGCGGAGGCGTTGTGATCGAGGTAGATGCGCGCGGGCGGCACGGTTCAGCGGAAGCGCTGGTGCGGCTTGGGCTTGCGGCCGCCGATGAGGTCCGGCCGGCGGGCGTCGCGTTCGAGGAGGCGCCGGCCCCGGCTGCCGGCGCGCACGCCGAGCGCTCCGAGGAAGCGGCGCGCGAGGGCGCGACGGGCGCGGTCGGCGGCCGCGGCGTTGCCCGGCGGAAGGGGCACGCGGGCGCCCGCCATGCTGGGGTGGCCGCCGCTCGTTCCGCCGAGGCCGAAGCAGACCTCGCGGACGAGCGCGCCGGCGTTCAGGCTCGAATTGCCCGCGCGCAGCGACACGAAGATGTCGTGGTGGAAGCTGCCGAGGGCGAGGGACCAGCGGACCCCCTCGATGAAGAGGAAGCGCTCGGCGATCTCCGCGGTCAGGTCGGGGGCGTAGAGCCGCCCGAGGTCGGCTGCCACGACGTCGCCGTGGATGCGGGCGCGCTCGACCGCGCCGTGCAGGATCTGGAAGTAGGCGGCCGGCAGCCGCGGGTGCTCGATGCGCCCGAGCTCGATCTTGTCGACCCAGGGGAAGAGCCAGAGGTAGGCGTCCTCGTCGACGGTCCCGGTCTCGCGGCCGAGGTCGCGGGTGTCGGACTTGATCCCGTAGAAGAGCGCGGTCGCGACCTGGGGCGACGGCTCGACCCCTCCGGCGGCGAGGTAGCGCGCGAGCATCGTCGAGGTGGCGCCGCACTCGCCGCCCACGTCGGCGAAGCGGGCCCTCCGGCTGCTCTCGCGCACCGGGTGGTGGTCGAGGATCACGTCCGGGAAGTGGCGCGGCGGCAGGCTGTGGTTGCCCGCCTCGGGCTGGGTGTCGACGAGGCAGATGCGGTCGTACTCGTCGAAGACGATGCGCGAGACCGGCACGAGCGGCAGCCGCAGCTCGCGGATCATCGCCTGGTTCTCCGCCCGCCCGACGAGTCCGCCGTAGGCGACGCGGGCCTCGATCCCGAGCCTCTGGCGCACGAGGTGGGCGAGGGCGACGGCCGAGGCGATCGAATCGGGGTCGGGGTTGTCGTGGGCGAGGACGAGCGGCCGCCGCGCGCCGCGCATCACCTCCTCGAGCCGGGCGAGCTTCACCGAGACCTCGGAGTCCGCGGCCGTCACCGCGAAGAGCCGCGCCACGCTGCGGCTACGCGAGCTCACGGCGTCGCTCCTCCCGGGCCTCCGGCCGCCGCAGCGCGCGCAGCCGGCGGAGGTTCTCCTTCTGGCTCCCCTCCTCGGTCTCGAGGACCGCCGGCACCGAGGCGAAGCGCGCGTCGTTGACGATGCACGCGAACGCGGCGAGGCCGATCTGCCCGTCCCCGACGTTCTCGTGCCGGTCGACCCGGCAGCCGAGCGGGCCCTTGGAGTCGTTGAGGTGCCAGGCCCGCACGCGCGAGAGGCCGACCGCGGCGTCGAACGCGGCCAGGGTGCGGGCGTAGGCTCGCGGGGTCCTGATGTCGTGGCCCGCCGCGAACAGGTGGCAGGAATCGAGGCAGACCCCGAGCCACGCGGGGCTGCCGGCCGCACGGAGGATCGCGGCCAGCTCCTCGAACGTGCGGCCCAGGCTGTGGCCCTGGCCCGCGGCGTTCTCGATCAGGATGCGGGTCCGGCTCCGCGGGGCGCGGCGGCGGACCTCGCGCAGCGCCTGCCCGGCGAGCGCGGCGCCGCGCGCCGGGTCCGGGTGGCTGCCCGGATGGACCACGAGCAGCGGCACCGAGAGCGCGTCGCAGCGCGCGACCTCGTCGGCCATCGCGTCGAGGCTCTTGCCGCGGATGCCCGGGTCCTCGCTCGCGAGGTTCACGAGGTAGCTCGCGTGCGAGACCGCCGGCACCCGCGCGGCGCGGGCGGCGGCGCGGAAGCGGGCGGCGTCCTCGGGGGCGAGCGGCTTGCCCGCCCAGCCGCGCGCATTCTTGGTGAAGATCTGGATCGCCTCGGCGCCGTCCGCGGACGCGCGCTCGAAGGCGAGGTGCAGCCCGCCCGCGACCGATTCGTGGGCGCCGAGGAGGGGCCGGCCTGTCATGCCGCGTCAGGGCGAGTCGTCGGACGACGGCACGTCGAGGTCGTCGCCGCCGTTCTCCTTGCCGCTGCCCTCGTCGAACTGCACGTTGTAGATCGTCTTCTTGCCCGCCTCGAACTTGATGTGCTCCTCGCGCTCGTCGCCTTTATAGACGAGCCGGACGTCGTGGAAGCCGGAGGTCACCTCGATGGAGCGCCCGGCCGTCGCCTTCCCCATGTCGTGTCCGTCGACGAACACCTGCGCGCCCTTGGGCGTGACCTGGAGGACGAGCGTGGCCTTGCCCTTCGCCCGGGCAAACGCGGTCGCGGACACCAAGGCCAGCAAGATCGGCAGGATACGGCGGCTTCCGGCGAGCATAGGCAGAGTCTACCCCTACGAAATGCTCCCCGCAACGCGCTTGACGCAGCGCGCCGCGCCGGAGCTGCACCGCGAACGATCGAAGGTGCGCCTCGGACCCTCGCCGATGCACCGAAGAGCCTCGAAGGTGCACCTCGGACCCTCCTCGGTGCACCGAAGAGCCTCGACGGTGCACCGTTGAGCCTCGAAGGTGCCTGGACGAGCCTCGCCGGCGCACCGAAGAGCCTCGCCGGTGCGCCA
>DAIDIT010000022.1 GCA_027451705.1 Pseudomonadota bacterium
CTTTCGCGACCTCGTCCGCCGCGGAGATGGCCTGGCAGAGCGACAGCCGCCCCGTCGCGACGCCGATGGCCACGCGGGTGAGCGCGGCGTTCCCGTCCGCGGAGTCGGCGCGCGCGATCCCGGCCATGCTGAGGGCGGCCACGCAAACCGCGACAAGGCAGGCCCGGCTCATGACTGGTCCTCGTCGCGGGCCAGCGCCCAAGCGGTGTCGAGCAGGACGAGCAACCGCTCGCGTGCGGGCAACTCCGACTGCACGAGCAGGTTGCGCAGTTGCGTGGCGAGCGCGCGCCCGGCCTTGCTGAGGACGCCGCGCCCCTTCGCCTCCGCGCGCGCCGCGGCGGCGCCGTGCTCGTAGCCGAGGTCGAAGTAGGTCTCGCCCCGGTTCGCGTGGTACTCGACGAGCAGCGACTCCAGCGTCAGCCAGAGCGACCGGCGCTCGCCGAGCGATGTCAGGAGTCGGCTGCCACGACTCCGGATCCTCCGGAGCAGTCGCGCCTGCGGCAGGCGGCGCTCCAACGCGATGTCGACCGGATGCTCGGGTTCGTCGCGGCGGGCGAGTTCCTTGAAGTAGCTGTGCGCCATTGGCTACCGCCCCCTTCCCTGGTCTGTCCACTCCAGAATCGGCACTGCCCTCTTGGTCCGTTCGTGCATCTCGTGCTCCTCTCTCGCTCGCCTCATGCGAGCGTGCGCACGGACAGTTGGCTCTGGCTCGCGGGACCGTCAAGGCGGCAACTGCTTACATCTCAAGCACTTGAGAGTGCCTGAAGCACTGGGGTGCTGGGCGCCTGAAGAGCCGCCATTGCGGCCCCTCCAGCGTTGGAGGTACAGAGGAGCCATGCCCGGAACGAATAGACGCCGGTATGGACCGAAGCCCAAGAAGAAGGCCCCGCGCTTCCACATCACATCCGACGAGCAGGCGCGGCGCGAACGGGTCGGCGCGTTCATCCGCCGCCGGCGCGAGCAACTCGGGCTGACGCAAGCCCATCTGCGCGAGGCGCTCGGCTACCGCCACAACTACTCGATCTCGGCGGTCGAGAACGCCCGCGAGGGGCTCGCGCTCAAGCGCATCTACGCATGGGCCGACGTGCTCAAGCTCCCGCGCGACGACTTCTTCCAGTTCGTGGTCGGTACGCTCGGCAAGCTCGCCATCGCCGGCGCCGGGCCAGGCGGCGAGCGGCCGATGAAGGACAGAGCCGGCGAGACGCTCTCGGTGGCCGAGCAGGAACTCATCGTCAACGTTCGCCGGCTCTCGCCCAAGTACCAGACGCGGCTGCGCGACCAGGTGGCCGAGTACCTGATCGTCGAGGGGAAGGAATTCCTGCGGCAGGGGCCTGGGAGGAAGTCGCGGTGAGTTCGGCCGCGCGCTAAGCCCTTACCATCCTCGACGGGAGCAACCTCGAGATCTCGGTACCCTCTACCGCTGCCGCGAGAACGTTGCCCACGGTTCTTTCGAGAGAACTGGCGGCCGGCTCTCCAGCACTGCTAGGCAGAGGAAGGCAAAGCCTACGACATGGACAGCCGGCTCCAGACGTTACCCTTGAATGAGGCCGTACTCGCGCAGCTTGCGCCACAGCGTGTTGGAGGCGATCCCGAGCGCCCTCGCCGTCTCCTTGCGCCTGCCGCCGCAGCGCTCCAACACGCGCAGGATGTGGCGGCGCTCGACATCTGCCAGCGTCAGCGACGCGTCGTCCTCGGCCGCCGCGCCGTTCCCTTGCAAGACCTCCGGCGGTAGGTCCGTCAGCTCGATCTTCGGCTTCCCCTCGGCGAGGACGACGGCCCGCTCCATCGCGTGCTCCAACTCGCGGACGTTGCCCGGCCAGTTGTAGGCGAGCAGCTTGTCGAGCGCCGCGGCCGAGAGTGAGCACGGGCCGCAGTGGTAGGTCGCACATCCGCGCCGCACGAACTGGTGCGCCAGCGGCAGGATGTCCTCGCGCCTCCTGCGCAGCGGCGGCACCTCGAGGCTCACAACCTTGAGCCGGTAGAAGAGGTCTTTGCGAAAGCTACGCTCCTGGACCATCTGCTCGAGGTCGCGATTGGTCGCGGCAAGGAGACGCACGTTGACCGCGTGCGTTTCGGTCGAGCCGACGCGGCGCACCTCGCGATCCTGGAGCACGCGCAAGAGCTTCACTTGGACCCCGAGCGGGATCTCGCCCACCTCGTCGAGCAGCAGCGTGCCGTCGGCGGCGGCTTCGAACAGGCCCTTGTGGTCCTTGTCGGCGCCGGTGAACGCGCCCTTCACGTGGCCGAACAGTTCGCTCTCCAGCAGGCTCTCCGGCAGCGCGCCGCAGTTGACGGGGATGAAGGGACCGCGCGCCCGCCTCGAGTGGGCATGGATGAGCCGCGTGATCCGCTCCTTGCCGACGCCGCTCTCGCCGGTCAGGAGGACGGGCGAGTCGACCAGCGCCACCCGCTCGGCCAGCGCGAGGACCGCCCGCATGGCCGGGCTCCGCGCTACCAAGTCGCCCTCGACGGCGTCGCCGAGCCTCGGAGTCGTCACGTCCTCGGCTGTACTCCAAAATCGCATACCCGGCAATCCATAATGGACGATCGGTACATGCCCCCTGCGACACCACCAGGCCGGAGCAGGCAATTTCTCGGAGGATCGGGATGGGCTGGGCGCTGGCCCGAACCTTGCGTTGCTATCGCGAAGAAGGTCAAGAGAAGATTCACCACCCACTCGAGAAGGAGACGATCCGATGGCGAGAGTGATGAGGCGAGCGACGAGCGTGGTCTTTTCGCTGATGCTGGTCTCCTGCTCGGTGGCCCATGCCAAGGAGGCGCAGCTCACGCTGCACGTCTCCGGCTGGCACTGCGCGATGTGCCCGGCCAAGACCGAGGCGTCGGTCAAGAAGGTCAAGGGCGTCCAGCAGGCCCAGGCGGACTTCGACAAGAAGACGCTGGCGGTGACCTACGATGACGAGAAGACCGGGCCGAAGAAGATCGAGAAGGCCGTGGTCAAGGCGGGCTTCGAGGTCGCGAAATGATGGCCGGAACGACCGGATCGGGCACGGCTGTTGTAGCGGTGGAGGATGCCATGGATAAAGTCGCAGCCGGGGCCGATCGTCCGCCGGCCAAGGGATGGAGCATTGCCACGCTCGCCGGGGCGGTGGTCTCCGCCTTCCTCGCCTCGCTCTGCTGCCTGGGGCCGCTCCTCTTCGCCTTGCTTGGCCTCGGCGGCGCCGGGCTCCTCGTCAAGTTCGAGCGCTACCGGCCCTACTTCATGGTGCTGACGCTGGGCCTTCTCGCCCTTGGCTTCTACGTCACCTACCGCAAGCCGAAGGCCGCCGCCGCGGCCGACGTCCAGGGCGGCCTCGCGTGCGACTGCGAGCATCCCAAGAGCAACCGGCTCGGCAAGGTGATGCTCTGGGTCGCGACCGTGTTCGTCGCCGGCTTCCTCGCGTTTCCCTATTTGGCCGCGGCGCTGGCGCGCTGATTCAAGGAGGCCCATGTCGCTCAAGCCCTATGTGTCCGCCGGCTTCCTCGTGCTGGGTGGGCTCGCCGTCGTCGAGGGAGCACGCCTGTGCCCGTGCGGCGCCGGCTCGGCTCGCGCCCAGACGCCGGCGGTGGCCTCGCGGACGGCGGCCCTCCACATCGAGGGAATGGACTGTCCGGCGTGCACGACGGCCATCCGCATCGCCCTGAAGAAGCTCGACGGCGTCCAGGACGCGAGGGTGAGCTATGCGAACAAGGAGGCGGTGGTCGAGTACGCGCCGGGCAAGGTCACGCCCCAGCAGCTCGCGGACGCGGTGAACCAGCTCGGCTACAAGGCGAGCCTTCCAAAGGGGTCCTGAGATGCATGGCTGCTGCGAGGTGCCGATTCCGAAGGGCGGCGGCCAGACGCCCTGCCCGCGCTGCGGCGCGGTCGGGCGCGAGGTCGGCGACGAAACCATCGCGGCCATGCTCGCGCCGGATGCGGCGACCTCGCTCCTCGCCGTGGAGCGCCGCTTCTGCCGCACCCCGACCTGCAGCGTCCTCTACTACGGCGCCGACGGCCGGCTCGTCGAGAAGGGCGCCTCGCGGGTGCGGGTCGGCCTCAAGGAGACCGAGGATCCGATCCCGCTCTGCTACTGCTTCGGCTTCAGCCGGGCCGATGTCCGGCGAGAGGTCGCGGCGACGGGGCTGTCGACGATTCCCGCCCGCATCACCGCCGAGGTGAAGGCCGGCCGCTGCGAGTGCGAAACGAAGAACCCCTCCGGGGCCTGCTGCCTCGGGGAGGTGAACAAGGCCGTGAAGGATGCAAAGTCGGCGCTCGCGAAGGCTCGCCCGCCGGAGAGGCCGGGGCAGGTCGAGCGAGAAGAGGCTTCGCCTACCCGCGAGCGAGAGACCGGAGGAGCCCATGGGCACCGTTGAGCAGGCGGATCTGGTCGTCCTCGGCTCGGGCTCGACGGCGTTCGCCGCCGCGCTCCGAGCGCAGGAGGTCGGCAAGACCGCCGTCCTGATCGAGGCGCGGAGCGTCGGCGGCACTTGCGTCAACCGGGGCTGCCTGCCCTCCAAGAACCTGATCGAGGCGGCGAAGCTCGTCCACGACGCCCGCAATCCGCGCTACCCCGGGCTGGCGCCCGCCGCGCTCGAGGTCGACTTCGGCGCGCTCGTCCGGCAGAAGGACGAGGTCATCGCCGGCTACCGCAAGAAGAAGTACGAGAGCCTCGCAGGCGGCAAGTTCCGCATCGAGAGCGGGAAAGCCGAGTTCCTCGATCCGCGGACCGTTGGCGCCGGCGGCAAGAGGTTCACCGGGCAGGCGATCCTCGTCGCGACCGGCGCTCGTCCGGTGATCCCAGACATCGAGGGCCTCTCGGAAGTGCCCTACCTCACGAGCGACCTGCTCGGCAGCGGTGAGGAGGTCGAGCTGCGGGAGTTGCCGCGCTCGCTTCTCGTCGTCGGGGGCGGCTACATCGCGCTCGAGCTGGGCCAGATGTTCAGGCGCTTCGGCACGGCCGTCACCATCCTCGAGCGCAGCGAAGAGCTCCTCGCGCACGGCTACGAGCCCGAGGTCGGGCCGGCCGTGCGGGCGATCTTGCAGGAAGAGGGCGTCGAGGTGATCACCTCGGCGCTGGCCACCGCCGTTCGACGGGACGGCGAGGGCGTCGTGGCCAGCTACCTGCGCCATGGGGAGCGGCGGGAGCTGCGCGCCGAACGGCTCCTCATCGCCGCCGGGCGCCGCCCGAACAGCGACGGCATCGGCCTCGACCGGGCGGGCGTCCGCCTCGGCGCGGAGGGCCAGGTCGCGGTCGACGACGAGCTGCGCACGAACGTGCCGCACATCTTCGCCGCGGGCGATGTCGTCGGGCGCGAGCGCGGAAGCCAGATGGCGACGCCGGTCGGTAGCCACGACGGCGGCCTCGTGGCGCACAACGCATTCTCGAGAGAGCCGCCCAGGAAGGTGGACCACCGGGTCGTCCCGCGCGCGATCTTCATCGACCCGCCGCTCGCGGTGGTGGGCCTGTCCGAGAAGGAGGCGGTGGCGGCCGGCCATTCCTGCTGGTGCCGGGCGACCCCCATGTCGATGGTCCCGAGAGCGGGCGCGATCCGCGATCCGCGGGGCTTCGTGAAGATGGTCGCCGACGCCGAGACGGACGAGGTGCTCGGCGTGACGATGCTCGGCGCTGCCGCCGCGGAGGTCATCCACGAGGCGGCGATGGCGCTGCGCTTTCGCGCCCGGCTGGGCGACTTCGTCGATCTGTTGCACGTCTACCCGACGATGGCGGAGGCGCTCAAGATCGCGGCGATCTCGCGCCGCAAGGATCCAGCCATGCTGTCCTGTTGCGCGGAATGAGCCACGGCGCGAAGGCCCTTCGATGAGCGTGCTGAGAGACCCCTGTTGCGCCGCCGCGCTCGTCGGCGCCGCGCTTGCTGCGGCCGGCTGGTCGGTCCTCGCACTCGCGCGCTTCGTCCGCCGTCACCTCGCGTCGCCCTCGCGCGAGAGCTCCGGCGGCCGGAGGACGGAGTGAGCGAACGCGCCCGAGAGGCCGGCCGCTGGGCAGCGATCCTCACCTTTGCCGTCCTGATCACCGCGCTCGGCCTCGCGGCGGCAGGCTGGATCGCGCGCAATAGCTGCTGCATTCCCACCCAGGATCTCGCGCGCGATCGCGTGGGCGTCCGGACGGTCGTTCCGGCGTCGAAGAGGCGGTGAGCGTGCCGCCAAAGCGCCGCGGAGGCATGGGCCAGCGCTTCTTCAACCAGCAGCGGTCACCAGGGTAACCGGGTGAGGAGATGAGGATATCGCGATGGGCCTTCCTCGCTGCCGGCCTTCTCCTCGGCGCGGTCTTCGTGGCACCGGACCCCGCCCGGGCATTGGAGCTGGTTGACTTCGACACCGCCCAAACCGCGCCTCCCGGGTCGGGGCGCGTCGCCGCCGGTATCGGAGGTCTGTTCACCCAGGTGCGCGGCGGCCAGTACCTGACCTATCTTCCCTTCGCCTCCTTGCGACTTGGAATCCTGCCATGGGCCGAGGTCGGCCTCCAGGTCGTCACCGTGCCTCCGCCCTACAACACGGTAGGCCCCGCGCTCGGTGGACAGCTCAGCCTGAAGCTGCGCCTCACACCGCGCAAGGCGCCGCTCGACGTCGCGATTGTGCTGGAGGCGGCGAACGCCGCCGTCGAGCACCAAGGCCAGTCGTCGAGCGCCTGGAGCCCCGGCGCAGCGCTGATCCTGACGTACCATCTGGCGGCAGCGCTCTCGGCGTCCGTCTCGGGGCACTACGCCTACGTGTTTCTGCCTGCGACGGGCGACGCGTTCCAAGCCGCCGGAGGCAGCCTCGGCTTCGCGATCGATCTTTCGCCGAGCGTCTCGCTCCGGCCCGCGGTCGGCCTGACCGACCTCTGGGGCTCCCTGCTCGGGAGCCCCGCGAGTGGATGGGGCCTCTCGGTCGGCGCCGTTCTCTCCGCACTCTTCGGGCCGTCGTGATCGGTGTAGGCCCGCAGCTCCCGGAAGGCGCGCAGGGTGAGGCCCGCGGGCAGCAGGAAGAGGTAGGAGAACGCGAACAGCAGCAGCCCGGTGCGCCAGGCGTCGCGCACGTGGACGATCTCGTCGTGTAGTCGTCGAGAAAGGTCGGGTTCCAGAGCGGCATCAGCGCTACGCGGTAGATAACGCGCATGAGAAGGGAGCGCCGCTTCGGCAGCACTCGCAGCAGGCGGAACTCTGCTTGCGCCTGGGCGAGCAGCTTGTCGAAGCGGCTCTCCTTCTGCAGTGGCACGATCTTCAAAATTTCCACCGCACGCCTCCCAGCGCACCGAAGTCCGGCTGCCACCCGCCCGGCCCTTCGGCGAGGCCGGCCCAGCCCTCGCCGAAGAGCGACAGGCTCTGTGTCACCCGGCGCTCGTAATCGAGTTGACCACCCATGGCATCGGGCTTCGCGTAGAGCGACAGGTCGAGCTGGCCGTGCCCGGGTGCGAGTTCGCCCGCGGCGTCTAGGCCGCGGGCGATGGCGCCAAAGGGAGCTGGCTGCCTCCCGACGGCGCCGCCGAAGCCGGGGCCTTCGCGGCGATCGCCGCGGTGGCCGCGCGGACGTCGTGGACCGCCGCCTCGATCCGGGTGCCGATCACGCCGTCGAGCGCCTCGGACGAGAGACCGAGGATCGTCGCGATCTCCGCGATGCCCTTCATGCCGAGGTAGCTCTTCACCTTGTCCATGGCGGCCCGCTTGATCCGGTCGCGGTCGGCGGCGCTGAGCTTCCCATCGCCGGACGACGCCTTCACCTCGGCCACGAGCGTTTGCTCGACGTCCTTGACCGAGTTGACCACCGCATCCTCGAGCCGCACCAGCGCGTTCTTGAGGTAGGCGTTCTTGACGTGGGCGGTGATGAACTGGGCGAGCCGCGCGGAGGCCCAGGCGAGCGCGGCCAGCAGGACCGGCGAGAGCAGCACGAGGATGCGAAGTCCCAAATCGAGAGCGGTCATT
>DAIDIT010000023.1 GCA_027451705.1 Pseudomonadota bacterium
GAGAATGATCAGTTTCCGGGCGATGGCCCTTACAGGTGTCGCCGGAGCGAATTCAGGTTTGGATGCGCCCTCGTTGCCCGACGTTTCATCAGAAAAGGGCGACCAGCGGCGCAGCGGCCAGTAGTCGAGCAGCAACATGACGCAGGGCAGTGTCACGACCATCTGCTTAGCCATCAAGCCCAGGCTCAGTGCGACGAGTACTGGCAATTGCCGTTGCCAAGTGGGGCGGCGGGCATACCGTGCATACAGCCCCAGGGCCAGAAATCCGAACAACGTAAGAAGGCTGCCCGGAAGTAATCGATGCGCGAGCTGGTGCGAGGACAGGAGAGCAACGGCCAGCACCCGGTGCTGGAGCTGCTCACCATTGCGCCCGGGCCACCGGAGAGCATCGCCGCGGGCCTGCCGCCGGACATCTCGCAGGGCCAGCTCGTCGACGCGCTGCGCATCGAATACCAGGTGCTCGACGTCTCGACGCCCGAGAAGCGCGTCACGCCGGTGCAGGTGTGCCCGCCGGTCGCGGGGAACTGGGCGCTCGTTGATCTGCGCCCGTGCCCCGACGGTGACCGACTGAGCAAGGGCCGCTACGTCGCCCGCTACCGGCCGGGCGACACCGAGCCCGAAGGCGCGCACGAGGTCCGCTGGCGCTGGCGGCTCGCCGAGACGACCGCCGAGCAGCACTCGGTCTCGCCGTTCGACGTGCTGGCCGATGCTCGCGACGCGGTGGGCTCGGGCTACTGCTCACTCGCGGACCTGCGCGGCGAGGGCGTGAGCGAGACCGACGCCTCGCGCGAGCGCCTCGTCTCGCTCGTCGCGATGGCGACCCGCTACATCGAGGAGGTCACCGATCGCTTCTTCCAGCCGCGCTTCCTGACCTTCCGCCTCGACGGCAAGGACTCGCCGGACCTGCTCCTGTCCGAGCCGGTCATCGCTATCGACGAGGTGCGCATCGTCAGCCCGTGGATCGTCGGCGGCGTCTGGTACCCGGGCGCGATCAACGTCTACAACCGGCACCTGTCGATGGGGCTCCTCAAGCCCGACGACCGCGACGACCCGCGCATCTCGCTGGTGCGCATTGCGGTGCCGCCGAGCATGCGGCCGGGCTTCATCTCCGACCTCATCTTTCCCCGCGGCACCCAGAACGTCGAGGTCAAGGGCGTCTTCGGCTACACGGACCCCGACGGCTCGACGACGGGCGGGCTTCCCCGCCTCATCCGCGAGGTGTGCAAGCGTCTCGTGGTCCGCGAGCTGCCGCGGCTGCGCGACGTGGACGCGCGCGAGGACGCGCAGAAGCGCTACCGGCTCACGCAGGAGAAGACGCGCGAGCAGATGTACACGCTGGAAGCGCTGCGCCTGCACGGCGTCTTCACGGGCGATCCCGAGATCGACAACCTGCTGGTGATGTTCAAGCGGCCGTCGGACCTGGGGGCGGCCTGATGCGCGGGCGTCTCCTCTTTCCGTTCGTCGCAGAGATCGCCCAGCTCGACCGGGCGGAGTCGCGCTTCGATCCCGACTTCAAGGAGCCGCTCCCGGACGGGCGCGTGGAGCAGACGATCACGATCCCGTGTCAGGTCGAGGTGGGCGAGTTCGAGACGCTGGAGGAAGCCTTCTCTGGCGACCTGCCGAAGACGGCGCTGACGCTCGTCTTCCACTTCCGGGACCTCGAGCGGCAGGGCCTCGTCGAGCCCACGACGGGCGATGCGAAGCTGCGCGTCGGCGACCGCCTTGCCGCGCTGCGGGACCGAGCGGGGAACATCGTTCAGGCGATCCAGACGCCACCCGGGCTCTTCGCCATCGAGGTCCGCCCGCTGACATTCGGGTTCGGTCTCGCGCGCAACCTGCTCCTCGCTGTGTTCCACGACCGCGAGCAGGGGGTGCGGTCATGAGCGAGGGGAAGTTCGGCCAGTGGGCGGAGGCGAAGGAGGCGCTGGCGAAGCTCGGCGAGCGTGCCGAGGGAGCGATGCGCAAGGGGGTGCTCGCCGAGGCGCAGCTCTTCCGCAAGGAGATCGTCGAGGGCATCACCGCGCAGGCGCCGGGCCGCGAGGCGTTCAAGCCGGTCTCCCCGCTGACGCTCGCGCTGCGCAAGCTCGCCGGCTTCGGCGGCACGAAGGCGCTCCTGCACCACGGGGACCTGCGCAATTCGGTCTCGGTCGTCGAGAAAGAGGAGGGAGCCTTCGTCGGGGTGCTGCGGACCGCACGTGCCAAGGACGGCGCGGCCCTCGTCGACATCGCCGAGCTCAACGAGAGCGGGACTCGTCACCCGATCGTGGTTCCCGTGACCGAGAAGGTGCGCCGGCTCTTCCTCGCGCTCTTCCTTCAGGGGCTGACGAAGGCGCCGCTTGCGAAGGAGACGCGGGTACTCGTCTACACGATTCCCGCGCGGCCGTTCCTCGCGCCGGTCTGGAAGAAGCTCGCGCCCGGCGCAAAGGAACGCTTCGCTCGGCGCCTGGCGGAGAGCTTCTCCGGGAAAGAGGCGCGCTGATGCTGACGTTCCGCTCCCTCACGCCGGACCACGGCCTCACGAGCGGATTGACGCTCGTCGAGCTTGCCGGCGCGGGCTTTCCGCTCGACGGGCTGGTGGAAGTCCTCTTCGGCGGCACGCCGGCGACGCACCTGTCGGTCCCGAGCGCCGAGCGACTCCTCTGCGTGACGCCGCGCCACGACGCGGGGGCCGTCGATGTCGAGGTGCAGGCTGGCGGCGAGACAGCGACGCTCGCGGGCGCCTTCAGCTACGCGCCGCCGGACCTCACGGTCGAGACGGACCTCGCCCGCCTCGTCCGGACGCTGATCCGGGAGCTGAAGCGCCAAGTCCACGAGAACGTTTCGCTGACGACCTCGACCGACTTTGCGGAAGCCGGCATCGAGCGGGCGGAGCTATCTCGGCTGCCGGCGGTCGTCCTCATCGGGCCGTCCGTTCTCGAGGACCGCTTCTACTCGCGCAACGACCTGCCGCAGGAGGAAACCGCGCCAGGCATCTTCCGCGAGCGGCGCGAGCCCTACACCGTCGACCTGGAGTTCACGCTCGTCGGCGTCACCGACCGGACCTCGGAACTCTTCAACCTCCTCGCCGCCGCGACGCTCTTCTTCCACAAGAACCTCCGCCTCGAGGTTGCGCGCGATGGCAGCGATCCCGCGAAGGGGAGCGTCAGCTACGAGCTGGCGCTGCTGGACGGGCTGAAGATCGCCTCGACGCCCAACCCCTCCAACGTGCGCCACTTCACCGGCGTCTTCGTGCTGCGTGGCTTCGACCTCGACGAGCCGCAGGGCATCCCGCTGCGCGAGGGACGCGTGGCCGAGAGCGTGGCGATCGAGACGGAGGCGCGCTGATGGCGTCCTTGGGCAA
Organism: Pseudomonadota bacterium; assembly: GCA_027451705.1. Taxonomy (GTDB): domain Bacteria; phylum Myxococcota; class Myxococcia; order Myxococcales; family JAKAPL01; genus JAKAPL01. Next base: position 3,341 of record DAIDIT010000023.1, read on the forward strand.
CCGGACCCGGCGAATGCTGGTCATGAACCTCGAGCACGAGGTCTCGTGTGCCTCGGGCACGTGCGGCTGCCGGCCGATGCGTGTGGTGGTCACCGACCAGAGCCCCGTTACCGGCGTGCGCGCGCAGCGCGTGATCGAGAAGCAGGTCTGCGCGTCGCTCACGCTCCTGCCGCGCGAGCTACGGCGGGGCCTGCCCGACGCCGCCCTGGGCTGCCGCGAGGTGAAGGTCGCGCTGCGGGCCGGGCGCATCGAGGTGGTGGCTGAGCTGTCGCCGGCTCCCGGACCGAAGAAGGAGGCGACGCCATGAGCCGCGAACTGCTCGCCTCCAAGGTCGTCATCGTCGAGGAGGAGCCGCGCATCCGCAACATCCCCGCGCTCGCGACTTCGGTCGTTGGAGCCGTGGGGGTGACCGAGCGCGGACCCATCGACCAGGCGCAACTCGTCACGTCGTTCGAGGAGTTCGTCTCGGTCTTCGGCGGTTTCACCGCCGCCTCCGACCTCGCGCTGGCCGCCCAGGGCTTCTTCGAGAACCAGGGGACGACGCTCTGGGTGGTGCGCACGGTCCACCATACCGACATCACCGATCCGACGACCAAGACATCCAAGGCGGCGACGCTGACGCTGAACGACCGTGCGGCCACCCCGCTCGCGACGCTGCGCGTGGACGGTCTCTCCGACGGCGCCTACGCGAACGCGATCAGCATCGCCATCGAGGCGCCGACCTCCGGCGCGGCGGACGAGTTCAACCTGGTCGTCGAGGAAGGGGGCGTTCGTGTCGAGGTCTACCCGAACCTCACGATGGATGCGACGAAGCCGCGGTACGCCGTCAGCATCGTCAATGCGGCCTCGACGCGCGTGAAGCTGACAGATCTGGAATCGGCCACGGCCGCGCCGGGGAACCGCCCGGCCTTGGGCACCTTCGGCCCGATGACTGGCGGCGACGACGGCCTCACCGGCCTCGACGATGACGACTTCACCGGCAACGACGCGGGCAAGACCGGCCTCCACGCGCTCGACACCGTCCAGGACCTCTCACTCCTCATCGTTCCCGGGCGCGCCACCTCGGCCGTGCACAACGCGATGGTGACCTACTGCGAGTCCACGCGCGACGGCTCGGTCTTCGCGATCCTCGACCCGCCGGCCGGGCTCTCGGCGGTCGACGTCATCGCGTACGCGGACACGACCGCCGGCCTCATCGGCCTCTCGGAGTACGCGGCGATCTACTGGCCCCGTGTCCAGATCCAGAACCCCTCGACGACCATCTTCGGCTCGGACGCGCTCCTGACGGTCGCGCCCTCGGGGATCCTCGCCGCCGTCTACGCGCGCACCGACGGCTCGCGGCCCGGCGGCGTCTACATCCCACCCGCGGGCATCGAGAACGGCAAGCTCCTTGGCGTCCTCGGCTTCGAGACCGATGAGACGCTCGACGAGACGAAGCGCGACCTCGTCTTCCCGAAGCGCATCAACCCGCTGACGGTGCTCCCGGGCACGCCCCGCCACATCGACGGCGCCCGCACGCTGAAGGCCGACGGGAACTTCCCGACGGTCGCCGAGCGGCGCGGCGTCATCTTCATCGAGCAGTCGATGAAGCAGGGGACGCTCTTCGCGAAGCACCACAACAACACCGAGGCGCTACGGGCGACGCTCCGCCGCATGGCGACCGCGTTCCTGATGGACCAACTGCGCAATGGCGCCTTCCGCTCGACCGACCCGAAGAAGGCATTCTTCGTCGACTTCGGCGACGCGCTGAACCCGACGTCGGTCATCTTCTCGGGGCAGGTCGTGGGCCGTATCGGCCTCGCCACGAACAAGCCGGCGGAGTTCGTGATCCTCCGCTTCAGCCAGCTCACCGCCGATGGAGGTGGGTCGTGATCCTCGGCTCCGCGCGCCTTTTCCACAAGAAGTTCAAGTACCTGGTCGAGATCGACGGCGTCGGCTGGGCGGGCTTCCAGAAGTGCTCGGAGCTGTCGGTCGAAGTCGCCAAGGTCCAGGCATTCGAGGGCGGCTCGCTCATCCCGAACAAGTCGCCCGGGCGGCTGACCTTCGCCGACGTGACGCTCGAACGCGGCGCCACGCAGGACCAGGATCTCTTCAACTGGATGTCGGACGTGGCCATCGCCTCGGCGAACGCCGGCCTCGTCGAGCCGCTCTTCAAGCGCGGCGTCGACATCGTCCAGCAGGACCGCGACGGGTCGACCTTGCGCCGCTGGTCGCTCGCGCAGGCGTGGCCCATCAAGTTCGTCGCGGGCGAGTGGGACAACGGCGCCGACGAGAACGTCATCGAGTCGGTCACGCTCACCTTCGACTGGTTCGATCTCTTGCAGCCATGAACGGGAACGGAGGAAGCCATGTCTGAAACGATCACCTGCCCCTCGGGCCTCGCGGGGACCATCCGCGGCCTCAAGGGCAAGGAGGGAACGCTGCTCGCCGACCGGGCCGCGGCGAAGTCTGGAGCCACCTTCGAGAAGGTCCTCTCCGCCTGCTGGCTGTCCACCGATGACCCCGGGCCGTACCAGGTCGAGGAGGAGAAGCCGCTCGACTGGTCGAAGGTCCTGGTCGCCGACCGCTTCTACACGCTCCTCAAGATCCGGGCGCTGACGTTCGGCGACGTCTACGCCTTCTCAGTCCAGTGCGCGGCTGCCTCCTGCCGGGAGCGCTTCGAGTGGGAGTTGAAGCTCTCGGAGCTGCCGGTGCGGGCGCTGTCCGAGGAGGCGCTCGAGGCGTTCGCGACGGGCAACCGGCTGGAGACGAGGCTGCCGCACGACGGCCGCAAGATCTGGTTCCGGCTCCTCACGGGCGCCGACGAGCAGCGGGCGGCGAAGTCGCTGAAGGCCGGCCAGGGCGGTCTTCTCCAGACCGCGCTCCTCGCGCGCATCGCCGAGATCGAGGGTGTCGCGGAGAAGGAGCGGCGGAAGTTCCTCGACGAGATGGAGCTGGCCGACCAGGTGGCGCTCCTCGACTGCTTCGACGAGGCGGACGGCGGCGTCGAGACGCGCATCGAGGTCGAGTGCCCGGCCTGTCTCTCGGTCCAGGAGATCGACCTCCCTTTCGAACGGGGCTTCTTCCTGCCGAGGGCGAAGGCGGCCTGAGATCCCTCTTCCCGTCGCTGCCGGAAGAGGAGTTCTGGGAAGGCATCTTCCGGCTCCTCTACACGCAGCACGGCGGGAGCGGTCTCGCGCTGACGCTGACCGAAGCGATGGACCTGGACCTCGGACGGATGCGGTGGCTGCTCGAACGGCTCGATGCGGAGCGGGCACGGGAAACGCACGCCATCGAGCAGGCGGCGCGCAGGCGGAAGTGACCCATGGCGCTCAATCAGATGGGCCTCGGATTCGTCTTCACGGCGCGCGACCTCGCGAGCGGGGTCATCGAGCGCGTGCAGGGGAGCTTCGAGAAGCTCGAACACAAGAGCGAGGCGGCGACGCACGCGGTCGAGTCCTCCTTCGCTCGCTTCGGGGAGGGGCTGGCCGTCTTCGCGGCCGGCGCCGCCGCGGTGGGGAGCGCCTTCGAGCTGGCCGAGGGAGCCGACCGCTTCCAGAACGCGCTCGAACAGGCCGGCGCGATGGCCCGGGCGAGCGAAGCGGAGATGGTGAAGCTGCGCGGGGCCGCGCTGGACGTGGGCCTCAAGGGCGCCGGCGACTCCGCGACGGACGCGGCCGAGGCGCTGCGCCAGCTCACGGAGAAGGGGCTCGCGGCGAACGAGGCTGCGCAGGCGCTCGCGCCGTCGCTGCTCCTCGTCGACCTCTCGATGGGGCGGCTCACCCGCGAGCAGTCGACGGGGCTGCTGGTCGACACCCTGCACCAGTTCCACATCCAAGCCGCGCAGGCTGGGCAGACCGTCGACCAGCTCGCGGTAGCGATGCGGACCTTCGGCATCCGTGCGGACGAGCTGCAGCCCGCGCTGCTCGGGGTGGCGAGCGGCGTGGCGCTGACCGGCGCGAGCTTCAACGATACGCTCATCGCGCTGGGGCTCACGAAGAGCGCGTTCCCGTCGGCCGAGTACGCCGCTCGCTCGGTCAACATCGCCTTCCAGCAGCTCGCCGCGAAGAACACCCGCAAGGAGCTGGCCGCGCTGGGCGTGACCATCACCGACCAGGCCGGTCGCATGCGACCGCTCGTCGACATCCTCGGCGACCTCAACGCCCGCACCGCGCACATGACCGAGGGACAGCGGGCCGCGGCGCTCTCGACGATCTTCTCCGCGCGCGCCGGCGGCGGCCTCACGGTGATCATGGACGCCCTGCGCCACGGCATCCGCGACGCCTCTGGACAGATGGTCAGCGGCGCCGCGGCGGTCGCGATGCTGCGCCAGAGCCTCGCGCAGGCGGGCGGGACGGCGCAGGCGTTCAAGGACCGGCTGCTCGATTCGTTCTCGGGGCAGAAGAAGGCGCTCGCGGGGGTGCTCTCGACGCTCGCCACCGTCGTCGGCGAGCCGTTCACGGAGGTCTTCAAGCCGATCGTCGCCGCGCTGCGCGACCTGTTCATCGGCATCGCGCGGCTCGTCGCCGCGCTCCCCGCGCCGGTCAAACGGTTCGCGGCGATGCTCGTCGTCGCGGGCGGCGCCATCGTCGCCGTCGCCGGCGCGCTCATCGCGGCGCAGGCGGGCGCTGCGCTCCTCTCGGCGGGGCTCGAAGCCGTGGGCATCAGCGTGGGCGGCCTGGTCGCGGCGCTCCTCCCCGCACTCGGCTGGATCGCGCTCGCCGGCGTCGCCATCGCGGGCGTGGTCTACGCGGTGAAGCACGACCTCGGCGGCCTCGGGACGTTCTTCGGTCAGCTCTGGTCGGAGCTGAAGCTCGGCTTCCAGGCGCTGGTCCAGCTCTTCGAGGCGGGAGGCTTCTCGGGGGCGGTGCGCGACGAGATCGACAAGGCTGGCAACGCGGGCCTCAAGCGCTTCGTCATCGAGGTCTACCAGGCCGGCTACCGGGTGGAACGGTTCTTCCATGGCTTCGCGGCTGGCTTCGAAGCGGCCATCGAGCGAGCCCGGCCCGTCTTCGAGGCCTTCACGGGCGCGCTGCACGAGCTGGGCGACGCCTTCGGCGGCCTCGGCCAATCTGCGCTTGGCGCCGCGGCTGCGATCCCGTCCGATCGCTTCGCGGCCAAGGGGGCGGCCATCGGCGAGGCGCTGGCGAAGGTCGTGACCGTGGTCGCCGACGCGCTGACGGACCTCGTCCACCTCTCCGCGGGCATCATCGCCGGCATCCGACAGACGCTGGCAACCTTCCGGCCGGTCTTCGGCTTCGTCGGCCAGGCGGTCGGGTTCCTCGCGGAAGCCATGCGGGGCCTCATTGCCGACGTCACCGGCCTCACGGGCCAGGCACGCGGCGGCGCCTCCGTCTGGACCGACATCGGCGAGGTGCTCGGCTGGGTGGCCGGGACCGCCATCGCCGCGCTCGCGGGAGCGCTGGGCGTCGTGGCGATCGCGCTGCGTACCGTGGTGGCGCTCGTGCGCGGCGTGGTCGAGGCCTTCGTCTGGCTCGGTACCACCATCGGCGAGACCGCCGCGCGGCTCTACCTCTTCTTCACGGACACCCTGCCGCGCGCCGCCGCGGTGCGGTCCTTCTTCCAGCCGGTGGTTTCGTTCGTCGAGAGCGTCGTCGACAGCATCCGCACCGCGCTCGACCGGCTCGTCGCCTACGTGGGCCACCTCGCGGCGAAGATCCCCGAGCGCTTCCGGCCGGCGATGCTCGATGCAGTGGTTGCTGCCGGCGACGCGGCGCAGGCGAGGCTCGATGCACGGGCTCCGTCGACGGTTCTTGGCAGCGCCTCGTTCGCGGAAGGCCCGACCATCACGCCGCTGCCTATCTCGATGATGCCGGCGAGCTCCGCGGTGGCGCCGCTGCCGGCCGCGAGCGAGCTGACTGCGCGGCAGGCGCTCGCGCAAGAGGTGTCGGGCCCGACGGCCACGGTTACCACCGAGCGGCCGATCGAGACGCACGTCACGCTCACGGTCGACGGCGAGACGCTGGCCCGCGCGACGGCCCGTGCGCAGCGCGGCCTTGCGGTCCGCTCCTTCGTCCCGGTGATGCCGTGAGCCTCGCCGATGCCCTCCAGCGCCCGCCGCGCCTCACGCTCGCCAACATCGCGACGGGCAACTCCATCGAGGCGCAGTTCAACCCCACGGGCTTCGACGAGGCGATCGAGGTTGGCTGGGCGCACCTCAAGGTCCCGGGCCTCTCGCACGAGCGGCTCCACTTCGTGAACACCGAGAATCTGAAGCTCAACCTGGAGCTGACCTTCGACGCGCTCAATCCCACGAGCAGCCTCGACGATGTCCTCAAGTCGCGCCGCTTCCTGATGAGCCTCTGCTACCCGGTTGCGGGCCAGGATGTGCCGTCGACGAGCCCGCCGCGGGTGCTCGTCGTCTGGCCCAGCATCGTGAGCCTGACCTGCGTCGTCGGAAGCCTGTCGTTCAAGTACGGCCGCTTCAACCTCCAGGGGACCCCGGTGCAGTTCACCGCGAAGCTCGCGCTGGAGGAGATCCGCGACGTGCGCCTCACCTCCGACGAGGTCCTCGCCGAGGGGAGCCAGCGGCCGGCCGCGGCTCCGGAAGGGGCGTGACCGATGCCGCCGCGTCGCTGGTCTCGCTTCACCTTCTGCACGGCCCTCCAGGACGACGACGGGATCCTCTTCCTCACCGAGCGCGAGCCGTTCGGCTACCAGCCGTTCCCCGACAACTGGCTGCACGTCGTCCAGGAGGGCGAGTCGCTCTTCACGCTGGCCGGCCGCTACTTCGCGCCGCTGCCGCGCCCCGCCGGGCTCTGGTGGGTCATTGCCGACTTCCAGCCCGAGCCGATTCTCGATCCGACGATCGCGCTGACGGTGGGTGCGACTCTGGTGATTCCGTCGCTCCAGACGATCCAGGCGGAGATCTTCAACGAGCGCCGCCGGGAGACCGCATGAACCGCGACGCTCCGCTCTTCGTGGTCAAGGTCACCCCCGAGGGCGAGGACGCGCAACGGCTCGACCTCACCGACCGCGTGCTCTCATTCGAGTACGAGGACTCGGACGAAAAGGCCGACAGGCTCACGCTGACGCTCGACAACCACGACCTCGCTGCCTTCGACGAGCCCTGGACGCGCAAGGGCAACCTGCTGGAGGTCGCCTGGGGCTACGCCGGAAGCCTCACGCCGCCGCGGCAGGTGGTCATCGAGAAGGTGACGGGCTTCCAGGTGCTCTCGGTCGAGGGGCACGGCCGCTCGATGTTGCTCCACCGCGTGGTGAAGGCGCGCACCTTCGAGAACAAGACGCGCTCGGAGGTCGTGCGGCAGGTCGCGACCGAGAACGGGTACGACGCGGCCCATCAGCAAATCGACGACACCGACGAACGCATCGCGGTCCTCTCGCAGGCGCGCGAGACCGACGCGCAGCTCCTCGCGCGCCTCGCCCGCAAGGAGGGCTTCCACTTCTACGTCGACTTCGACGGTCTGCACTGGCACCAGCGCCGCCTCGGCCAAGCGCCCGTCAAGACGCTGCGCTGGTACTCGGACCCGGACGCCGGCGAGGTGCTCTCGATCCACGTCGAGAACGACCTCTCCGGCAAGCCCGGTGCCGTGCACCTCCAGGGGCGCGACCCGCTGCAGAAGCAGGACATCGACGTCCATGGCTCGAACGCGGAGACGAAACGCGATGTGCTCGCGCCGGTCGTGGAGATCGTCGATCCCGAGTCGGGGAAGAGCCACCTCGAGGAGCGCGCGGCGAGCGAGGAGAGCGGGCCCACCTCGGCGCCGACCGCGGGCCTCGCCAAGCGGCAGGCCGACGCCGGCTACGTGAACACCCAGCGGACGACCGTCGAGCTGACCGCGACGGTGGTGGGCGATCCCGACCTGCTCGCGAAGGCGGTCGTCGAGATCCAGGGCATCAGCCAGCGGCTCTCGGGGAAGTACTTCGTCAAGGAAGCGCGGCATCGAATCGACGCCTCCGGTTACACGGTCACGCTGCG
>DAIDIT010000024.1 GCA_027451705.1 Pseudomonadota bacterium
TCCGGACCCCGATCGAGATCCGAGCAGCTCCGCGTCGCGCCGCAGGAGCGCGTACGAGGTCACGACGAGGTCCGCCTCCTCCGGGGCCGGGAGCTTGCGCCGCCCGCCGCTGAAGGGCGCGGTGCGCAGGGTCGGCGCGAAGCGGCCGGCCTCGCGCAGCCAGTTCGGCAGCACCGAGGTCGGCGAGACCACCAGCGCCGGCCCGGCCCCGCGCGCGCGGTCGCGCAGGAGCAGCGCGAGCGTCTGGATCGTCTTGCCGAGCCCCATCTCGTCGGCGAGCAGCGCCGAGAGCCCCGCGTCCTGCAAGGTGCAGAGCCAGGCGTAGCCCGCCGCCTGGTAGGGGCGGAGCGTGCCGACCAGGCCCTCGGGCGCCGGCAGCGGCGGGATCTCCGCGCCCGTGAGCCGCCGCAGCGCGGTCGCGGCGGCGGGGTCGACGCGCGCCTGGAGGCCCGAGGCGCGCAGGAGCTCGTCGAGCGGGCCGACGAGCCACGGCGGCACCTCGCCGGCCGTCGCGCCGCCGAGGCTGTCGATCTCCGCGAGCGCGTCGAGCACGCCGCGGCACGCCGCCGCGTCGATCGGCGCGATCGATCCGTCGCGCAGGGTCGCGTGCGCGAGTCCGGCGGCGAGGCAGGCGCGAAGCTCGTCGGGGTCGACCTCGATCCCCGCGCTGCCGAGCCGGACGTCGACCGCGAACCAGCCGCGCGCCCCGAGCCCCACCTGCACCGAGGGGCGGATCGGCTCGGAGCGGACGCGCAGCCCGGTGAGCCCGGGAGGCAGCCTGCGGACCCAGCCGATCGGCAGCCCGGGCAGCCCCTCCGACCAGAAGCGCAGCGCGGGTTCGCCCTCCGCGCGAAACGCGCCGTCGAGCCAGACGAGCCCCGCATCGGCGAGGGCGCGCAGCGCCGCGCGCTCCGCCGCCTCGTCGCGGGTGAGCGCGAAGGGCCGTCCCTCGGCCCCGAGCCGCACCTCGACCGGGAGCGGCGCGACCTCCGGCGACAGCTCGACCTCCGTCTCCCCGTAGCGGGCGATCAGCCGCACCTCCGCGGTCGACAGGTCGCCGCCGCAGCCGAGCGCGAACTCCGGCGCCCCGCCCTGCGCGGGCAGGAGCTCCGCCGCGGAGGGCACCGCCGCGCCCGCCGTCTCGGCGAGCCGCGGCAAGAGGTCCGAGAACGCGCGCGGCAGCTCGCGCGCCGGGCACTCGACCTCCGGCTCGCCCTGGAAGCGAACGAGCTGCGCGTCGGAGAGGCGGGGATCGAGCGGGTGGACGAGGTCGTCGGCCAGGGCGAAGCGCTCGATGCCGCCGAGCAGGCGGACCGCGGACGGCGCGAGCGCCGCGCCCCCGCCGCGCGGGGCGAGGAGCGCGCGGAAACGCCACGGCTGCGCGGGCTCCGCCGGCGGCTCGGCCGCGATGCGGACGCCGAGCGGCGCCTCCGCGAAGCGCAGCGGGATCTCGAGCCGGTCGTCCGCGAAGAGCGCCTTGCCGCGCAAGAGCGCGAGCAGGTCGCCCGCGCGCGCGATCTCGATCGACGCGCCGCCGCCCTCGGCGGGCAAGGTCGCGAGCAGCTCCGCGATGCGCCGGTCGTCCGGCGGCGAGACGGCGAGCACGGCCGGCTCCGGCGGCGCGCCCCGATCGGCGCGGAGCTGGCGGACGATCGCGCGGTCGTCCTCGACCGAGAAGACGTAGACGAGCGGGACCGCCGCGCGCACCGCCGCGTCGGCGGGGAGCCAGGCGGCGAGTGGCGGCAGGCGGCGGGAGGGCTCCGGAGCCGCGCCGGCGCCGCCCGCGTCGCGCAGCGAGTAGAGCAGCGCCGCGACGTGCTTGCAGTGGCGCCGCGCGCCCGCCCAGCCCGGGCAGGAGCACTGCGAGACGATGCGGCCGTCGTCCCGCCGCACCCAGACCTCGTACGGCCGCGGCCGGCTGCCCTGCACGCGGGCGCGCACCCGCTCGCCGTCCTCGCGCACCTCCGCGACCGCGCCGGCGCGGCTGTAGCTGCGGCCGCGCCGGAAGGTCGGCTCGTCGAAGAGAGACTGGATCTCGCGTTCGTTGATGGCCAGCATGCGCGGGACTCGCCAGTCTAGCAGCGAGCGGCCCGCGAGGCCACGAGATCCTGCGCCGGCCCCCGCAGGATCCCGTGAGAAGGCAGCGAGCGGGCGCCGACGCGCCGCGCGGGCGCGACTCCGCCCGCCGCGCCGCCACCCCATCGTGTGATGGGCGCGACTCGCCGGGCGGGTGTGCGCCTGAAAGCCGTCGCTGGGCCGCTCGCCGGCGTTTTGGCGCCGATTCGGCCCGTCGAACCGGCGCTGCGACGTTCGCGTCCGGCTCACGCGCGGGCGAAGGTGGGCCAGAAAGAGGGTCCGCTGGCGCCGTCGCGCGCGCAGGTGCCGCACGAACGCGTCGATCCGGCACTGAAAGACGTCGAGATGCCGGATCGACGCGTCGATCTGCCTGATCGAGATCTCGGCGAGGCGGATCGACGCGTCGATCCACCGCATCGGCGTTTCGGCGAGGCAGAGCGACACGTCGATCCACCGGATCGGCGTCTCGATGAGGCAGATCAACGCGTCGATCCGGCAGATCGACGCGTTGGTCGGCCACCTCGACGCGATGGTGTGCCTCTTCGACGTCGCTCAGAGCCACTTTCACGCCCTCGTCCGGCAGAAAAGCCGCCGAGATCGCCGCCGAAACTGCTTTCAGCCCCGTCGCGACGCCCGAGTTGCCCGCGAATCGGTCGATCAGAGCCGCAGGTCGTTCATTTCATGGACGCCAAAGCCCGCCCAGTGGCGGTCGAGGCCGCGATGTCCGCGCGGCTCGAGCCCTCACGGCGGCGAGAGGTGCCGAACAGACCAATGTCCGTCCTTGCAGGAGGCCTCCGCGGGGCCGGACCCGGGGTAGCGGCAGCTCGACCCCTCGCGCGGACAGGCGCTTCCCTCGGCAGGCGGCGCGGCGGGGCATCCCGGCCGCCGATCCTCGCAGCTCCAGGCCGCGATCCGGCGGGCGTTGACGCCGCTCGGCGCCGACCAGCAGCCGCACGTGCCTTCCGGGTAGACGCAGAGGTCCGGCGACGGCGACGTCCACGCGCAAGGCCCGGCCGCGGCGTCCGAGGAGGCTCGTGCGTACGTCGCGGGGCACGCCGTCACCTTCCGCCAGCACGACCACGTTTGGGCGTCGGTGTAGAAGGGCCGAAAGCACTCGCAGCGGCCCTCGGCGTAGTCGCAGGTCGCGGAGGATCTGCTCGACAGGCTGATCTCTGCGCCGAGATCCGCCGGCGGCCCGCACCACCGCCCCGAAACGCGCGCCCGCATCGCCGCGAACGTCGGCGCACACGCCCCCCGCGAGGCCGTCCGCGCCCCGCCGCCATGTGCGCACCCAAGAGCGAGCACCGCCCCCACGCAAGCCGCCCGCAGCCAGCGACCGGCGCCGCCCGTGGTTGCCGCGTTCGGTGCGGAAATCGAGCCGCCCATTTCGAACCCCCCGACTCGTACCACACGCTACGGCCTCGGGGCGCGACCGGAATTCGCCAGCGCGGCGAGAATCGCGTGTGGCGACCGGCGGTTGCGAGAAATCGACGCGAGGGGTGTAACGCGACCGAGGGCTCTTGGCCCCTGTTCAAGTAGGGAAGACGAGCAGAGGACGGCGGGCGCGGGACGGTCGAGGGCCGAGGCCAAGGATCTCGGGCGCTTCGGACCACTCGAAAAAAGTGAGTCAGGATTCGGGATCTGCTGGCCCATATTCTGGATTAGGAGGACGTGGTTGCCCGCTTTCGAGCAGGTAATCCACGGGCGACCCCCACCTCCTCCCCGCTTCACGGGGAGGGTGGTGCAGTCTTCCGAAGGATTGCGCTGGGTTGTGAGGAATCGACCGTTGCCATGCAACGGTTTCGGGACCTCGCACCCCAGTACCTAGATAGGGGCAGCAAAACAGAGCGAAGGGCGCTCCTGTGGAGTTCCAGAGGTCGATAGGCGACCGAAGGGGCTCCTCGGGCCCTCCGTGCAGGAGCTGGTTCCGCGAGGAACCGGCAGACCACACGGAGGGTCGGAAAGCCACGCTCCCAGTGTGCCGGCGGAAGCGTTTCCACTTACCGCCGGCCGGTCCGTACGGCATGTCGCCGGCGGTGGGAGCGCCACGAGCTCACGGTACCGATCCGTTCGTCATCGGTAGAAAGGTCATTCCAATGGTCAACAACAAGAGCAGCACCCAGTCCCTCGGTTCGCCGGGGGCAGGCACCAGCGCCGCCAGCGCGGGTGCCGGCAGCAACCCCAGCAGCAACAGCGCTGGGGGCGGCGGCGCGGCCGCCTCGACCTCGGCCCCGGGCGCAATCCCGGTGGTCGGGGGCAAGGTGGGCCGTGGCTTCCGCGCCGAGGTCACCCAGATCGCGAGCGGGATCGGTTCGCAGTTCCCCGATCCCAACTCGCCGATCCTGGTGAAGGGTCAGTCCATGACCCGCGACCAGCTCCTCACCGCCCTTGCGGCGGTTGCGGCGCTGTACGCGGCCGTGGACAGCACCCGCCAGCAGCTCAAGTCGAGCCTGCTGGCCCTCGAGGCAGGCCTCCCGGATGCCCGCGAGCTGATCGCGGCCGTCAAGGTGGCTCTCGTCGGGATCTTCGGCCGGGGTAACCCGGTCCTGGAGAACTTCGGGATCCGTCCGTACAAGGCTCGCAAGCTGACCGGCAAGAAGATTGTCGCGAAGCAGGCGAAGTCGAGTGCGACTCGGGAGAAGCGTGGCACCCTCGGCGCACGTCAGAAGGCTGACGTGAAGTTCGTGGGTCAGGTCCAGGTCCAGACCAACTTGTCTGGGCCCGCGGCCTCGGGCGACACCGCCCCCACCGCCGGCACCGGCTCCAGCTCCGCTGGGGCACCGGCCGGCGCTGCCCAGCCCACCGGCACCTCGCAGCCGTGATGTGAGGCGGTGACCGCGACCGTGTAACGGCGGGGACCCCCGGGGATCGAGCAATCGATCTCCGGGGGTCTTTTTTCGTCTTCGGAGTGGCCTGACGGGCGGGCGAGGGTTAGATCCCCGGCGTGAACGAGGACTGGCGCGAGAACCTCCTGACGTCCGACGACGAGATCCGCGCGCTCGTCCGGTCGCTGCGGCGCGTCGCGGTGCTGGGCATCCGGGCCGAGGACGCGGCGGATCGGCCCGCCCACTACGTCCCCGCCTACCTCGCCCACGCGGGGCTGACGATCCTGCCGGTGGCGGTGCGCGACCCGGGCGTCCCGACGATCCTCGGCCAGCCGGTCTACCGCGCGGTCGCGGACGCGCCCGGTCCGATTGACGTGGTCGACGTCTTCCGGCGCGCGGAGGACATCCCGCCGCACCTGCCGGACATCCTCGCCGCCCGGCCGCGCGCGGTCTGGTTCCAGCAGGGCATCCGCAACGACGCGGCGGCGGAGACGCTCGCGCGCGCCGGCATCCACGTGGTCCAGGACCGCTGCCTGATGGTCGACCACCGCCGCTTTGCCTGAACGGCGCCCCACGCGGAGTTGTGGCCCCAACGATCGAGATCGTGTATAGAGGGCCGGCCGGGCCGTCGAACGGCCCCATGGAGGAACGAACGTGGCCTACATCGTGGCGGAGCCCTGCGTCGCATGCAAGTACACGGACTGCGTCGAGGTCTGTCCCGTGGACTGCTTCTACGAGGGCGCGAACTTCCTGGTGATTCACCCCGACGAGTGCATCGACTGCGGCGCCTGCGAGCCGGTCTGCCCGACGAAGGCGATCTTCGCCGAGAGCGACCTTCCGGAGAAGTGGAAGGAGTACGTCGAGCTGAACTCGAAGTTCGCGACCGAGTGGCCGAACATCAACGAGAAGAAGGACTCGCTGCCCGAGGCGGACTCGCTCAAGGAGAAGCTCCCGAAGCGGGAGCTGTTCGACCCGAAGCCGTTCGCCGGCTAGCTCCCGGCCCCTTGCGGCGGTCGCCCCGCGCGCGCACCGTTAAGTGTGCACGGGAGGCGACCATGGCCGATCAGAAGTGGGGGCACTGCAAGCAGTGCAAGTACTTTGCGAGCCCGGCGAGGCTGCCGCTCGAGGACGAGGAGGCGCCCTGCCTTCACCCCGTCCTCTCGAAGTACCGGCTGACGGTCTTCGGTGCGAACGGCTGCACGGGGTGGGACCTGCGCGCCGGCGCGGAGCCGCCCCGCGAGCGGCCGTCCGCGCCCGCGTGAATCACTCGGCGTCGGGGTAGCAGCGCGGGCAGAGCGCGACGGGGCTCGCCTCGCGCCCGACGCGGACCACCTGCCACAGATCGCCGTACGGCGCGTAGCCGGGCAGCCAGACGACCGGCCGGGCGAGGATCTGCTGGAGGTGGTCGGGCGCCTCGAGGCAGACGTCGGGATCGTGGAGCCGGCCGTCGTCGACGGAGAGGATGTCGCTCTCCTCGGCGAGCGACTCGAAGTCCTGCGGCCGAATGCCGTATTGGCTGAGCAGCGCGGCGACCTCGAAGTTCACGGGGCGGCACCTTAGCACGGCCGGCACGGGCCGTCGTGGTAGCGTAGGCCGTGGCCAGGGCCCGCTCGCTCGCGTTCCGGTCGACGGTCGCGCTGCTCGTCCCGGTGCTGCTCGCGCTCGCGGCGGTGGGCGCGGCTGCCTGGGCGGTGGCGCGGCAGGCGCTCGAGAACGAGCTGGGGGCGCGGCTCGCGAGCGCGGCGGGCGCGGCGGGGAGCGGTCTGCCGCTCGATCTGTTGCTCGCGCTCGGCCCCGGCGACGAGCAGACGCGGACCTACCGCCACGCGCTCGACGTGCTCGAGCGGGCGCGGCAGGCGGCGGAGCTTCGGCGGCTCGCGGTCTTCACGCCGGACGGGCGCGCGGTGGTCGACACGGCGGGCACGCCGATCGGCGCGCAGCTCGGAGACCTCGCCCGCGACCGCGTCGAGCTCTCGCGGCTCTGGCAGGGCCACGCGACCGCGTCGGCCGCGCTCTTCCGCGGGCCAATGGGCCACGTCTACAAGTCGGGCTACGCGCCGCTGCGGTTGGACGGGCGCGTCGCCGCGGGCATCCTCGCCGAGGGCGACGCGGCGTTCTTCGCGGTGCTCGGCCGGCTCGGCTTCAGGCTGATCCTCGTGGGGCTGCTCGGGGCGCTGCTCATCGCGGCGGTCTCGGTGCTGGTGGCGCGGACGGTCGCGCGGCCGTTGCGCGGGCTCGTGGCCGCGGCGCAGGGCATCGCGGGCGGCGACCTGGGAACGCCGATCGCGGCGCGGGGCGGCGGCGACGAGGTCGAGCGGCTCTCGGGGAGCCTCGAGGACATGCGGCGCTCGCTCTGGGCGCGCGAGCGGCAGATGCAGATGATGCTCTCGGGCATCGCGCACGAGGTCCGCAACCCGCTCGGCGGCATCGAGCTGTTCGCGGGGCTCCTTCGCGAGAGCCTGCCGCCCGAGGGCGAGGCGGCCGGGCACGTGCGGCGGGTGCAGCAGGAGCTGGCGCACCTCGAGCGCGTCGTCGAGAGCTTCCTCGACTACGCGCGCACGCCGGAGATCGAGCGGCAGGAGGTGGACCCGGGGGCGTTCGGCGCCGAGATCGCGTCGCTCGTCGACCCCGACCTCGCCGCCCGCAAGCTGCGGCTCGAGCTCGCCGCCGCGGGCGCGCCGTTTCGGGCCGAGCCGACTCTGCTGCGCCGCGCGGTGCTGAATCTCGTGCGCAACGCGATCCAGGCCTCGCCCGAGGGCGCCACGGTGCGGCTCGCGTTCGAGCGGGCGGGTGCGGTGGCGCGTTGGAGCGTGGACGACCAGGGGCCGGGAGTTCCGGAGGAGAAGCGCGCAGCGATCTTCGAGCCGTTCTTCACGACGCGCGAGAAGGGAACGGGGCTCGGGCTCGCGTTCGTGCGCAAGATCGCCGAGGCGCACGGCGGCGCGGTGCGCGTCGGCAAGTCCGACCTGGGCGGGGCGCGCTTCGAGCTGGATCTGTCCGGCTAGCTTAGCCCGGGCGGCAGACCTGGACTTCGAGCTCGCAGGTGTAGCCGGGCACTTCGCCGCAGGCCGGTGAGACGCCGCCGTCCGGGCCCGGGTTGCTGCACGCGCAGAAGTCGAACGGCGAGCTGGCCCCGCCCTCGGGGATGCAGAGCGGCTCGGCCGACGGGCAGCCCGACGTCTGGGTGCACGTCACGACGCAGACGCCGTTCGCCGCCCCGTAGGGGAAGTGGCACGCGTCGCCCGACGGGCAGTCGCTGTCTTGCTGGCAGCCGGGGTGGGCGGGCACGCTGGACCCGCAGCCCGCGATCGCGAGCGAGGCCGCGGCCAAGCCGCCGAAAAGCATCCGAACGACGATCGACTTCATCGGTGTCACCCTCCGGGCGAGGAAGCCGCCGCAAAGTGCGAGGGCGGATGTACGCGCTTTCGCCGCGCGAGGCAAGCGCCGCCTCGCGCGGAGTCCACGCTACCGGACGAAGAGGCGGTAGTTCCAGGACGGCGCGTAGGGTGGCTGCGCCGTCTCCTGGCACGTCCCGCAGTTGCCGCCGCACCGCGCCAGCCGATGACGTTCCCGTTCACCGGGTGCGTAACCTCGATCAGGATGTTCGTGCCGACGACCAGGTTCGCCGCGGGCGACTTGTGGTCGCCGGTGAAGCTGGTCGCGAACGAGCCGTACTCGTTCGGCCCGAGCCAGAACTGGAGGTTGGTCCAGTCGACGATGTCGCCGTCCGTCGGGACGACGCCCATGATTGTCGAGCGTTCTACACGCCCGGCCGGCCCCCCGGCAAGAGACCGTCCCGTCCGCTGGTTGACGGCTGGAGCGGGATCTGTGTAGAACCGACGAGGCTTTCGCCGGGGAGGTCCACGTGAACCGCATCCGATTCTCGTTTGTCGCCCTCGCTGCCTGCGCGGCGTTCGCCGCCTGCTCGGGGGCCACCGGACCCCAGGGTACGCCCGGCGCCACGGGGCCGTCCGGGATCGCAGGTGCTCCAGGTGCCACCGGCGCGACCGGGACGGCCGGGGAGAGGGGAACCAATGGGGCGACCGGTGCCACCGGGGCGGTCGGCGCGACCGGCGCGGTCGGGGCCACGGGCGCGGTCGGCGCGACGGGGCCGGCGGCCTACTGCACGACCGACGCGGACTGCGCGCGGCTCGACGCGGGCACGGCGCTCGGCTGCTGCCTGGGCCAGTGCGCGCCGCTGAACACGAACGACAACTGCGGCGCCTGCGGCCAGGCCTGCGCTCCGGCGAACGCCTCCGGCGATTGTTCGACCGGGAGCTGCCAGGTCGCGACCTGCAACCCCGGCTTTGCCCACTGCGACGCGGACGCGGGCGTCGGCTGCGAGACCCGCACCGACACCGACCTCGCGAACTGCGGCGCGTGCGGCAAGTCCTGCGCGCCCGTCAACGCGACCGGCGCCTGCCTCGACGGGGTCTGCCAGATCGCCTCGTGCAACGCGGGCTTCGCGAGCTGCGAGGGCGACCCCTCGAAGGGCTGCGCGACCTCGCTTTCGACGACCAGCGACTGCGGGGCGTGCGGGTCGGTCTGCGCGCCTCCGAACGCGACCGGGAGCTGCGCCGCCGGAAGCTGCGCAATCGCGAGCTGCGCCGCGGGCTTCGGGGACTGCAACGCGAACCCGGCCGACGGATGCGAGGCGAACCTCCAGACGGACGCCAAGAACTGCGGGGCGTGCGGCAACGCGTGCACGGCCGGCGCGGCCTGCGTCGCGGGTGGTTGCGTGCCGTTCGTCTCGACCGGCGCGGAGGGCGACTTCTTCCCGCTGGCGAACACGACGCTCACGGGAGGGGTGCACAACTTCCGCAGCATCTTCATCCCGGCGGGTGTGACGGTGACGATCGATTCGAACACGAACCAGGGCGTCCTCGACCTGCGGGCCCAGGGCGACGTGACCGTCCAGGGAACGATCGACATGTCGGGTGGCCCCGGGGGGATCGGACCTGCCGGAGACGTCTCTTGGATCGGGGCGAGCGGCGGCGACACGGCGAACCCCGCCAGCGGCGGAAAGACGCCCACGCCCGGATGCGGCTGCGGTTGCAACAACCCGACCGAGTGGGGCGGCAAGGGCGGCGCCGGTTCGCCCGGGTCGAATGCCCCCGGGCCGCAGCTTTGCGGCGTCTCTCTCGGGCTCGGCGGCAACATGGGCGGCGGACAGGCCGGCTTCCCGGGTGGGGGCGGCGGCGGCGGCTTTGCGGGCGGCGGCGGCGGTGCCTGCGTCTGCCCTGCGCTGTCGGGTAACTGCCCCGACTATTCGCCCGGCCAGTATGGGCTCTCGGCCGGCGGCGCCGGTGGCGGCGCTTTCAGTGGTGCCGGAGGCGTCTTGAGCGGGGCCAACCACTGGCAGGTGGGCGGCGGCGCCGGAGGCCAGGGAGGTGGAGCGCCGTACGATGGGTCGAACGGCGGCGGGATCCAGTTCAACGGCGGATGGGCCGATGCCAACGACGCGATGGGCGCTGGCGGTGGCGGCGGTTCGATCGGCCAGGATACGGCGCAGGATCTCGCCGTGGCGAGCACCTTCCGACCGGGCTCCGCGGGCGGCGGCGGAGGTGGCGACGAAGGGCGCGGTGGCGGTGGCGGCGGTGGCGCGCTCCGGATCGCGAGCGCGACGCGGATCGCCATCTACGGCAAGTTGCTCGCGAACGGCGGCGCCGGGGGAGGCACCCCGAGCCCCGTTCCCGACTGCTGCCAGGGCGGCGGCGGTGGCGGCGGTTCGGGCGGCGTCATCTACCTCTCCGCCCCGTCGGTCGTGAACTTCGGGATGGTCTCCGCGGTCGGTGGGGCGGGCGGTTCGTCGGTCTCGGCGCGAGGCGCTCCGGGTGGCGCGGGGGGCAACGGCGGTCTCGGGCGCATCCGCATCTCGGCCGGCGGCGTCACGGGGCAGGGCAGCTTCAACCCCGCGCTGCCGCAGAAGCTCGACGGCTCGGCCAACGGATCCGGTCTCGCGTACATCGAGCCCTGGCCGAAGTAGCGCCTGCCCGGGCGGCCCCCGTTTGACGGGGGCCGCATTGGCAATGTAAGAATGTAAGAAGGGGGACGTCTCTGGTCCACGAGGTCCAAATGAACGGCAATCGATCGTCACTTCTCGCCTTCGTCGTCGGCGCGGCGCTCGCCGCCTGTTCCGGTGCCACCGGCCCGCAAGGAGTTGCCGGCGCCACGGGCGCGACGGGCACGGCCGGGGCCGTCGGCGCAACCGGCGCGACGGGCACGGCGGGCGAGAAGGGCGCGACCGGCGCGACCGGTGCCGTCGGCGCGACCGGCGCAGTCGGGGCCACGGGTGCCGTCGGCGCGACGGGGCCTGCGGCCTACTGCACGACCGCGGCGGACTGCGCTCGGCTCGACGCGGGCACGGCGCTCGGCTGCTGCCTGGGCCAGTGCGCGCCGCTGAACACGAACGACAACTGCGGCGCGTGCGGCCAGGCCTGCGCGCCCGCCAACGGGACCGGCGACTGCTCGACCGGGAGCTGCCAGGTCGCGACCTGCAACCCCGGCTTTGCCCACTGCGACGCGGACGCGGGCGTCGGCTGCGAGACCCGCACCGACACCGACCTCGCGAACTGCGGCGCGTGTGGGACGGCCTGCGCGCCCGCGAACGCGACCGGGGCCTGCTTCGACGGCACCTGCGTCACGCTCTCCTGCAAGGCGGGCTTCGCGAACTGCGACGGCAATCTCGCGAGCGGCTGCGCGACGTCGCTCACGACGACGAGCGACTGCGGGGCGTGCGGCGCCGTCTGCGCGCCCCCAAACGCGAGCGGGAGCTGCGCGAGCGGGAGCTGCGCGATCGCGAGCTGCGCGGCTGGCTGGGCCGATTGCGATCAGAACGCCGCAAACGGCTGCGAGGTGAACGTCCAGACCGACTCCAAGAATTGCGGTGCGTGCGGAAACGTCTGTCCGGGCGGTGGGGCCTGCGTGGCGGGCGGCTGCGTGCCGTTCGTCTCGACCGGTGCGGAAGGCGACTTCTTCCCGCTCGCGAACACGACGCTCAAGGGCGGCATCCACAACTTCCGCAGCATCTTCATCCCCGCCGGTGTGACCGTGACGGTCGACCCCGCGACGAACCAGGGCATGCTCGACCTGCGTGCGACGAGCGACGTGACGATCCAGGGAACGATCGATCTGTCGGGAGGGCACGGCGGCAACGGTCCTCCGGGCGACGTCTCTTGGACCGGCGCGGCGGGTGGCGACACGGCGAACCCGCTCGGTGTCGGCGCGACGCCGAGCCCGGGCTGCGGCTGCGGCTGTGGCCCCGATCCGTTCCAGGGCGGCAAGGGTGGCGCCGGGTCGCCGGGGAACGACGCACCTGGTGCGCAGACCGGATGTAACGATGGACAGGGCCGCGGAGGCGACTTCGGCGGTGGCCACGCCGGCGGCGCCGGTGGTGGCGGCGGCGGCGGTTTCGCCGGTGGTGGCGGCGGCGCCAGCTCCTGCACGGCCACGCTTTGCGGCTGCATCGGCGGAATGGACAACGCCCATGCGGCAGGCGGGGCCGGTGGCGGCGCCTTCGGGGGCGCCGGTGGCGTGATCAACGGGCAGCAGGTCGGCGGTGGCCAGGGCGGAAACGGTGGCGGCGGGCCCTATGACGGCCAGGCAGGCGCTGGCTGGAATTACGTCAACGGCGCAGGCTGCGGCAACCCGACGAACCCGATCGGCGCGCCGGGCGGCGGCGGCTCGATCGGCCAAGATGCGGCGCAGGATCTGGCGGTCGCGAGCACCTTCCGGCCGGGGTCGGGCGGCGGTGCGGGCGCCGGCGACGAGGGTCGCGGCGGTGGCGGCGGCGGTGGCGCGCTCCGGATCGCGAGCGCGACGGCTATCGCCATCTATGGAAACGTCCTCGCCAACGGCGGCGTGGGCGGCGGGACTCCCAGCCCGATTCCGGACTGCTGCCAGGGCGGCGGCGGCGGAGGCGGGTCGGGCGGCGTCGTCTACCTCTCGGCGCCTTCGGTCGTGAACTACGGGACGGTCTCCGCGGTGGGCGGCCAGGGCGGCCTGGCGGTTTCGGCGCGCGGCGCGCCCGGCGGCCAGGGCGGCGCCGGCGGTCTCGGACGAATCCGCATCTCGGCCAGCAGCATCGCCGGGCAGGGCACCTACAACCCCGGGCTGCCGCAGAAGCTCGACGGTTCGGCCAACGGCAGCGGCCTGGCCTACGTGGAGCCCTGGCCGAAGTGAGCTGACGCTCCGGCGCCCTCAGCCGCCGATGGGCTGGGCGACGCCGGACCGGAGCGCGGTTTCGATCGCAAACGTCGCCTCGGTCGTCCGTACGAGCGATTCGAGGGGAATCGGCGGGGGACCGCCCGCGGCGACGGCGGCCACGAACGCTTGGGCCTCGGCGCGGTGCCCCTTGTCCTGGGCGAGGCTGCCGTGGTGGCTACGGCGGCCTCGCGAGAGATCGAGGCTCCGAAAGTCGTCGAGCGCCGCGGCGCGGCCTGCGCCGAAGACCTCGATCCGCTCCTTCGGATAGCCGGGGTCGCCGTCGGTCGCATAGACGATCGTCCCGACGGAGCCGTCGGCGAAGGCGAGGGTCGCGGTGACCTGGTCGGGAGGCTCGCCGCTGCCCTCGGCCTGGGCGCGGATTGGCGGGGCGCCGCAGACGAACGAGAGCAGGTCGACGAAGTGGCAGATCTCGCCGACGATCCGGCCGCCGCCGATCGCGCGATCGAGGATCCAGCTCTCGCGCGGCAGTGGGCCGGCGTTGACGCGGTAGACCATCGACAGCGGGCCGGCGCGGTCCGCGAAGTGGGCGGCGAGCTTGCGGGCGAGCGGGGCGAAGCGCCGGTTGAAGCCGGCCTGGAGGATGCGCCCCGAGGCGGCGGCCGCGCCGCGGAGCCGTGCGAGGCCGGCGGCGTCGAGGGCGAGCGGCTTCTCGACGAAGACGTGCTTGCCGGCCTCGAGCGCCCGCGCCGCCTGCTCGGCGTGGAGGTGGTGGCGCGTCGCGACGACCACCGCGTCGATCGCCGGGTCCTTCAGCAATGCTTCGTAGTCGGTCGAGGCCTCGGCGAAGCCGAAGCGCCGGCCGACACCCGCGGCGGTGATGCCGCGCGCCGAGACGATGGTCGACAGACGCGCCCCCTTGGCGCGCGCGAAGGCCGGGACGAGGACCGCGCTCGCGAACGCGCCGGCACCCGCGAAACCGATCCGGACCTCGCCGCGCGCGGGGCGGACGGCCGCGGGCATGGCAGCGAGCGGAACGGTCGCGGCGACCGGGCGGTCGGGGTAGGTGAGAAGGATGCCGAGGTACGGCTCGCGCCGCTCACCCGAGAGCAGCGCGTAGGCGTCCTCGGCGCGATCGATCTCGAAGCGGTGGGTGACGAGCGGGCGCACGTCGACCCGCCGGTCGGCGCAGAGGTCCAGGAAGGCCCCGAAGTTGCGCTCCTCGGTCCAGCGCACGTAGCCGGCGGGGTAGTCGTGCCCCTGCTCCTCGTACGAGGGGTCGTAGCGGCCGGGGCCGTAGGCGCGCGAGAGCAGGACCGTCAATTCCTTCTCGTAGAAGGGGTGCCGCGGGACGTCCATCGGCACGGCGCCGACGACGACGATCCGGGCGCGGTCGCGGGCGAGCGTGCCCGCCAGCTCGATCGGGTCGTTGCTCTCCGACGAGGCGCAGATGATCACCGAGTCGACGCCGCGGCCGTCGCTGAGCGCGCGGGCGGCCGCCTCGACGTCGCCCCCGCGCAGCACGGCCCGGCGCGCACCCCCGGCGAGGGCGAGGTCGAGCTTGCGGGAATCGACGTCGATGCCGAGGACCTTGCAGCCGGCGGCCCGCAGGATCTGGACGGCGAGTTGACCGATGAGGCCCAGGCCGATCACGGCGACGCTCTCGCCGAGTGCCGGTGCGGCCGTGCGGACCCCCTGCAAGGCGATGGCGCCGACGGTGACGAAGGCCGCTTCTTCGTCCGGCACTTCGTCCGGCACCGGCGCGCACAGGCGGATCGGGACGGCGTTGACCTCGGCGTGGTTCGCGACCTTGGCGCCCGCGCAGGCGACGCGGTCGCCGGGGCGGAAGCCTCGCACGCCCGCGCCCACCCGCAGCACGGTGCCGGCGCAGGAGTAGCCGAGCGGCATCGGCTCGTCGAGCCGTGCCCACGCGGTTCGCGCCGCAGCGACGACGCCGTCGCGCTGGACCTTGTCGACGACCTTCTGGACGAGGTCGGGCCGGTCCTGCGCCTTGGCGAGGAGCGACTTCTTGCCGAGTTCGAGGACGCTCTTCTCGGTGCCCGCGGAGAGCAGCGAGACCGACGTGCGGACGAGCAGTCCGCCCGGCTCGACTGCGGGCATGGGCACGTCGGCCAGCTCGAGGTGGCCGGTCCGATAGGAGTGGAGGACCTGCTTCACGCCCCCAGCTATCGAGGGCTCCACGGCCCGTGTCAAGCTTCCGGCGAACGGAGGCCCGGCGGATGGACCGGCCGGGCGGGGCCACGTAGGATGGCCGACGGCGGCCCCGGGCGGGAGCCGCGAGAGGAGACGGGCCGACATGGAGAAGAACGAGGGGCGCGTCGCGCTGATCACCGGTGCCAGCCGCGGAATCGGGGCCGCCATCGCGCGGCGGCTCGCCCGCGACGGCTACCGGATCGTCGGGACCTACCGCCAGGACGGCGACGCGGCGCGGGCGCTCGAGACCGAGCTGCGCGCAGCGGGAGGCGCCTGCGACCTCGTCGTGGCGGACCAGCGTGATCCGGAGACGCTGCGCGTCCCGGTGGACCTCGTTCGCGAGCGCTACGGGAGGCTCGACGCGTTCGTCGCGAACGCGGCGTCGACGGTCTTCGTTCCGCTCGTCGACCTCAAGCTCCACCAGATGGACAAGACCTTCGCGGTCACCGTCAAGTCGCTCCTCTTCGGGACGCAGCTCTGCGCGCCGCTTCTCGCCGCCACGCCCGAAAAGCCGGGTGGCAGCATCGTGGCGATCTCGGGAATCGACAGCCAGCAGGTCTTGCCGATGCACGGGCTGCTCGGCGCGTGCAAGGGGGCGATGGAGATCCTCGTTCGCTACCTGGCGGTCGAACTGTCCGGTCAGCGTATCCGGGTGAACGCCGTCAACCCGGGTTTTCTCGACACGGCATCGAGCCGCTACTACGTGAAGGAGCGCTGGCAGGACGTCGTCGACTGGACCGCGCAGGTCTCTCCGGCCGCCCGGATGGGTACGCCCGAGGACATGGCGGAGGCCGTCGCCTTCCTCTGCTCCGAGGCGAGCGCCTACGTCGACGGGCAGACCCTCACCGTCGACGGTGGCCTGCAGTGCGCGTCCTTCATCGCCGGCACGGTTCGCTGAGCGCCGCGGCCGTCGCTTGACTCGCGGCGATCGCGCTCTAGATCAAGCGTGCGGGCGTTGGCGGCGGCCGTCAATCCGCCGCGGCCCGAAACGAAAGGAGATTCGACATGGCAGACATGATCAGGTGGGCGCCCGGTCGCTCGACCGGCGAGTTGCGGCGCCTTCAGGACGAGATGGACCGGTGGTTCGGGCAGCTCTGGAACTGGGGTCCGGAGGAGATGTCGCGCAGCGCCGGACCGCGGACCGACATCTACGAGGACGCCGAAGGGCTGCGCTTCGAGTTCGAGGTGCCCGGCCTCGACGCCAAGGACGTGAAGGTCTCGCTTGCCGAGAACACCCTCACGGTGTCGGGTGAGCGCAAGCTGGGCAACGAGGACAAGCGGGAGAACTACCACCGCATCGAGCGCACCTACGGCGCGTTCGAGCGGAGCTTCACGCTTCCGACGAGCCTCGACACCGAGAAGGTGCGCGCCGACTACAAGAACGGCGTCCTCTCGGTGTTCATCCCGCGCAGCGAGCGGTCGAAGCCGAAGACCGTCGCGGTCAAGGTGGAGTCGAAGTAGCCGCGCCGCCGCATCCCCTCTCCCGTTTCGGCCGTTTCGGGGGAGGGGATGCGTGCGCTCGGGGGGCTTGTGTCGCCGCCTGCCGTGGAGCATGGTCGGCCCCCGTCGAAACGGAGGCACCATGAACATGTCGAACGGGATGGCGGCGCTCGGAATGATCGGCTTTCTGGTCTGGATGTTCGCCGTGCTCCTGGGGCTCGTGGTCACGGTGCTCTGGATCCTGATGCCGTTCGCGGTGTTTGCCATCCGCCGCCGCGTCGACGAGCAGCAGGCGCTGCTCGCGCAAATCGATCGGCACCTGGCGGAGATCGCCGAGCGCGGACGGACGCCGCCCGCGGCCTGACGGGATCACCGGCCGGCGCGGGCGCGCCAGTCGTCGAGGACCTCGCGCAGCGTGCGGTCGAGGGGCACTTCAGGCGACCAGCCGAACGCGCGCAACTTGGCGGCGTCGCCGACGCGTCGCGCGGGGTCGACCGGTCGCGCGAGGGCCGGGGCCTCTCGGACCTCGATGCGGACTTTGGCGAGCGCGAGGAGCCGGTCGAGGAGCGCGCGGATCGACAGCGCGCGGCCGCTCGCGACGTTGAACACCTCGCCGGGAGCGCCACGATCGAGCGCGACGGGGTAGGCGCGGACGGTGTCGCGGACGTCTGTGAAGTCGCGCTCTGCCGAGAGGTTGCCCACCTCGAGGATCGGGGGGCGGAAACTCGCCTCCGCCTCGGCGATCTGCCGGGCGAAGGCCGCGCAGACGAATCGATCGCTCTGGCCGGGGCCGATGTGGTTGAACGGCCGCACGATTACGACGGGCAAGCCGCGACGTGCGAAACCGCGCGCGGCGTCCTCGGCGGCGAGCTTTCCTGCGCCGTACGGGCTGCACGGAGCAACGGGGGCGTCCTCGTCGAGCGCGCCGCCGGCCGAGTCGACGGCGTACACCTCGGCGCTGCTCACGAGGAGCACCCGCGGACTTGGCCGCAGCCGTGAAGCCGCCGCGAGAACGGCGGTCGCGCCGGCGGTCAGGGCCTCGACGGTCTGTTCCGGGCGCTCGAAGGATTCGCCGACGTGCGCGGGCGCGGCGAGGTGAAAGAGGTGCGTCGGGCGGACCTCGGCGACGAGCGCCGTGACGTCGGCTTCGCGGGTCACGTCGCACCGGTGCAGCGTGACGCCCGCCGGCGGATCGCGGGGAGGCTCGAGCGTCGTGCCGTGGACGCCGCCTCCGCCTCCGGCGGACGCGAGCAGACCGC
>DAIDIT010000025.1 GCA_027451705.1 Pseudomonadota bacterium
TGGCCGCCCTCAGCATGGCCGGGATCGCGCGCGCCGACTCCGCGGACGGGAACGCCGCGCTCACCCGCGTGGCCATCGGCGTCGCGACGGGGCGGCTGTCGCTCTGCCAGGCCATCTCCGCGGCGGACGAGGTCGCGAAAGGAGAGCCCGCGCTGGTCCGCGCGACCCTCGATCGAGACAGCTACCGCGCTCAGCTCTACGCGGCGGCAAAGCGCCAAGTCCGGACCGGACAGACGGCAATCCAGATCGACCGGGTGCTCGGCGAGCTGCGGTGCCTCGGCAGCTACCGGGACGCAGCACACCTCATGGCCGAGGCCTCCACGCTGCGGGTGTCGCTCGCGCGGTCGGATGAGAAGCAGGCGGCCTGCGCGCGGGACCGGGTCTGCGCCGCCGCGACCGTCGCGGCCGAGATCTGTACCGACCTCGCTGACCGCCGCGACGTCGAGGCGGGCCTCGCCGAACAGCATCGACTCGCCCGCGAGACGGGCGCCTTCGACCTCGGCGAACTGGCTGCACGGGCTGACGCTCTGGAGGCGATAGATGCGCGGGTCTGGGCGGAGGAGGCGCGCTACCGGGCCATCGCCTGGCGCCCCTTCGATCGTTGCACCTGCCGCGCCCAGATGGCCTCCCGCACGCGTTGAAGCCAGACAGTCAGCACGTAACTTGGCGGAACCTGGCGGCAATGTCTAACCTATCGATTTGTCTATGAATACGACTTGCCTTCCTTCAAAGAGGACGCACTCATGGCGTCAGCAAACGCGCCGAGGACGCGCCGAAAGGAGAGCGAGAGATGGCGAAGAATGCGAAGCGGTTCCTGGACGAGATCGAGGGCAACGTCGACGCCTGGTATCTGGGGCGGATGGACTACGAGGCGTTCAGCGCGCGCCAGCGGACCACGTGGGACGCGATCCGCAGAGCTGGCCAGGACGTCGAAGAGGCGGTGCTGCGCGCGCTGCGCAACCGGACGCCGCCCGCGCGGCTGGCGCCGGAAGGGAGGGCGTAGATGGATACCCCTTCGATCTGCACGGGGACGCAGACGCGAACCGAGGCGTGCGCCTGCGGCGCGTGCGGGAAGTCGCCGGAGGCCAAGCACGCTGCCAACAAGCGCGACGTGCTGGCGCTCCTCGACCTGATCGCGGGCTGCGTCGAGAACCACCCCAGCCAGAGCTTCGAGCGGGCGACGTGGGGTCACGTCGGCGACATCGCGCACCTGCGCAGCCTCCTCATGGAGATCGCCACGGGCTTCGCGCTCGGGCCGGACCGCGACGAGCAGGCCGCGCGGCGCCGGATCGAGGAGGCGCTGTGCGCCGAGGACGACGAGGTGGCGGGCGCGCTCATCGACGCGATGTGAGCTGAGAAGAACCGTCCGCCGAGAGGCGCCGGCATGGGGCCGGCGCCCCGGAGCGGGCCAACGGAAGCACGAAGGAGAACGACGATGGCAAAGAGCAAGAAGAAGGAGACGAAGAAGGCGAGCAAGGCGGCGGCGAAGCCGCCGCAGCGCTCGGAAGAGAAGGCGGCGCCGGTTGCCGAGGAGAAGCCGAAGGGCGTCTTCGAGAAGGCGCTGGCGGCCGCGGATGCGAAGAACGAGACGGCTGCGGCGCCCGCCGCCAAGCGGGCGCGCGACCCGCGCCTGCCGCCGGCGGGAACCGTCCTCAAGAAGAAGGATCGGCACGGCGTGATCCGCTGCGAGTGCACGGTCGAGGAGAACGGCATCCGCTACGCGGGCACGGTGTACCGGTCGCTCTCGGCGGCTGCGATGGTAGCCGCCAAGGACCTCGGGTTGTCCAACACCACCGCCAACGGTTGGAACTTCTGGGGCCTGACCAAGCCCGCGCGGCACACGGGAGACCCGCTGGCCGCGCTCGACCGCGCCTGGGAGCGCTACCGCGCGCGGGCGGACAGCGCGATCGCCAGCGCCAAGACCGACGACGACGTGCGCGCTGGCGTGAAGGCCGCCATCGCCCGCCAGGCCGGCGCGATGGCCGAGATTTCGCAGACCCTGTAGCCTCCAAACGTCGCGGCAGCCAAGGCCCGCCGGACGAGAAAGTTCGGCGGGCTTTGGTGTCTGCGGCGGTGGAAAAATGCGCCATAGGCCAGGCTGGCGGCTCCGCGCTTCGCTTCGTGGGGCCCCACGTGGGACCGCGCCCATTTGCCCGAGGCCTGCCGGTCCTGC
Source organism: Pseudomonadota bacterium (assembly GCA_027451705.1). Lineage (GTDB taxonomy): Bacteria > Myxococcota > Myxococcia > Myxococcales > JAKAPL01 > JAKAPL01. The sequence goes on from DAIDIT010000025.1 coordinate 2,174, forward strand.
TCACCAGGAATAAAACCAGAGCGTAAGCCGTCGTAATGTGGTATACTGGTAGGTAACGTGAGTCTATTTGCGCGCGCCATAGGCCTCTTGCTGGCCATCACCGTGGGCTCCCATGCCTTCGCCTACAGGAACGCGGTGATGGTGTGCCGCTTCACCGGCAAGGTCGTCGAGCCGTGTGCATGCCCGCACGAGCGCCAGAAGGCGTCGGACGTCCCGACCATCAAGGACCAGGGCTGCTGCGAGCTACGTACGACCAACTTCCCCTCGGTCCCCGCGCTGACCAAGGCCACCGCGCCGGCGCCGTCCGAGCAGATTTTCCTCACGTGGCAGGTACCTCCGCTCCCGTTCCCGAACATCAACCGAACGGTGTTCGTCGCTGCAAGGCAGCAGGCCCCACCGTCGACCCCGCTGTATCTCTCCATCCGAACCCTCCTGATCTGAGCTGACCGGAAGCGGTCGCGTTGGCGCGCTGTCGCGTTTGCGGCGGCGCTCCGCTCGTTTCTTGGCACTCGACAGGAGGCTTTCTTGTTCCGCACGCTTTTCACGCGCGCGACCGCTTCGATGCTGGCGGTCCGCGCTCCCGGAGTACGGCCATGAGGCGCTGGCTCTTGCGCGCCTTGGCGGCCATCGGCGCGCTTGCTCTCGTCGCCGTGATCGTCGGAGGCATGTTCCTCGCTTCGGCCATTCGCGGAGGATTCGCCGCGCGCGATCAACCGTCCGCTCTCGACGCGCGCATCGCGCGCGCAGCGCGAAGCATGGCGGTGCCCCTGCGGGCGAAGAGTCTCAAGAACCCGCTCGCGGCCACGCCTGACGTTCTCGCGCACGGCCGCGCGCATTGGGCGGACCACTGCGCTCCGTGCCACGGGAACGACGGGACCGGAGACACGCAGATCGGCCGAAATCTCTACCCGAAGGCCCCCGACATGCGGGCAGCAGCCACGCAAAGTCTCAGCGACGGCGAACTCTACTACATCATCCAGAACGGCATTCGCCTGAGCGGGATGCCGGCCTGGGGCGAGAGCCACGCCGAGGATGACAGGGAGAGCTGGTCACTCGTCGCGTTCGTCCGCCATCTCCCCCGGCTCGCCCCCGAGGAGCTGAAGGAGATGGAGAAGCTCAACCCCAAGTCGCCAGACGAATGGCGAGAAGAGCAAGAGGAAGAAGAGTTCCTCCGGGGCGATGAAGGCAGGGCCACGGAGCAGAAGCCGGACCAGCACCATCACTGACAAGGAGAAGGACCATGCAATTCATCAAGCAGATCACCCTCATCGCCTCCCTGGCGTTCCCGGCGGCGGCCCTCGCCCATGGCGGCGGGGAACACCTCATGGGAACGGTGAAGACCGTCGACGAGAAGGGCCTGACGGTTGAGACGAAGGAGAAGAAGGAAGTGAAGGTCGTCTTCGACGACAAGACAAAGTTCGAGAAGGACGGCGCGGCGTCGAGCGCCAAGGAACTGTCGGCGGGCACGCGGGTGGTCGTCCACACCACGAAGAAGCAGGACGTGAACAAGCCCGTTGCCGTCCTCGTGAAGTTCGGCAGCAAAGGCGTGGAGCACACCAAACACGCGGAGCACGAGCACCACGCGGCGCGGTCGGTCGCGCTCTCCGTGACGGACCAGGGCTTCACGCCCGACCACGTCAAGGTCAGGCAGGGCGAGCCGGTCGACATCGTCATCACGCGCAAGACCGACAAGACCTGCGCCACCGCGATCAACATTCCGGACTACGGCATCAAACGAGACCTTCCACTCAACGAGGCGGTCACCGTGAGCCTCACCCCGAAGAAGAGCGGGGAGATCAAGTACAGCTGCGGGATGGGGCGGGATGGGGATGCTTGGCGGCGTCCTCTCCGTGGAGTAGCGCCAATGGGCCCGCGAGGAGGACCGACTCGACGAAGCACGCTCCATTTGATGGCCTCAGCACTAGGGCCCTGGCTGCGCGCGGCGCTGCTTGTTGTCCTCCTCGCCGGCGGGGCAAAGGGGTGGGCAGCTCCCGCAGATGCCGCGAAGCCTTCGGAGCAGCCCACCGATCCGGTGCTCAAGGGCCTCATCGACGAGAGCCTCGCCGCGCTGCCCGAGCTTGCGCGGGCACGTGCCACCGCCAAGGCCGAGCGCGAACGTGTGTCACAGGTCGGCGCCCTGCCGGATCCGATGCTGCAACTCGGCGTCCAGAACGACGGCTTCACGAGCTGGCAGGTCGGAAAGATGGAGACGAGTTGGTACTCCGTCATGGCATCACAGACCTTCCCGTGGCCCGGGAAGCTGCGGTTGCGAAGTGAGGTCGCGGAGTTCGCCGCGAGCCAGGCAGACCAGAGCACCGCGCGGCTTCGACTCTCCACCGAGGCCGACGTCCGGCGGGCTTACCTAAGCCTGCTCCTTGCGCGCGATCACCTGGCGTTGCTCGACCGCCTCGAAGCGATCTCCCAGAAGTCGGTTACGGCCGCGCGCACGCGCTACGAGGCCGGAACCGGCGCGCAGTCCGATCTCTTGCGCGCACAGCTCGAACTGACCCGCATCAAGCAGCGCAGGTGGACCATCGAGGTCCAAGTCGATACCGCGCAGCAGGCTCTGAACCGGCTGCGTGGTCATCCTCTCGACGAGCCGATCGAGCCCCCGGTTCATCTCGCGGACCTCTCCCTCCCAGCGCTTCCAGATGAAGCCGCAGCGCTCCAAGACGCCCTGGATCGCAGTCCCGAGTTGGCCGCCGCGCGCCTCGGTGTTACGGAGGGCGAACGTTCGCTCTCGCTCGCTCGGAAGAGCTACCTGCCGGACTTCACCGTAAGCGCGGGCGTGATGCCACGAGGCGGAGACTTCCCGCCGATGTGGCTGGTCAGCGTGGGCGGGACGCTGCCGGTCTTCGCGGGCTCGAAGCAAAGCCGCGCCGTCGTGGAGAGCGAGGCGCGGGTCGCTGCCGGCGCGAGCAACGTGCAAGCGCTCGAGCAAGTCCTCCGGCTGCGCGCCCGCCAGCGGGTCACGGCGCTCCGCGCGACGCTCGAAACCATTCGCCTCTATCGAGACGGCCTGCTCGTGCAGTCGGAGGCCACGGCGGAAAGCACGCGTGCGCAGTACGAGGTCGGCAAGGTGACGTTCGCCTCGGTGCTCGAGGCGAACGCGGGTTTCATCGCCGATGAAGACGGCTTCTTGCAGGTCCTCACTCAAGCACAGGTCCTCGCCATTGACGCGGCAGAGGTGAGCCTCACGCCGCCACAGGCCCAAGGCGCCGCCATGGGCGCGGTCGCGGTTCCCGGTACTGCCGCGATTGATCTCAGCACCCCGTCCTCGGGCCTTGGATCGACGGTCCCGAACTCGGCCGCGGGCACCTCGGCCTCGATGTCGAGCATGTGAGGGCCTCATGACCAACGAATCGAAGCTTCCCCCAACAGATGGTCAGATCTCGCGAGCCCCTCGGCGGCGTTTCGAGTGGGGCGTCGTCATTCTCGTCGCCCTGGCCGCCTCGGGCCTCGTCGGAGTCGGGGCTTACTGGATAGGCCACTCCGTCGGCGAACATCACTCCTCCAGCGCGGCAACGGATCGTGGCGACAGCGGGGCGCGCTACCAGTGTCCGATGCACCCATCCATCGTGCAGGACCATCCGGGGGAATGCCCCATCTGCGGCATGAAGCTCGTCAAGGTGGACGGCGGAAAGGGCCAGCGAGGCTCCGACGGTGGACGCAGGCTCCTCTATTACCGCTCGCCCATGGATCCGAAGGTGACCTCGCCCACGCCCAAGAAGGACGAGATGGGCATGGACTACGTCCCCGTCTACGAGGACGAGGTGAGCGGAGTCCAGTCATCCGTCGAAGGGTTGGCGACGGTGGACATCGATCCCGCCCGCCAGCAGCTCATCGGACTCACCACCGCTGAGGTCTCCGCCGGTCCGGTCGGTGGCGCCTGGCGCACGGTCGGCCGCGTGGCGATCGACGAGACACGTGTGCGCCACATGAACGTGAAAGTCCCTGGGTTCGTCGAGCACGTCTACGTCGACTTCGTCGGCAAGAAGGTGAAGCAGGGGGACCCGCTCTTCACCATTTACAGTCCAGAGCTCCTTTCGGCCCAGGAGGAGTACTTGCTCGCGCTCCGCACCCGGGGAGCGCTCGCGAAGAAGGGCACGCTGGAGAGCGACGGTGATGCGCTCGTCAAAGCGGCCCGCAAGAAGCTGTCACTGTGGGACATCCCTGAATCCGAGATCGCGCGGATCGAACGCACCGGCGAGCCCACGAAGACGCTCACCTTCTACTCGCCGGTTTCTGGCGTGGTGACGAAGAAGGACGTCGTAGAAGGCATGAAGCTCGACGCCGGGGCGATGCCCTACGAGATCGTGGATCTCTCCAAGGTGTGGGTGCTCGCCGATGTCTATGAGACCGAGCTGCAGTTCGTGAAGGAGGGCATGCCCGCGAGCCTAACCCTGAAGGCGTTCCCGAACCGAGAGTTCAAAGGGAAGGTGATGTTCATCGATCCACTGCTCAACCCCGAGACGCGAACTGTCAAGGTTCGGCTGGCGTTCGCGAACCCGAGCGGCGAGATCAGGCCGGAGATGTTCGGCGAGGTGGTCCTGCATGGCACACCCCGCGAGGGACTGCGCATCCCGCAGGACGCGGTGATCGACTCCGGCACGGAGAAGATCGTCTTCGTCGCAGTGGGGGAAGGGAAGTTCCAGCCTCGCAAAGTGCGCCTCGGCGATGTGAGCGGCAACAACGTCGAGGTGATTTCAGGGCTCCAGCTCGGCGAGCAGGTGGTCACCCGCGCGAATTTCCTCATCGACTCCGAGTCGAGGCTGCGGGCATCGCTCGCGGAGTTGTCCGGCGGCGCCGGGCCTAAGGTTCCGGAGCGCGCGCGCGTGCTGTCGGGTTCCGCCGACACCGACAGCGAGCCAGCACAGCCTCGACTAGGCTCAGGCGATGCCGGGACCCCGCCCACGCACCAGGGGCACCGGCCATGATCAAGCGGATCATTCGCTTCTCGGCCGAGAACAGGTACATCGTCATCGCCTCGGCGATCGTGCTGCTCGTCGTCGCCTGGTGGTCGATCAAGAACATCCCGCTCGACGCGCTTCCCGACCTCTCCGATACCCAGGTGATCGTCTATTCGCGGTGGGATCGCAGCCCCGACATCGTCGAAGACCAGGTGACGTACCCGATCATCACGTCCCTGCTCGGCGCGCCGCGGGTGAAGGCCATCCGAGGTTTCTCTGACTTCGGGTTCAGCTACGTCTACGTCATCTTCGAGGACGGGACCGACATGTACTGGGCGCGCACGCGCGTCCTCGAATACCTGTCGAAGATCGTTCCGCAGCTTCCGGCCGGCGTGAAGACCGAGCTCGGCCCGGACGCGACCAGCGTCGGGTGGGTCTTCCAGTACGCGCTCGTCGACAAGAGCGGCAAGCACTCATCGGACGAGTTGCGTTCGTACCAGGACTGGTTCCTGCGCTACGCGGTGCAGAGCGTGCCCGGCGTCTCGGAGGTCGCCACCGTGGGCGGCCAGGTGCGCCAGTACCAGGTCACGGTCAACCCCAACTCGCTCGCCGCGTACAAGCTGCCGCTCGACGCGGTCATCGAGGCGGTGCGCAAGGGGAACAACGATGTCGGCGGGCGCCTCGTAGAACTCTCCGGTCGCGAGTACATGGTTCGCGGTCGCGGGTACGTGAAGAGCCTCCACGACATCGAGAAGCTAGTGCTCAAGACCGAAGAAGGCACGCCCGTGACGGTGAAGGACGTCGCGTCGGTCGCGCTCGGTCCGGAGATGCGCCGCGGTATCGCCGATTACAACGGCGAGGGCGACGTCGTCGGCGGCATCGTGGTGATGCGGGAGGGAGAGAACGCCCTCAGCGTCATCGACCGGGTCAAGGCCAAGCTCGAAGAGGTCAAGCCCTCGCTGCCGAAGGGCGTCGAGGTGGTCACCACCTACGACCGCTCGGACCTCATCGAGCGCGCGATCAGCACGGTCAAGGACAAGCTCGTCGAGGAGATCATCGTCGTCTCGCTCATCATCCTCGTGTTCCTATGGCATCTCCCGTCTTCGATCATCCCCATCATCACGATTCCCGTCTCGGTAGCGCTGTCGTTCATCCTGATGAAGCTATTCGGACTGAACGCGAATCTCATGTCGCTCGCTGGAATCGCGATCTCGATCGGAGTCCTCGTCGACGGAGCCATCGTCGAGGTGGAGAATGCCTACAACAAGATCCACCACTGGATAGCGGACGGGAAGAAGGGCGACTTCCACCACGTCAGACTCGAGGCGCTGATGGAAGTGGGGCCTGGGGTGTTTTTCTCGCTTCTCGTCATCGCGGTCGCGTTTCTGCCGGTCTTCACGCTCGTGGACCAGGAAGGCCGCCTCTTTCGGCCGCTCGCCTTCTCCAAGAACTTCGCGATGGCGATCGCCGCCGTCCTCGCCGTGACCCTCGATCCGGCGCTGCGCATGCTCTTCGCGCGCATCGAGCCGTTCAAGTTCCGGCCGAGGTGGCTCGCCTGGCTGGCCACGAAGACGCTGGTGGGGACCTACTACTCCGAGGAGCGCCATCCGATCAGCAGGCTCCTCCATCGCCTCTACGAGAAGCCATGCCGGTTCGTGGTGCGCCACGCGAAGGCCACCATCGCCGCCGCGATTCTGATCGTGCTCACCGCGGTCCCAGTCTACCTCCATCTGGGCTCGGAGTTCATGCCTCCACTGCGCGAGGGGACCATCCTCTACATGCCATCGGCCGTCGAGCCGGGAATGTCTGTGGCCGAGGCGCAGAAGGCGCTTCAGATCCAGGACAAGATCCTGATGACCTTCCCCGATGTCGAGCGCGTGTTCGGCAAGGCCGGTCGCGCGAACACGTCGACCGACCCGGCGCCGTTCACGATGATGGAGACGACCGTCCTGCTCAAGCCCGAGAGCCAGTGGCAGGAGAAGCCTCGCTGGTATTCCTCGTGGGCGCCGGAGTGGCTCAAGCGAATGCTCCGCCCCTTCTGGCGCGACCGCATCACCCAGGAGGAGCTCGAAGCGCAGATGAACGCCGCGCTCCAACTCCCTGGGATGTCCAACGCGTGGACCATGCCGATCAAAGGGCGCCTGGACATGCTGTCGACGGGTATCCGCACGCCGGTGGGTATCAAGATCATGGGCTCGGACCTCGCCACAATCGAGCGCATCGCGAAGGAGACGGAGGCAGCGGTGGCGAGCCTTCCGGCGACCCGCAGCGCTTACGCCGAGCGCGTGGCGGATGGCTATTTCCTCGACTTCGTCCTTAAGCGGGACCAACTCGCCCGCTACGGCCTCAGCATCGACGACGCGAACATGATGGTGATGACCGCGGTCGGCGGGGACAACCAGAGCACCACCGTCGAAGGGCGCGAGCGCTACGGGATCAACGTTCGATACGCCCGCGCATATCGGGAGGACGTGCAGGCGCTCCAGCGTGTCCTCTTGCCACTGCCGAGCGGCAAGGGACAGATCCCGATGAGCGAAATCGCCGACGTCGAGCTCGTGCAGGGCCCCTCGATGATCCGCGACGAGAACGGCCTGCTCGCGGGATACGTCTACGTCGACTTCGACACATCGAAGGTGGACGTCGGCAGCTTCGTGACGCAGGCCAAGAACGCGGTCGCCGCCGCCGTGAAGCCCCCCACCGGCTACTCGATGACCTGGAGCGGTCAGTACGAGAACATGCTGCGGGTGCGCGAACGGCTGAAGCTCATCCTGCCGATCACCCTCGTGCTCATCTTCGGGCTGCTCTACATGAACACCCGCTCGGCAGTGAAGGCGAGCATTGTTATGCTCGCGGTCCCGTTCTCGGCCGTCGGAGCCGTCTGGTTGCTCTGGGCGCTCGGCTACAACAGCTCCATCGCGGTCTGGGTCGGGATGATCGCGCTCATGGGGCTCGACGCGGAGACAGGGGTCTTCATGCTCCTGTTCCTCGACCTATCGCATGATGAGTTCAAGAAGAAGGGCCTCCTCCGAACCCGCGAAGACCTGGTCGAGGCCATAATTCACGGCGCGGTCAAGCGCGTACGCCCGAAAGCGATGACCGTCTTCGCGGCCATGCTCGGGCTACTGCCGATCATGTGGTCGACAGGCACGGGAGCGGATCTCATGAAACGGATCGCGGCGCCGATGGTCGGGGGCCTCGTTACGAGCTTCCTCATGGAACTGCTCGTCTATCCCGCGATCTACTTCCTCTGGAAGCGAAAGGAGGTCGCCGAAGGAACTCTGCCAAAGGCGGCCCCGGCTTCATGACCTGCTCCCTCTCACGACGTGCCCACGCGGCTCCTACTGAAAGAGCACCGGAAGTTCCTACGCTTCGTCGAAGCGCGCCTCGGCGACCATGCTGCCGCGGAGGAGAGCCTCTAGGCCGCCTATGCGAAGAGCGTCGAGAAGGCCGGCGCCATCCGCGACGACGAGAGCGCGGTCGCGTGGTTCTACCGCCTGTTGCGCAACACGATCGCCGATCATCACCGGAAACACGCTTGTGAAGCCCGGGCGCTCGATAGGCACGCGCGGGGTGAGCCGGAGCTTATCGGCGCCGAGCTGCGGGCGACGGCGTAGGCGAGGTTGGTGGTGATGAGGGTGGGGTAGCATTCCCGGGTCGTTCTTGGCGTCCGCACGTAACCCCACGACCTGCCAGGGGGTCCAGCCTGAGAACGGGTTGAATCTTTGCGCCCGACCAGAGAACTTGGTTCGCGGCGAGGATCGAATGGGGAGCCAGGCAGGACGGATTGCAGCGGCGCCAGGCCGCATTCGTTGCATCCGCCATGTATTTAGGCACCTCGTAGACACGGCCATGGCTCAAGCGATTGCATCTCGGCCCCGTCCGCTCGAGGACGAATTGCGCCAAGACGTGGTGCGGTTCTGCCAGCTTCTCCACCAAAAGGGATTTCTTGCGGCGAACGATGGAAATGTCTCGGTGCGGCTTGGCGGCGGACGCATCCTCGTGACCCCGACCGGCACTGCCAAAGCCTTCCTAGCGCCCGATGAACTGGTGGTCGTCGACGAGAAAGGCCAGAAGATCGGTGGCTTGGGAGAGCCAACGGGCGAGCTGCCGATGCACCTCGAGGTGCTCCACCGTCGTCCTGACGTCGAGGCAGTCGTTCACGCCCACCCTCCGATGTGCATTGCACTATCTCTGGTGCGAAGTCCTCGACTCAACGACGTGCTTCCAGAAGTCATGCTGAGCCTTGGGCAAATCGACGTCGTGCCCTACGCCCGGCCACAAACAGAGGCGCTCGCTCGCTCGCTCGCCGGCCGAATCGAGCGGTGCGACGCGCTCATCCTGGAACGACACGGCACGATCGCCGTGGGAGTGTCTGTCGCCGAAGCCTACTTCCGCACCGAGCGAATCGAGCACGCCGCCCAGGTACTCTGGTTGGCCCACGCGCTCGGCCGACCTCTGCCTCTGGCGGAGCCCGAAGCCCGCGCGCTCCGCGAAGCCCATGCCCGTGGACGACACATTCGCACCGCTTGAGTGGATCGGAAGCGCCGCTTCCGGCCGCCTTCGGTTGCTCGACCAGCGCGAGCTCCCGCACGCCGAGCGCTGGATCGATTGCCGCGCGCCCGAGGACGTCGCGTCGGCGATTCGCGATATGGCCGTCAGGGGAGCGCCCGCGATTGGCCTCGCCGCCGCGTATGGCCTCGTTCTCGCAGCTCGCGGCTCCGGAACCGACGCAGCCGCGCGAATCGACGCGGCCGAGAGGCTCCTTGCTTCCACCCGTCCGACAGCGGTCAACCTGGCATGGGCGCTCCGCCAAGTCGCCGCGCGCGCGCGTTCGAACCCCGAGCCCAACGCCCTTCTCGACCTCGCCCGAGAGTTGCACGCCGAAGATGTCGCAGGAAACCGCCGGATTGCAGAATTGGGGGCCGCCCGGATTGAATCCGGCATGGGGATCCTAACACACTGCAATGCCGGAGCTCTCGCCACCGGGGGGCTCGGCACGGCAATTGGGGTGATTGCCGTGGCCCACCAGCAGGGCAAGAGGATACACGTCTTTGCCGACGAAACGCGCCCGCGCCTACAAGGGGCCCGCCTCACCGCTTGGGAACTGTCCCGTCGGGGCATCCCGCACACGCTCATCTGTGACTCGACGGCTGCGACTTTGATGGCCCGCGGTCGCATCCAGTTTGCGGTGACGGGGGCGGACAGGATCGCCGCCAACGGCGACACGGCAAACAAGATAGGGACCTACGCGCTCGCGATCGCAGCGCACCATCACGGACTTCCGTTCCACGTGGCCGCCCCCGCTTCGACGTTCGACCTTTCGTTGGAGGATGGCAGCGGGATACCAGTAGAGGAGCGCGGCGAGGAGGAAATCACGTCCTGGGGCGACGGTCGGACATGTCCACCCCAGACCCGTGCCTACAACCCCGCGTTTGATGTTACCCCGGCGGCCCTCATACATTCCATCTTCACCGACCGAGGCGAAATCAAGCCAGTCGACCGCGACTCCGTCAGCCGGACCATCGGGCTGAAGCCCTAATACCGCAGCGACCGAACGGACGGCTCGCCCTCGGGTAGGGCGAATCCGAAAGGCGATGCAGCCCTCAACTGCGAGCTGAACCGCGTCAACGGACACATCCCCCTGAGCCGGGATCGAGGAAAATTCGGCAGCGACCTACTCTCCCACACGGCTTCCCGTGCAGTACCATCGGCGCAGAAGGGCTTAACTACCGTGTTCGGAATGGGAACGGGTGTG
>DAIDIT010000026.1 GCA_027451705.1 Pseudomonadota bacterium
CGAGCCGCAGCACGCGGGTGTAGCCGCCGTTGCGGGTGGCGAACCGCGGGCCGAGCGTCGCGAAGAGCTTCTGCAGCGCCTCCCGGTCCCGGATCGTCCGGGCGGCCAGGCGGCGGTGGTGCAGATCGCTCTTCTTGGCGAAGGTGATCATCTTGTCGGCGAGGCGGCGGGCCTCCTTGGCCTTGGGCAAGGTCGTGCGGATCTGCTCGCGCTCGATCAGCGCGGTCACGAGGTTGCTCAACAGGGCCTCGCGGTGCGCGGTCGTGCGACCGAGCCGGCGGCCGGCTTTCATGTGGCGCATCTCGTCTCCTCCTGCGGGCCCCTAACGGGCGGCGTTTCAGGCCTCGGGCGCGGCGCCAGGCTTCGGCGGCCAGCCCTCGAGCTTCATTCCCAGGGAGAGGCCCATCTCGGCCAGAATCTCCTTGATCTCCTTGAGCGACTTCCGGCCGAAGTTCTTGGTCTTGAGCATCTCGGCCTCGCTCTTCTGCACGAGGTCGCCGATCGTCTTGATCTGCGCGTTCTGCAGGCAGTTGGCCGACCGCACCGAGAGCTCGAGCTCGTCGACCGAGCGGAACAGGTTCTCGTTGAGCTTCTGGTCCAGGACCGGCGAGGACACCGGCAGCGGCTCCTCGGTCTCGTCGAAGTTGACGAAGATCGAGAGCTGCTCCTTGAGGATCTTGGCGGCGTACGCCAGCGCGTCGGCCGGGCCGACGCTGCCGTCGGTCCAGATCTCGAGGGCGAGCTTGTCGTAGTCGGTCACCTGTCCGACGCGGGCGTTGGTCACCTGGTAGTTGACCTTGCGGACCGGCGAGAAGAGCGCGTCGATCGGGATCGTGCCGATGGGGGCACCGGGGATCTTGTTCTTCTCGGCGGGGACGTAGCCGCGGCCGCGCCGGGCCGAGAGCTCGAGGTTGAGCTTGCCGCCCTCGCTCAGGGTGCAGATGTGGTGGCCGGGGTTGAGCACCTCGACCTGCTCGTCGACCAGGATGTCGCCGGCCTTGATCTCGCGCGGGCCGACCGCCTCGATCCGGAGGGTCTTCGGCTCGTTGGTGTGGAGCCGGAGCAGGACCTCCTTGAGGTTGAGGACGATGTCGGTCACGTCCTCGGCCACCTCGGGGATGGTCGTGAACTCGTGGTCGACGCCCTCGATCTTGACCGCGGTGATGGCCGCGCCCTGGAGCGAGGAGAGCAGCACGCGCCGCAGGGAGTTGCCGAGCGTGATGCCGAAGCCGCGCTCGAGCGGTTCCGCCACGAACTTGCCGTACTTGTCGGTGAGCGAATCCTGATCGACGTGGAGCCCGCGGGGCTTGATCAGGTCGCGCCAGTTCTTTGCCGCCGTTGCGTCTGCCATGGGTGACCTCCGATTGCGCCCGACCCGGATCCACGCGCAGGGACCTGGGCCCATTCCCGGGACCCGCGCACCACTCCAGCTTCGGGCATCCGCGGTCGACGCCGGCCCCAAGGCCGCGCCGCCGCACGGTTGCTACTTCGAATACAGCTCGACGATCAGTTGCTCCTGGATCGGCATCGTCAGATCCTCGCGGGCCGGCTGCGCCTTGACGACGCCCTTGAACGCCTTCTTGTCCAGCTCCAGCCAGGGCGGCACGCCGCGCCGGTCGACGGCCTCGAGCGACTCGCTGATCCGCACGATCTTGCGGCTCTTCTCGCGGATCTCGATCGTGATGCCCGGGCGAACGGCGAAGGACGGAATGTTGACCCGCCTGCCGTTGACCAGGACGTGGCCGTGGCGGACGAGCTGCCGCGCCTCGTTGCGGGTATCCGAGAAGCCGAGCCGGAAGACCACGTTGTCGAGCCGCAACTCGAGCGCCTGGAGCAGGTTCTCGCCGGTCTTGCCCTTCTGGGCCGACGCGCGGTGGTAGTAGGTCCGGAACTGGCTCTCGAGCAGTCCGTACATCCGCTTGACCTTCTGCTTCTCGCGGAGCTGGACTCCGTATTCCGAGAACTTGGCCCGGCCCTGGCCGTGCTGGCCCGGCGGGTAGGGACGGCGCTCGATGGCGCACTTGTCGGTGTAGCACCGCTCGCCCTTCAGGTACATCTTGAGGTTTTCGCGGCGGCAGATGCGGCAGACGGAATCGATGTAGCGTGCCAAAGGGTTCTCCTGGGCTCAGACGCGCCGGCGCTTGGGCGGGCGGCAGCCGTTGTGGGGGATCGGGGTGACGTCGCGGATCTCCGAGACCTTGAGGCCGGAGGAAGCGATCGCCCGCAGCGCGGACTCGCGGCCCGCGCCCGGACCATCGACGCGGATGGTCACGCTCTTGAGGCCGTGTCCCATCGCCTTCGCGGCGGCGTCACCGGCCGCGACCTGGGCCGCGAACGGGGTGCTCTTGCGGCTGCCCTTGAAGCCGCGCGAGCCGGCGCTCGACCACGCCAGCACGTTGCCGCCCACGTCCGTGATGGTGATCAGCGTGTTGTTGAACGTCGCGCGCACGTGCACGATGCCGTTGAGGACGCTCTTGCGGACCTTCTTCTTCTTCTTCCCGGCCTCTTCTCCAGCGGGCGCCGCGGCTTCCTCGGCGGTCGGCTCCGCCGGCTTCTCGATCTTCTCGTCGGCCATCGCTCAGCTCCTCACTTTCCCGCCGGCGCCGCGGCGGCCGGCCTGCGGACGATGCCCCGCTTCGGCCCCTTGCGGGTGCGGGCGTTGGTGTGGGTGCGCTGGCCGCGCACGGGCAGCCCCTTGCGGTGCCGGAGGCCACGGTAGCAGCCGAGGTCCATGAGGCGCTTGATGCTCATCGAGACCTCTCGCCGGAGGTCGCCCTCGACCTTCAGGGCGCCCTGGTCGTCGAGCCCGGCCTCCATCGCCTCGCGGATCTTCCGGATGTCGTCCTCGGTGAGGTCCTTGGTCCGCACGTCCGGGCTCACCTGGGCCTTCTCGAGCAGCCGCTTGGCCGTCGTCCGCCCGATCCCGTAGATGTACTGGAGGCTGACCTCGATCCGCTTCTCTTTCGGAAGATCGACCCCTGCAATTCGAGCCACGTCTGCTCCTCGCCTTCGTTTGGGGCCGCGCCGTGCGGCCCGTGCACTAACCCTGTCGCTGCTTGTGCCTCGGATTTGCCGAACAGATGACCCGCACGACTCCCTTGCGCCGGATCACCGAGCACTTGTCGCAAATCTTCTTCACCGAAGCCCGGACCTTCATGGGAGACCCTTTCGCAGCGTGACTGGGAAGCGCAGCCATCTAGCACGCCGCGGCCTGGGTTGCAAGCGCAACGCCGCCCTCACGCCGTTTTGGGGATCACCGCCAGGTCCAACTGGCCTTCCCGACCCGCGGGAACGCCCTCCGGCAGCGTCAGGATGTCGGGGCCGCCCTCGCCGATCGCCACCGTGTGCTCGAAGTGGGCGGACAGTCGCCGATCCAGCGTCACGGCCGTCCAGCCGTCCGAGAGGATCTCGACCTCGGGCGTGCCGGCGTTGACCATCGGCTCGATGGCGAGGACCATCCCCGCCTTGAGCCGGAGGCCGGTTCCGGGCTGTCCGTAGTTCGGGAGCTGCGGCTCCTCGTGGAGCTGCCGGCCGATGCCGTGCCCGACGAAGTCGCGTACGACCGAGAAGCCATGCCCCTCCACGTACTGCTGGACTGCGTGCCCGATGTCGTGGAGGCGGTTTCCGGGGCGCATGGCGGCAATGCCGGCGTGCATCGAGGCCCTGGTCACATCGATCAGGCGCCGCGCCTCCTCGGAGACCACACCCACGGGCACGGTGAGTGCCGAATCGGCGAAGAAGCCGTCGACGACGACGCCGAAGTCGAGGGAGACGAGGTCGCCCTCGCGGATGACCCGCTTGTCGCTCGGGATCCCGTGAACGACCTCATCGTTGAGGGAGATGCACACGCAACCTGGAAAGCCGCGGTACCCCTTGAACGCCGGCTCGGCCCCCTTCTCGGCGATGAGCCGCTCGGCCAGACGGTCGATCTGCCCCGTGGTGGAACCCGGCCGTGCCGCGGCCGCCATCTCCTGGAGGATCTCCCAGACGATCCGGCCCGCCCGCCGCATGACGGTGAGATCCGCCGAGCTCTTGAGCTGTGGCGAGCCGCGGCTCATCGGGACAGGAGCTCCACGAGGAGTCGACCGACCTCGTCCGGCGCAGGGCTGCCGTCCACCTCGCGGAGGATTCCGTGGCCTCTGTAGAATTCCTTCAGCGGCGCCGTCTTGGCCCGATACTCCGCCATGCGCTGCCGGATCTGCTCCGGCCGATCGTCGGGCCGCTGCACGAGCGGCGTACCGTCGCGGTCGCAGACTCCGTCGCGCTTCGGAGGCGCATTGACGAGGTGGTACGTCGCGCCGCACGTCGGGCAGCTCCGCCGCTGCGTGTTGCGGTCGATCACGACCTGGTCCGAGACGTCGAACGCGACCGCGGCGTCGAGACGCGTTCCGGCGGAGGCGAGCATCCGCTCGAGCGCCTCGGCCTGCGGCACGGTGCGGGGGAATCCGTCCAGCACGAAGCCGCCGCGGCAATCGTCGGCGCGGATCCGGTCGCGGATGATGCCGACGACGAGGTCGTCTGGGACCAGCGCGCCCCTGTCCATGTAGCTTTTGGCCTCGAGCCCCAGGGCGGATCCGGACTGGATGGCGGCGCGCAGGATGTCGCCGGTCGAGACGTGCGCCAGGCCAAAGCGCTCGACGAGCCGCTTCGCCTGGGTTCCCTTTCCGGCCCCGGGCGGTCCCAGCAGGACGAGGTTCATGCGTCTCCCGACGGGCTATGCGGCTTCTGCGCGCCGCCGGATCCGCGGCCCACGCCGGGTGATGAAGCCTTCGTAGTGCCGCGTGATGAGGTGCGCTTCGATCTGCTGCACGGTGTCGAGGGCCACGCCCACCACGATGAGGAGCGCCGTCCCGCCGAACCGGAAGCTCGTGATGCCGTACTGGCTCTGCAAGAGATTCGGGAGGACGCAGACCGCGGAGAGGTAGATGGCGGCGCCGAACGTGATCCGGGAGAGGACGCGGTCGATGTACTCCGCCGTCTTCTTGCCTGGACGGATGCCCGGGATGTAACCGCCGTTCTTCTTCATGTTGTCGGCGACGTCGACCGGGTTGAAGGTCACGGCCGTGTAGAAGAACGTGAAGAAGATGGTCCCGGCGACGTAGAGCGAGTTGTACATCCAGTCGCCCCGGTTCATGTGCTGTGCGAACGAGCCCATGATGGGGAACCAGCTCGCGAGGGTCGTCGGGAAAAGCAGGATCGACGAGGCGAAGATCGGAGGCATGACGCCCGAGGTGTTGAACTTGAGCGGCAGGTGGGTCGACTGCCCTCCGTACATCTTCTGCCCCTCCACCCTCTTCGCGTACTGGACCGGCACCCGCCGGTAGCCGGTCTCCGCGAAGACGACCGCGGCCACCACCGCCAGCATCACCACACCCAGGATCACGAGCTTGAACTCGTCAATCTGGTTGTTCTGGTAGAGGGCGACGGTCGACGCGATCGCGCTGGGGATGCGCGCGACGATGCCCGCGAAGATCAGGAGCGAGATGCCGTTGCCGATGCCCCGCTCGGTGATCTGCTCGCCGAGCCACATCACGAAGGTCGAGCCCGCCGTGAGCGTCAGGACGGTCAGCACTTCGAACGAGAGGCCGGGGTGGTTGACGATCTGCAGCGCGACCCCGGCGGCCTTGCGGGCGTTCTCCGGATTCTCGAGGAAGCGCGCGATGCCATAGCCCTGGGCGATCGAAAGCGCGATGTTGCCGTAGCGGGTGTACTGGTTGATCTTCTGGCGGCCGGCCTCGCCCTCCTTCTGGAGCTTCTCGAGCGACGGGACGACGACCGTCAGAAGTTGCAGGATGATCGACGCCGAGATGTACGGCATGATCCCGAGCGCGAAGATCGAGAACTGTTCGAGCGCGCCGCCCGAGAAGAGGTTGAACATGCCGAAGAGGCCGCCGGACTTCATCAACTCCTGCATGGCCTCCCGGTTCACCCCGGGGGTCGTGACGAAGATCCCGATGCGGTAGATCGCCAGCATGCCGACGGTGAAGAGCAACCGCCGCCGCAGCTCCTGGATCTTGAAGACGTTGGCAAAGGCCGCCAACTCAGATGACCTCCGCCTTGCCCCCGGCCTTCTCGATCTTCTCCTTCGCGGCCTGGCTGAAGCGGTGGGCCCGAACCGTGAGCGCCCGGTCCAGCTCGCCATCCCCGAGGATCTTGATTCCGTCCAACGTCTTGCGCACCAGTCCCACCTTCTTGAGGTTCTCCGGGTCGACCACCGATCCGGCGTCGAAGCGCGACAGGTCTACAACGTTGACCGTTGCAAACTCCTTCCGGAAGGGGTTCTTGAAGCCGAACTTCGGCAGCCGGCGCTGCAGCGGCATCTGCCCGCCTTCGAAGCCCTCGAAGTGCATGTTGCCCGTCCGGGCCTTCTGGCCCTTGCCGCCGCGGCCGGCGGTCTTGCCCAGGCCTGAGCCCTGCCCGCGGCCGACGCGCTTGCGCCCTCGGGAGGACCCGCGGGGCGCGGAAAGGTTGGAGAGGTTCATCGGCTATGCTCCTTTGGGCGCCGCGGCGGCCGAGGGCTTCCTCGCCGTTCGGGCCTTCGTCTGGTGAATCACCTCGACGCGCTCCCAGGCGACGAGGTGCTGGACCTTGCGCACCATGCCCAGGACGGCCGGCGTGTCGGGGAGAATCCGTTCGTCGTCAATCCTGTAGAGACCGAGGCCCTTCAACGTCTCGCGCTGGCGATCGGGCCGACCCGCCCAGCTCCGCACCAGTGTGACCTTCAATGCCGACATCGCCGTACCTCCTTGCGCCGCTCAGTTGGCGCGGGACGGAAGAATCTCCGCCACGTCCTTGCCACGGGCCCGGGCGTGCTGCTCGGGGCTGCGGATCTGCTGCAGCCCGTCGATCGTCGCCCGGATCACGTTGTGGGGGTTCCGGGATCCCTGCGATTTGGTCAGGATGTTGCGGATTCCGACCGCCTCGAGGACCGCCCGGACCGCGCCGCCGGCGATGACGCCGGTGCCCTCGCCTGCCGGCTTGAGGAGCACGTGCCCCGCGCCGAAGTGCCCCTTGACCTCGTGCGGGATCGTGGATCCCGAGAGCGGAACCTCGAAGAGGTGCTTCTTCGCCTGCTCGCCGCCCTTGCGGATCGCCTCCGGGACCTCGTTGGCCTTGCCGAGGCCGACGCCGACCTTTCCGTTGCCGTCCCCGACGACGACCAGCGCCGAGAAGCTGAACCGGCGGCCGCCATTGACCACCTTCGCGACGCGGTTGATGTGGACGACGCGGTCGGTCAGCTCGTACTCGTTGGGGTTGCTCGTCATGTGCGACGACTCCTGGCGGCCCGGGGCCATTTAGAATTTCAGGCCCGCTTCGCGGGCCCCCTCTGCGACGGCCGCCACGCGGCCGTGGTAGTCGAAGCCGTTGCGGTCGAAGACGACCTTGTCGATCGACTTCGCGAGGCACTGCTTGGCCAGCCGGGCGCCGACGTCCTTCGCCTTCGCCTTCTTGCCCCCGCCGGCCGGAGCGCCCTCACCCTTGCCGGCGAGGCTCGATGCGTAGGCCAGCGTCTCGCCACGCGCGTCGTCGATGACCTGCGCATAGATGTGCTTGAGTGAGCGGTAGACGGAGAGCCGCGGGCGCGCGGCCGTTCCCTTCACCGTCAGGCGGATGCTGGTCTTGCGCCGCAGCCGCCGCTCTCCCTTGACGTTCGCGATCATCCTCGTGCTCCTCGCTCGAAAGGCCGCTCAGGCGGCCCCGGTCTTGCCAACCTTGCGGCGGATCGTCTCCTCCGCGTACTTGATGCCCTTGCCCTTGTAAGGTTCCGCGGGCCGCAGCGCTCTCACTTTCGCCGCGGTCCGGCCCAGGAGGTCGCGATCGTGGCTGCGGAGCACGACCTCGCCCTGCTTGTCCGCGACCTTCAGCTCGCGCCACTCGGCGTTCACGCCCGGAGGCAGCGGGAAGACCACCGGGTGCGAGAAGCCGATCGAGAAGTTCACGTCGCGCCCCTTGACCTCCGCCTTGAAGCCGACGCCGCTGATCTCGAGCACGCGCTCGTAGCCTTCGGTCACCCCTCGCAGCATGTTTCCGAGGAGGGACCGGGTCAACCCGTGCAGCGACCGCATCTCGCGCGCGTCGCCCTGCCGGGTCACGGTCAGCTTCTTGTCCACGACCGCGACCGTCATCGGCCCGTCGACGCGGAGGGACGCCTTGCCCTTCGGACCTTCGATCTGGACCAGGGCGCCGTCGACGACGACCTTGACTTTGTCGGGGATGGCGATGGGTTGCTTTCCGATTCGGGACATGGATGACCTCGTGGCTCGCCGAGACTACCAGACCGTGCAGAGGACTTCGCCGCCCACGCCCTTCGCGCGGGCCTCCCGATCGACCATGACGCCCTGCGACGTCGAGAGGATCGAGATACCGAGCCCGTTGAGCACCGTCGGGATCGACCGCTTCGACGAATAGCGCCGGAGGCCGGGCCGGCTCCAGCGGCGGACTCCCGTGATCGCGGGCTCGCGGTCCGTTCCGTACCGGAGGACGATCGTCAGGCTGCCCTGCTTGTCGTCCTTGTGCTGGACGAAATCCTTGATGAAGCCCTCCGCCTTGAGGACCTGGGCGATCCGGGTCTTCAGCGTGCTTCCGGGGACGACCACCCGGTCGTGGCCCGCGGAAGAGGCGTTGCGGATCCGGGTCAACATGTCGGCGATGGGATCGGTCATGCTCATGGCGGTCTCCTCTGCTACCAGCTCGACTTGATGACGCCCGTCACCTCGCCGCGGAGCGCCCGGTTCCTGAAGCAGATGCGGCACATCTGGAACTTCCGCAGGAATGCGCGCGGCCGGCCGCAGAGCGGGCAGCGGTTGTATTTACGGACCGAGAACTTCGGCTTCCGCTTGGCTTGGGCGATCTTCGACAGCTTGGCCACGAGTTCCTCCTAGCTCCTGAAGGGCATCCCGAGGTGGCGGAGGAGGGCGCGGCCCTCCTCGTCGCTCCGGGCGGTGGTGACGATGGTGATGTTCATTCCCTTGATCTTCTCGACCTCGTCGTAGTTGATCTCGGGGAAGATGATCTGCTCGCGCAGCCCCAGCGTGTAGTTGCCGCGGCCGTCGAAGGCCTTGGCGCTCACGCCCTTGAAGTCGCGCACCCGCGGCAGCGCCACGCTGACGAGCCGGTCGAAGAACTCGTACATGCGGTCGCGCCGCAGCGTGGCCATGCAGCCGATCGACTGACCCTCGCGGAGCTTGAAGTTCGCGATGGACTTGCGCGCCTTCGTCACGACCGGGCGCTGGCCGGTGATGGCGGCGAGCTGCGTCTGGGCGAGCTCCATCAGCTTGTTGTTGTGGATCGCCTCTCCCATCCCCATGTTCACGACGATCTTGTGGAGCTTGGGGACCTGCATGGCGTTCCGGTAGCCGAACTCCTTCATGAGGGCCGGGATGACCTCGCGGGCGTACCGGTCGCCGAGGCGGGCCGGCTTTTCACCGCGGGCCTTCGCCACCTCGGCGAGGGGAAGCCCCTCCGGCTTTCCGCCCTTCTGCGCCTTCTTGTCGTTCGCCTTTGCCATGGCAGCTCCCGACGGCGGAGCGAGCTTCGCCCCGCCGGGTCGTCAGTCAATCACCTCGTGGCAGCGCTTGCAGAACCGAACGCGCCGGCCATCGGCGCGCTCCTTGCGCCCCGTCCTCGACGGCTTCTTGCACTTCGGGCAGACCAGCATGAGGTTCGGGAGCGCGATCGTCCCGACCTCGTCGATGATCCCGCCCTGCGGCGCCTTCTGGCTCCGGCCGCGCTTGATGTGGCGCTTGATGATCATCAGCTTCTCGACGCGCGCCCTGCCGCTCTCCGGGAGCACCTCGAGGACGCGGCCGGTCTTTCCGCGTTCCCTGCCGACCATCACCTGCACGATGTCGTTCTTGCGAACGTGCGCGGCCATCAGAGCACCTCCGGCGCGAGCGAGATGATCTTCATGAATTTCCGGGCACGCAGCTCGCGCGCCACGGGTCCGAAGATGCGGGTGCCGATGGGCTCGAGGTCCTTGTTGATGAGGACGGCCGAGTTCCCGTCGAACTTGATGTAGCTCCCGTCGGGACGGCTCACCTCGCGCGCGGTCCGGACGATGACGGCCTTAGCCACCTCGCCCTTCTTGACCTTCGCGGTCGGCAGGGCCTCCTTGACCGAAACCACGATGACGTCACCGAGCGAGGCGTACTTGCGCCGCGTGCCGCCCAGGACCTTGATGCACATGACGCTCTTGGCACCCGAGTTGTCGGCGACGTCGAGAATGGTCTGTTGCTGGATCACGGCAGTACTCCTTCGGCGCCTAGACGCTCTCGGCCTCGGCGAGGGTCTCGACCACCCGCCAGCGCTTGTCCTTCGACAGCGGCCGGGTCTCCGCGATCCGGACGCGATCGCCCACCTTGCAGTGGTTCGTCTCGTCGTGCGCCTTGTAGTTCACGTGGCGAACCAGGTACTTGCCGTAGCGGGCGTGCTTGAACCGCCGCTCCACGCGGACGACGACCGTCTTCTGCATCTTGTTGCTCGTCACGACGCCGACCCGGGTCTTCGGCATGCCTCGCCCGGAGCCGGCCGCCGGCGTGTTCGTCTCGTTTGCCATCGACTCTCCCATCGCCTACTTCTCCGTGCCCTTCTTGGGCTTGCGAGCCGCCGTGCCGCCCTTGGCCTTCTTGGCCGCCTTCGCCGGCGCCTTCTCCTCCGAGGACTGCGCCGCCGGCGCGGCCGCCGCCTTCACCTCGCGGCCGATGCCCAGCTCCGTCTCCCGGATCAGCGTCATCACCCGCGCCAGCTCCCGGCGCGACTTGGAGATCTCTGCGCTGTTCTCGAGGTGGCCGGTCCGGTGCTTGAGGCGGAGGTTGACGAGCGTGTTGCGCAGCTCGCCCGACATCCTCGTCAGCTCCTCGCCCGTCATCTGCCGCAGCTCGTTGCCCGTCGCCATGGTCCGTTCCTCCTAGAGCGCCTGCTGCGAGCGGTGGACGATCTCGGTGGCGATCGGCATCTTGAACGCCGCCAGCCGCAGGGCCTGGCGCGCGACCGCGTCGGTCACGCCCTCCATCTCGTAGAGGACCCGCCCCGGCTTGATGACGGCCACCCAGTCCTCGACGTTGCCCTTGCCGTGCCCCATTCGAGTCTCGGCCGGCTTCTTCGTGATCGGCTTGTCGGGGAAAATCCGGATCCAGACTTTGCCGCCGCGCTTGATGCAACGGGTCATCGCGATTCGGCCGGCCTCGATCTGCCGCGAGGTCAGACGGCCGCACTCCATGGCCTTGAGGCCGTAGTCGCCGAAGGCCAGATCGCTGCCGCGGTAGGCCTTACCGCGCATGCGCCCCTTCTGCTGCTTGCGCCACTTCGTTCTCGCCGGTTGCAGCATGGTTTCCCTCGCCTACTTTCCGACCGCGCCGCGGGGAAGTACCTCGCCGCGGAAGATCCAGACCTTGCAACCGATCTTGCCGTAGGTCGTCCGCGCCTCGGCAAACCCGAAGTCGATGTCCGCGCGGAGCGTGTGGAGCGGGACGCGGCCTTCGCGGTACCACTCGTAGCGCGCCATCTCCGCGCCGCCGAGCCGGCCCGAGCAGGCGACGCGGATGCCCTTGGCGCCGAACTTCAGCGCGGTCGTCACGGCCTTCTTCATCGCGCGCCGGAAGGCGATGCGGCGCTCGAGCTGCGTCGCGATGTTCTCCGCGACGAGCTGCGCGTCCGTCTCGGCCTTCCGGACCTCGACGATGTTCAGGTAGACCTCGTTCTGGGTGAAGCGCTGGAGGTCCTTCTTGATGGTCTCGATGCCCGCGCCCCGCTTGCCGATGACGATGCCCGGCCGCGCGGTGTGGACGTTGATCTTGACCCGGTTGGCCGCGCGCTCGATCTCGATCTTGGAGATGCCGGCGTGGCCGAGCTTCTCCTTGACGTACTCGCGGAGCCGGATGTCCTCGTGGAGCCACCGGGCGTAGTTCTTCTCCTCGTACCACTTGGAGTCCCAGCTCTTGATGATGCCGAGACGCAATCCGGTGGGATGTACCTTCTGACCCAAGTTCGCCTCCTAGCGCCGCTTGTCCGAGAGTTTCACTTCGACGTGGCTGGTCTTCTTGTTGATCCGGGTCGCGCGCCCCTGCGCCCGCGGCATGAACCGGCGCAGCGTCCGGCCCTGGTCGACCGTGATGGTCTGGACGTAGAGCAGGTCCACGTCCACGTCGTCGCCCTTCTGCACGGCGTTGGCGACCGCCGAGCCCAGGAGCTTCCGGACGGGCCGGGCCGCCGCCTTCGAGGTGAAACGGAGGAGGTTGATCGCCTCGCCGACGGGCTTGCCGCGGACG
>DAIDIT010000027.1 GCA_027451705.1 Pseudomonadota bacterium
CGGGACTCTCGCGACCCTCTGGGCCGCGCCCGCCCTGGCTCCCGTCTACCGCGGCTACCAGCAGCCGCTGACGGACGACCACTACGCCTACACGGGGAGCAGTGTGGGCTCCGTCGGCCCGGGACTCGCGACGTTGCCGTACGCAGGTGGCCGGACCGGCGTGTTCTTCACGGCTTCGAGCACATCTGCTCCGGCCGGCAGCCGACCCGACACGCTGGTCCTGATCGACGCGGCGACGGGTGCGCGGGCCGCGGCCGGGTCGCTTGCACCGGACGAAACCGTCGGCGGATTCCCAGCGCCGACGGCGGGCGCGCTGCTGTCCTCGGGCGTCAACGGCGTCGAGACGGTGGGACTCGACGGCGGCGCGCTCGTGACGCTGGAGACCGTGCGGGGCGGTGGATACGGCGGACTCGGCGCGCGCGAGCCGGTCGTGAAGGCCAACGGAGGGACGCCGGAGATCTTCGTCCGGGACGCCGTGGGTGACACCCACGTCCTCGCCCTCCCGCCGCCGGGCGGCGGGGCTCTGATCCAGCGAGCCGTGCTGCCCTTCCACCAGACGCTCTCCGCGCTCGCCGACGTCCACGGCGACGGTGGGACGCAAATTCTCGTCCAGGAGCAACTGCCGGGCGTCAACGCGGTCGAACTGCTTGAAGAGGATGCAACTGCGCCGCTCTGGTCGGTGCCGCTCGATCCGACGGCGGCCGCCTCGGCGGCCGAGGTGGGGCACTTCGGTCCAGCCGGCGAGTTGGGATTCGTCTTCGAGACCGAGGACGCGCCGGCCCGGACGCCGAACGCCATGGAGGCCCTCCGGGCCACCGACGGCGCGATGTTGTGGCAACAGAGCGGCGGCTTCGTCGACTCGGTCGTGGCGAGCGGCGCGGTCATCGACCACGACGGCGGCGTGGACGACGAGCTGAACTGCGCGGGCAGCCTGGACTGCAACTTCGACTGCCGGATCTACAGTGGCGTCGACGGCCACTCGCTGTTCGACGTGAGCGCGCTCTGGCCTCAGACCTGCACCGGCATCACCGCGAATCCCGAGGTCGCGACCGCGCCGGGCGGCGGCCACGTCGTCTACGCCATCGGGGCGACGCCCGGGCAGGCGGCCTTCGGCTACTTCGATGCGTCGGCGGCGGAGGTGACGGGCTCGGGCACGGGGACGGCGCTCTGGCAGTTCGACGCGATGGACAACGGCGAGCCCGCGCTGGTCGACGTGGACGGCAACGGCGTGCCCGACGCGGTCTACTGGAACGACGTGGACGACCTCGTCGCCCGCAGCGGCCTCACCGGCGCGATCCTCTGGCAAGAGGGGCTCTCGGCCGGACGAACGGTCCCCTTCTCGCTCTACGTGAACGTCCCGAAGGGGGCCCCGGCCGTCGCCGACATTCAGGGCACGGGCGTTCCCGAGTTCGTGGTGACCGGCGGGGATGGCTGGCTGTACGCGCTCCATCTGGACGGCAGCGTCGATTTCGCCCTGAATCTGGAGAGCAGCCTGTCGCAGCCCGTGATCGCCGACGTCACCGGGAACGGCGGCGCCGCCATCCTCGTCACCGCCGACGACGGCAATCTTTACCTCGTGATGCGTCCGCCGGGCGGCTAGCGGAAGAGCGGCGTGCCGTGCGGCGGCCTGGCGGCATGGTTGTCCTGGTTTGACTTGGCGCGGCATCCCGGCTATATGAGGGTGCCCTCGAGCGCGGTCTGGCTCGGGGGGCGATCGGAGTCTGGAATGGCGTTGCTGCAAGAGCGGAAGGCGGAAGTCATCGGGAAGTACCAGGTCCATGGCAAGGACACCGGCTCGCCCGAGGTGCAGATCGCGCTCCTCACCGAGCGGATCGGCTACCTCACCGAGCACTTCAAGGGCCATGGCAAGGACCACGCCTCGCGGCGCGGGCTGCTCAAGCTGGTCGGGCAGCGGCGCCGGTTGCTGGACTACCTCCGCTTGAAGGACGCCACCCGATACAAGAAGCTGATCGAGGAATTGGGCATCCGCAAGTAGCGGTTGCCCGAAGGGGCCCGATCCGCCGCGTCGTCCCGCGGCGAACGTCGGGCCGAATACAATAAGAGGCGCCCGCACGGCGGGCGAGGCGGCCGGCGGGAGGTTTTTGGTTTCCGATCCCGATGGCCTCTCGACGAGAGGCCACCGAGACCAGAGATCAAGAGCCTTCCGGCGCGCGACCTCCGAGCGTGCCCCTCCACACCGATCCGGCCTGCGGCGCCAATGGGCGCCGCGGCCACGGATCAGAAGAAGGCAAACCGAATGAACCCGAAGACATTGGCCATCAAGGTCGGCGACCGCGATCTCGTCATCGAGACCGGCAAGGTCGCGAAGCAGGCGGACGGCTCGGCGTGGATCCGCTACGGTGACACGATCGTGCTCGTGACCGCGTGCAGCGCGCACGAGAAGAAGGAAGGGATCGACTTCTTCCCCCTCACCGTCGACTACCAGGAGAAGATGTATGCGGCCGGGCGAATCCCCGGCGGCTACTTCAAGCGCGAGGGGCGGCCCACCGAGAAGGAGACGCTCACCTCGCGGCTCGTCGACCGTTCCTGCCGTCCGCTCTTCCCGGAGGGCTACGGCAACGAGACGCAGGTCATCGCGACCGTCGTCTCGATGGATCAGCAGAACGAGGCCGACGTTCTGGCGCTCACCGGCGCCTCCGTCGCGCTGACGCTCTCCGACATCCCGTGGGGCGGCCCGCTCTGCGGCATCCGCGTCGGTCGCAAGGCCGGCCAGTTCATCGCGAACCCGACGCTCGCCGAGCGCGCCGAGTGCGATCTCGACATCGTCCTCGCCGCCTCTCGCGACGCCATCGTGATGGTCGAGGGCGGTGCCAAGGAGGTGCCCGAGGCCGTCATGGTCGAGGCGCTGCTCTTCGGCCACCGGGCCGCGCTTCCGGTCGTCGAGGCGCAGGAGCGGCTGCGGCAGGAGCTCGGCTTCACGAAGAAGCGCGCCTTCGAGGGGCCCAAGCAGGACGCCGAGTTCCGGGCCAAGGTGCGCGAGCTGGCGTGGAAGCCGATCGCCGCCGCCTACGCGATCGGGGAGAAGCTGCCGCGCTACGCCGCGCTCTCCGAGGTCAAGAAGAACGTGATCGCCGGGCTGGGCGAGGCCGCGGTCGGCCGCGAGAAGGAGGTCAAGGCGATCCTCGAGGACCTCAAGTACGAGTACATGCGCGGCATGATCGTCAGCGAGGGCCGCCGCATCGCGGGGCGCAAGCACGACGAGGTCCGGCAGATCACCTGCGAGGTCGGTGCGCTGCCGCGCACCCACGGCTCGGCCATCTTCACCCGCGGCGAGACGCAGGCGCTGGTCGTGACGACGCTCGGTACCGCCGACGACGAGCAGCGCATCGAACAGCTCACCGGCCAAAGCTTCAAGAAGTTCATGCTCCACTACAACTTCCCGCCGTTCTCGGTCGGCGAGGTGAAGTTCCTCCGGTCGGCCGGGCGGCGCGAGATTGGCCATGGCGCGCTGGCGGAGCGGGCGCTCAAGCAGGTTCTGCCCGCCGAGGACAAGTTCCCCTACACGATCCGGATCGTGTCCGACATCCTCGAGTCCAACGGCTCGTCGTCGATGGCCTCGGTCTGCGGCGGCTGCCTCTCGCTGATGGACGCCGGCGTGCCGATCACCTCGCCGGTTGCCGGCATCGCGATGGGGCTCATCAAGGAGGGCGACAAGATCGCCATCCTGTCCGACATCCTCGGCGACGAGGATCACCTGGGCGACATGGACTTCAAGGTGTGCGGCACCAAGGCCGGCATCACGTCGATCCAGATGGACATCAAGATCGCGGGCGTCGACCAGGCGATCCTCGGCCGCGCGCTGGAGCAGGCGAGGGTCGGGCGGCTCCACATCCTCGAGAAGATGCTGGCCGCGCTGTCCGGGCCGCGCGCCGACGTGAGCAAGTACGCGCCCCGCATCACCACCATCCGAATTCGGCCCGAGCGGATCAAGGACGTCATCGGACCCGGCGGCAAGGTGATCAAGGACATCATCGCCCGGACCGGCTGCTCGATCAACATCGAGGACGACGGCAGCGTGGCGATCGCGTCCTCGGACCAAGCGCAGGTCGAGCAGGCGATCAAGATGGTCCGCAACCTCACCCAGGAGGCGGAGATCGGGAAGACGTACCTCGGGACGGTCCGCAAGATCGTCGAGTTCGGCGCCTTCGTCGAGATCTTCCCGGGCACCGACGGCCTGATCCACATCTCCGAGCTGTCCGACAAGCGGGTCAAGGCGGTCACCGACGTCCTGCACGAGGGCGACGAGGTGCTCGTCAAGGTCCTCTCGGTCGACCGGCAGGGCAAGATCCGGCTCTCCCGCAAGGAGGCCCTGGCGGCCGCGGGCGGGGAAGGCGAGAAGTCCAAGGCCTAGCGGTTGGGGGCGCGGGTCAAAGTCCGGCGCGTGGGCGGGCGTGGCGAACCGTTGCCACTGCCCGCCTACCACACCGCTGGCGCCGCCGGAGCGGATCTCCGCTCCGACGTCGACGTCGTCATCGCGCCCGGGGAACGCGTCCCGGTGCCGACGGGGCTCGCCATCGAGATCCCCGAGGGCTACGAGGGGCAGGTGCGCGCGCGCAGCGGCCTCGCATTGCGCGCGGGCCTGGGGTTGCCGAACGCCCCGGGCACGATCGACTCCGATTACCGTGGAGAGCTGTCGGTCCTGCTCGTCAACTGGGGCCGCGACCCGGTCGCACTGAAGCGCGGGGATCGCATCGCGCAGCTGGTCGTCGCGCCCGTCGCGCGCGCCGAGTTCGAACTCGTCGACGGCCTCTCCGAGAGCGCCCGCGGCGACGGCGGCTACGGCCACACGGGCCGGCGGTAAGAGGAGGCGCTTCCGCGGGTAGACGGGTCACAGGTGAGCGAGGAGGCACGAAGGATGAAAGCAACGCCGGTGGTGATCGTGGTCGTCGTTGGCCTCTTGGCTGCCTACCTAGGCTACTCCAGTGGCCACCGACGCGCGGTGAGGGGTTGGGACCTCGTTCCGGTCGTGGTCGCGGCCCAGGACATCGCCGTGGGGCAGACCCTCGAAACGGACATGATCGCGCAGCGGCCGATGCCGAGCCAGTTCGTGACGCCCAGCATCATCCTGCCCGAGAACTACAGCCACGTCGTCGGCCAGAAGGTCCTCGTCAGCCTCAAGAAGGGCGACCCGATCCTCTGGTCCCAGTTCGCCTCGGACAAGGACCTGCTGCAGCTCTGCAAGGCGGTCGAGGGCAACGCCGTCCCCCCGGCAAGAGCCGACGCCGGCGCGAGATAGCCACTGGGGCGACACCGGGTACACCGGGCCGCTAGGCACCGGTAGGCCAGATGTGCTAAAAGGCTCGGGTTTTACCAATCGGGAGCCCGCCTTTTGCTCTGCTACCGCTGTGGCAGTCACGTCCCGGACGGAAGCGAGGCCTGCAGCACGTGCGGGCAGCGGTTCGACGCGAGCGTCCGCGGCAGTAAGACCGGCACTTTTCAGAAGCGAAAGCTCGGGGAGATCGAGAGCGCCGGGGTCAAGATCGGCGAGGTCCTCGCGAACCGCTACGAGGTCCGCTCCGTCGTCGGCCAGGGCCCCGTCGGCGTGGTCCTTCGGGCGCTCGATCGGGAGGTCGACGTCGAGATCGGCCTCAAGCTGATCGCGCCGCGGTTGCTCCAGTCTCCCGACGAACGCGCCGAATTCACCCGGTTGCTCAAGCAGGCCAAGAAGCTCGCGCACCCGAACATCGTCCGGATCTACGAGATCGGCACCCTGGAGGGGGATGGCGCCGCCGCGCGCCCCTTCTTCACGATGCAACTCCTCGACGGGCTGACGCTCCGTCGGGTCATCGACCTGCGACGCGAGAAGGAGCAGCTCTTCGCCCTACGCGAGGTGGAGCCCATCCTGGCGCAGGTGGCGCTGGCCCTCGAGCACGCCCGGACCTTCGGTGCGCACGGCGACGTCAAGCCGGACAACGTCGTGGTCCTGCCCGATCTCCTCAAGGTCACCGACTTCGGGCTGACCCCCGCGATGCCCCGCGCGCCATTCGTCGCGGCCCAGCGCGCGCGCAAGGCGGACGGCTACCTCGCGCCCGAGGTCCTCACGGGGCAGACCTTCGACGCCCGGGCCGACGTCTACGCGCTCGGCGCGATCCTCGGCGAGATGCTCGGCGGCGTGCTGCCCGCAGCGGGTCGCATTCCGTCGTTGCGTGACAGCAACCCGGAGCTCCCTCCGGCGGTCGAGGCGCTCTACCGGCGCTCGGTGGCCCAGAGCGCGGAGGCGCGCTTCCCGTCGGCCGGCGACTTCGCGTCCGAACTGCTCGCCGTCGCCGAGAGCACGGCTCCACCGCTGCCGCGCGCGGCCCCGCCCGCGGCACCGAAACGCCCGCCGACCCAGCCACCCCGAGCGCCGC
>DAIDIT010000028.1 GCA_027451705.1 Pseudomonadota bacterium
GGCTGGGGGTGGCATTGGTCGAAGAGGGGGCGGAGCTGCGCGAGGCGGGGGTTCGCGCGCCGATCCTCGTCCTCGACGGGGCCTACGGCGACCGCTACGACCTGCTCTTCCAGCTCCGGCTCACCCCGGTGGTCTTCGACGTCGACCAGCTCGACGGTCTCTCGGCCGCGGCCGCGCGCGCCGGCGCGGTCGCGGAGGCGCACCTGAAGGTCGACACGGGGATGGGGCGGCTGGGCGTCTTGCCCGAGGACGTCGAGCCCTTCGCGCGCGCGGCGCGCGAGCGGGGCGTCCGGCTGACGGGCGTCTGCAGCCACCTCGCCAACGCCGATCGGGGCGACGCGGCGATGGCGCGGCTGCAACAGGAAAGGTTCGCCTCCGCCCTCGCGCGCGTCCGGGCGGCGGGGCACGCGCCCGGGCTCGTGCACCTCGCGAACAGCGCGGCCGCGCTCGAGCTGCCGGAGGCGCGCGGCACGCTCGTGCGGCCCGGGCTCGCGCTCTACGGCCACGTCCCGGCCGAGCGGCTCGAGGGGAGGCTGGATCTGCGGCCGGTGCTGACGTGGCGGACGGAGATCCTCCACGTCAAGTCGGTCCCGGCGGGCTTTCCGGTCAGCTACGGCGGCCTCTTCCGCACCGCGCGCCCGAGCCGCCTCGCCGTCCTGCCCGTCGGCTACGCGGACGGCTACCGGCGCGGGCTGACGGGCAAGGCCGAGGTGCTCGTCGGCGGCCGTCGCGTTCCGGTCGTGGGGGCGATCACGATGGACCTCTGCATCGCGGACGTGACCGACGTCGCGGGCGCCGCGGCGGGGGCGGAGGTCGTGCTCCTCGGCCGGCAGGGGGGCGAGGCCGTGACCGCCGTGGACCTCGCGCGGGCGACGGGCACGATCCCCTACGAGATCTTCTGCGGCATCGGGGCGCGGGTGCCGCGGGTGGCCGCCGAATGACCGAAGGGGGACCCCCGAGCGACGGGCCGGTGGGCGCGATCACCTCGGCCGCCTTCGAGGCGCGCGAGGTCGTCACGCAGGTCGGCTTCGGCGCGATCCGGCTGATCGAGGACATCGGCGGCATCGCCACGCTCGGCTTCCAGACGCTCGCCTGGACCTTCCGGCCGCCGTTCCGCCTGGGGCTGCTCTTCGAGCAGCTCGACTTCATCGGGGTCGGGTCCATCTTCGTCGTCGGCATCACCGGGCTGTTCACCGGGATGGTCTTCGCGGTCCAGACCTACCACGCGTTCTCGATGTTCGACGCGACCGGCCTGGTCGGGGCGACGGTCGCGCTCGCGCTCGCCCGCGAGCTGGCGCCCGTCTTCGCCGGCCTCATGGTCACCGCGCGGGTCGGCTCGACGATGGCGACCGAGCTCGGGTCGATGCGGGTGACCGAGCAGGTGGACGCGCTCTACACGATGGCGGTCAGCCCGCTCCAGTACCTGGTCGTGCCGCGGGTCGTCGCCTGCGTCCTGATGATGCCGGTCCTGACGATGCTCTTCGACGTCGTCGGCATCCTCGGCGCGTACGGGGTCTCGGTCTTCGGCAAGGGCATCTCCGCCGCGGTCTTCCTCGGCCGCATCAAGACCTGGGTCGACCCCGAGGACATCATCGGCGGGCTCATCAAGGCCGCGGTCTTCGGGCTGCTCATCTCGCTCATCGCCTGCTACAAGGGCTTCAACGCGCGCGGCGGCGCGAAGGGCGTCGGGCGCGCGACCAACGAGGCGGTGGTGATGGCCTCGGTCACGGTGTTCATCGTCGACTACTTCCTCTCGGTCCTGCTCGCGAGCTTCTGGACCATCCACACCCGGACGCGCTGAATGGCCGAGGCAATGATCCGGGTGACGGAGCTGCACAAGACGTTCGGGCAGAACCACGTCCTGCGCGGGGTGAACCTCGAGGTCGAGGCCGGCACGACCACGGTGATCCTCGGCGGCTCGGGCTCGGGCAAGTCGGTCCTGATGAAGCACATGATCGGCCTGATGCGGCCCGACCGGGGCAGCGTCGCGGTGGACGGCGAGGAGATCCAGGAGTTGGGCGAGCGGGAGCTGCAGCGGGTGCGGGCCAAGTTCGGCATGGTCTTCCAGGCCGCGGCGCTCTTCGACTCGATGAACGTCTTGGAGAACGTCGCCTTCCCGCTCGTCGAGCACACCGACCTCTCGGAGGCCGAGATCCGCGAGCGCGTCCGGGCGAAGCTCGAGGTCGTCGGCCTGCGCGGCATCGAGGACCGCTACCCGGAGGAGATGTCCGGCGGCATGCGCAAGCGCGTCGGCCTGGCGCGGGCCCTCGCGCTCGACCCCAAGATCGTCCTCTACGACGAGCCCACGACCGGGCTCGATCCGATCACCACCGACTACGTCGACGAGATGATCATCGGGGCCAAGGAGCGGGTCGGCGTGACCTCGGTCGTGATCAGCCACGACATCGGCAGCGCCTTCAAGATCGCGGACAAGTGCGCGGTGCTCCACGAGGGGGTCATCGTGGCGGAGGGCCCGCCCGAGAAGCTGCGCGAGAGCCGCCAGCCGTTCGTGCAGAAGTTCCTCTCGCTCTGGTTCGGAAGATGATCCGGAAGCTGATCACGCCGTTCCGGGTGGGGCTCTTCGTGCTGGCGGCGGTCGTCGCGTTCGTCGCCTTCTACTCCTTCGTCCACAAGGGCGGCCTCTCGCGCAAGGACAGCGTGGAATTCTACGCGCTCTTCCACGACGCTTCAGGGCTCGAGAAGAAGACGCCGATCGAGATCGCCGGCATCGCCGTCGGCGAGGTGACCGCGATCTCCCTCTACGAGGGCCAGTACGCCCGCCTCGTGGTGCGGATCCGCAACACGGTCCACGTCCACGCCGACGCCTCGCTCACCAAGCGGTCGGCGTCGCTCCTCGGCGAGTACGTCCTCGATCTCTTCCCGGGCACGGAGACGGCGCCGCTCTTGCCCGAGGACGGGCGCATCGCGAACGTCTACGACGAGCAGGGCATCCAGCAGATCTTCAAGGCGCTCGGGCGGACGACCGAGGACATCCAGGCGGTCACCCAGCAGCTCCGGACGCTGCTCGCCGGCCAGACCGGATCCATCCAGAGCATCGTCGGCAACGTCGCCGACCTGACCCGCTCCTTGAACGACGTGGTCGCGAGCAACGGCGCGGAGCTGCGCGCGACCCTCGCGAACTTCGAGCGGCTGTCGGCGCAGCTCGCCTCGCTGTCCTCGACCGAGCGGGGCAACATCGGCGAGATCGTCGACAACATCCGGGTGGCCTCCGGCGAGGCGCGGGATGCGCTCCGGACCATCGACCAGATCCTCGGGGCGAACCAGGGGCAGCTCGCCGAGAACTTCAAGGGGCTGCGCGAGACGCTGCGCCACCTGGACGATTCCGTCCAGAACGTCCAGGACATCACGAGGAAGGTCTCGGCGGGGCAGGGCACCCTCGGCCGCCTCGTCAACGACGACGCGCTCGCCGACAGGCTCGACAAGGCGGTCACCGGGGCGTCCGACTTCGTCAACCGCTTGACGGGCATCCAGACAGAGGTCTCGCTCCAGGACGACTACCTCTTCGGCGAGCAGGCCTCGAAGGGCTACCTCAACCTCAAGCTGCGCCCGAAGCCGGACAAGTACTACCTGCTCCAGCTCGTCGACGACTCGCGGGGCAACCCCTCGTTCACCTACCAGACCAACAGCACCCCGACGCCGCTCCAGCCGGGCACGCAGGAGATCACGACCACGACTCGGTCGTTCAAGTTCAGCGCCGAGTTCGCGAAGACGTACGGCCCCGCGACGTTCCGCCTGGGCATGGTCGAGAGCACGGCGGGCGGCGGCGTCGACGTCGACTTCTTCGACCACCAGCTCTCGTTCACCGCGGACCTCTTCGACTTCGACGACTACATCCAGCCGCTGCCCCGCCTGCGGACCTACCTGACCTGGCGCTTCCTCGACCACTTCGAGGTCCGCGGCGGCGCCGACGACGTCCTCAACTGCCAGGACCAGGGCTTCGCCTGGAACTGCGCGGTCCGGAACACCGTCGCGCCGCTCTCGCGCGGCTACACGCTCGGCGGGCGGGAGCTCTTTCTGGGCGCCGGCTTCTACTTCACCGACGAGGACCTGAAGTCCGTCTTCGTCGCCGCCCCCCCCATCAAGCCCTGACGCTGCCGGGCCGTCCCCGCCTGGCTATCTTTTGACAGAGGTGGCGGCGATGGAGGACGACGAGAGACGGGCGGTGGCGGACGAGCTGCGGGGCTGGGAACCCGAGGGGCTGGAGACGGCGGACGAGGTCGCCGAGGATCTGATGGAGCTGCCGCTCGGCGCGCAGTTCGGGGTCCTTCGCACGGTGGTGCCGCGCATCCTCGGCGCGCTCCCGATCGAGCAGCGGGAAGGCTTCCTGCGCGTGCTGCGCGACGAGATCGAGCGCGTCGCGGTGGGCGAGGACGCCTACGACCTGCGCAACGCCGGCCGGGGCGGGGCCCACTGGGCGCGGCGCGAGGCGTCGCTGTACCAGTTCTTGGGCGCGGTGTCGCAGAAGCTCTCCGACCACCCGGCGGCGGGGACGCTGCTCGAGCCGGTAACGGCCGTGCTGCGCACGCTCGGCTCGCGGATCACCGAGGACGAGTTCGACAACCTGCTCGCCCAGCTCCCGCGGAACCTCAGGGAGCACCTCGAGGACAACCCGCCGCCCATCACGCGGCCGCGGGCGATGGACGCGGCGGCTTTCGTCGCGCGGGTGGCCGAGGAGGCGTGCAACGGCGACCGCGACGGCGCCTTCGAGCTGTGCGCGGCGGTCTTGCGGACGTTGACCGAGCGCATCGGCAACGCCGCGGTCAAGGCGCGGCGCCAGCTCCCGATCGACTACCTCCCGCTCTTCCAGGAGGTCCACGCCCCGCCGCCCGCGCCGCGGTAGGCGCCGGCGGTCGGCTAGAAGTTGCCGGCCTGCTGCACGACTTTGTAGGTGCCCTTGTAGGCGGTGCCGGTCGGGTTCAGGAAGTAGGCCGACAGCGAGAAGCCGGCATAATAGAAGTTCCCCGACGTCAGCTTGAGCGTCACGTAGCCGTCGCTGCTCTCGTACTGGCTCATGGAGGCGCCGGAGGCGTAGTTGTTGCAGGCCGTGCTGTCCCAGTTCCCGTTGCCCGGCGTCGTGGCATAGCCGACGCAGTCGGAGAAAATGGCCTGCGCCGCGCCGTAGTTGTAACCCTCCACGACGAACCGGTACATGATGTTCAGGGCGCTCGCCCCGAACGGAATCGACGTCTTGATGTGGATGGGCGTGCCGCCGGTCGCCGAGGTGCTGAACGTCAGGATGTCCCGCTGGATCTGGAAGCCCTGCGTGGACACGCCCTGGTCGCTCGCGAGGCCGCCGCTCGCGTGGGCGACGCCGACGACGTCGAGCGGGTAGGCCGGCGCGGGGATGCCGATTCCGAGGGCGCGGTGGCCGTCATCCCAGAAGAGCTCGCCGTTGTCCTGCGCGATCGCGCCGGTCGGCCCGAGGAAGAGGACCGAACCCGGCGTGCCGGTGAACTCGGGTCCCGTGGGGCCGACAGGGCCGGTCGGGCCGGTCGGGCCTTGCACGCCCGTCGTACCCTGCACGCCCGTCGGACCCTGCGGACCCGGCGGACCCATGGGGCCTTGGACGACGTCGACGCCGCCGTCGAAGGTCAGGGTCCCTCCGTCTCCGAGGACGAACTCGCCGACGCCGCCCGTGGCCCCCGTCGCTCCTGCGGCCCCGGCGGCCCCGGTGGCACCGGTCGGTCCGGCCGCGCCTGCGAATCCCGTCCCTCCCGTCGGCCCCGTCGCTCCCGCGGGACCGGCCGTTCCGGCGGGCCCCGTCGGCCCCGCGGGGCCGGGGTCTCCGGTCGGACCGGTCGTGCCCGTGCTGCCCTGCGGGCCCGTGGCCCCCGCGCAGGCGGTGAGAACCGACGTGAAAGTGACGAGTAGCAGCCGTCGCAGGGTCATGGTGTCCATTCCCTCGACGGCCGGGGTGGCCGTCGATTCCGGAGCGTACCGGCCGACCGCAGGAGGGTCAAGCAGTGCACGTTGGCCGCAATCCGTCACGAGGCGTCGGGTTGCGGGCGGGAGAACGGCGAGGCCGGCACCCGTCGGGCGAGGAGCGAGGCCTCGCGACGGCACGACGTTCCGTGGTGGACGGTTTGGCGTTGACACCTCCGCGCGCGGACCGTACAAGCCGCGCCACCGATGGACTCTCCGTCAATAGAGGCGGCAGGAGCCGCCGGTCCAACTCGGGCCGGCGCGTGCGAGGCGTCGTGGCGAAGCGTTGGCGAGACGGGAAGGCAGCCGCGGTCACGGCCGCCGTCTGCCTCGCGCCGTTGCTCCTCGCCGCGCCCGCGCTCGCGCAGACCGCAGCCCCCCAAGCCGTTCAGAGGGGGGCAAGCCCCCCGCCCGGGCCGCACGACGAGGACGAGTTCGACGTCATGCACTGGCTCGCGCACCAGGGGCTGCACGACCTGGGCGACGAGAGCTGGAACGCCTACGGGCAGTTCACCTGGATTCAGCAGCTCCATCCGCCGTTCCCGGCGAAGTACACGAACCTGAACGGCAGCATGAACTCGCTCCTGCCGACCCAGGAGTGGAGTTTCACCGGCACCGCGACACTGTACTTCGGCGTCCGGCTCTGGCCGGGGGCGGAGGGCTATGTCGTCCCGGAGGTCATCTCCGAGCAGCCCTTCTCGCAGCTCCGCGGCCTCACGGGCGCCATCCAGAACTTCGAGCTGCAGAAGGGCGGCACCGACAGCCCGCAGCTCTACCGCTCGCGGGCCTACGTCAAGCAGACGATCGGGCTCGGGGGCGGGGCGGAGCACGTCGAATCGAACCCGATGCAGCTCGGGACGACGTACGACCGCAGGCGCCTCGTCCTCGCCGCGGGGAGCTTCAGCGTCCTCGACTTCTTCGACCGGACGCCCTTCGGAATCGATCCCCGCCAGGGCTTCTTCAGCCTGGCCTACCTGACGTACGCGGCCTACGACTTCGCCTCGGACGCGCGCGGCTATTCCTGGGGCGCGGTCGCCGAGCTGGACTGGGACGACTGGTCGGTCCGCTTCGCCCGGGTCACCCCGCCCGCCGAGCCCAACCAGCTCCCCGTCGACTTCCGGCTCTGGGACCACTACGGCGACCAGCTCGAGCTGGAGCACCGCCACCGGCTGTTCGGGCAGGACGGCAGGGTCCGCGTCCTCGGCTTCCACACGCACACCGACATGGGCCGCTTCGCGGACGCGATCGCGGCGCTTCAGGCGAACCCGCAGGACAACGCCGCGAACTGCACCTCGTTCAATTACGGCTCGACCAACGCGACCGCGCCCGACCTCTGCTGGGTGCGCGGCCCCGACGACAAGTGGGGCGTCGGCCTCTACGCCGAACAGTACGTCGCGCCCGACATCGGCGTCTTCGTCCGAGGCATGTGGACCGACGGGCAGTCGGAGGTCGACGCCTACACCTCCGCCGATCGCTCCCTCGCCGCCGGCGCCCTCGCCAAGGGGACGCTCTGGCGCCGCCCGAACGACGTGACGGGGCTCGCCGTCAACGGGAGCTGGATCTCGGCCGAGCACGCGGCCTACCTCGCGCTCGGCGGCGTCGACGGCTTCATCGGCGACGGGGCGATCACCCCGGCGCCCGAGGTCACGGCGGACGTCTTCTACAGCGTCAACGTCCTCTCCTCGGTCTGGCTGTCGGCCGACTTCCAGCACATCGTCGACCCTGCCATGAACGCGGACCGCGGACCGGTCGAGGTGTTCGGAGCGAGGATCCATGCGGAGTTTTGACCGGAGGATCCCCCTCGCCGCGGCCGCATTGGCCGCGCTCGCCGCCGGCCGCGCGCAGGCGCAGACCGCGGCGCCGGGCTTCGCGCTCGACCGTCTCGCGCCGGCCCCGGCGGGCGCGGGCTGGTTCGTGATGGACGACCTCGCGATGTCCGGCCGGCTCGGCGGAGCGGCGGAACTGACGCTGTCCGAGGCCCACGACCCGCTCGTCGTCGCCGCGGGCGGCGGCCGCCTGACGGTGGTCTCCGACGAGGCGCTCGCCCACTTCGGGGGAGCGGTGAGCGGCCGCTGGTGGCGGGTCTTCCTCGACCTGCCGATGCCGCTCGCGGTCGCGGGCCACTCCGGCACGCTCGGGGGCTACGCGTACACGGCCCCCGCGGTGAATGTCGGCACGAACCCGGACAGCCTGCCGGACGCGAGCTTCGGCGCCGAGGCGCGGCTGCTCGGCGACGCGTCGTCCGCGTTCCGGCTCGGCCTGTCGGCGCAGCTCTTCGTGCCGTCCAACGGCCCGCTCGACACCCGGTCGACCTACCTGACCGACGGGACCGTGCGCGCGCTGTTCCGCCTCCTCGCCGCGGGCGACGCTTCGGTCTGGCGCTACGCCGCGGAGGGGGGCGTGCACCTGCGGCCGCTCGACGACGCGCCGATCGCCGGGAGCCCCGTGGGCAGCGAGCTGGTGCTCGGCGGCGCAATCGGCCGGGCGTTCGACGTCCACCCGGGCTGGGTGCTGATCGCGGGGCCCGAGGCGTGGGGCGAGACGGCGTTCGCGGCCTTCCTGGGCCCGGCGACGACCGGGGCGGAGGCGCTGCTGACCGGGCGCCTGGAGGGAACGGGGCCGGGCGCGCAGATCCGCGTCAAGCTCGGGGCGGGCGGCGGGATCGATCCGGCCTTCGGCGCCCCCGAGTGGCGCGTGGTCGCCGCCGTCGAGCTGTTCAGCGGCCCCGCCGCGCATTCGCGATAGATCCTTCCGCGCGAAAGGAAGCGACCGGGCGTCTTCGACGCGGCGGTCGCAGGGCGTTCCTTCGTCAGAAGCTGATCTGGGCGGCGGTGGTGGGGTCGTCGCGGTTGCCGATGTCGAGGACCTGGAGGCTCTCGTCGGAGAAGGCCACGACGTCGGACTGGCACGGGAACGCGCGCTTGACGAGCCCTTGGTGCGGGGCCATGCCGCGCAGGGTGAGCGTCGCGCTGCCCAGGTCGATGAGCTGGGTGTCGCTCGGAGCGCCCGTCGCCGTGCCGCCGTCCTGCGCGCCGGTCGTGTCGCCGTTCTGGAACGGGACGAGGATGAGGCCCATCGCGTTCAGCACCAGGAAGGTCTTCGCGAGGTCGTCGCGGTTGGCCGCGATGGTGCTCGCGGGCCCGCCGAAGCTGACCTGCGAGAGGAGCGTCGGGTTGCCCGCGCCGCCCACGTCGAAGAGGGAGACGGCGAGCTGGCCGCTGCCCTGGAAGGAGACGTAGCCCTGCCCCTGCCCGCAGGCGTTGCTGGTGCCGAGGTCGGCGTGGCCGAGGCTGATGAGCTGGTTGCCGTTGGGGTAGAGGAAGTCGTTCACGCCGGGCACGGCGACGGAGCCGACCTGGACCGGCTGCGCGGGATTGGTGGTGTCGAGGACCACGACCGGATCGGGACAGCCGGTGGTGGAGGTGTTCGACGAGACGTAGACCCGCGGTCCGGCGAAGGCCGTCGCGGTGACGTGATCGCCGGCGGTGAAGTCGAGGCTGCCGAGCAGGGTCGGCGCGCCGGTGGTCGTGGGCGCGGACCAGACGGCGAGCATGCCGCCGCCGGAGTTGCCGTTCCAGTCGGAGGACATGACGGCTCGGAAGATCCCGCTCTGCGGGTCGAAGTCCATCGCCCAGCGATCCCAGAGGACGCCGTTGCCGAGGAACGGTGTCCCGAGGGAGAGCGCGCCGTTGGGGTCGGTGATGTCGACGGGGACGAACTGGGTGACCGGCGTGTCGGTGCAGTTGCCGCTGTCGTGGACGAGGTCGCAGGTGTCGCCGGTCTGCGCGACGACGATGCGGGTGTCGGTGACGTTCAGGAAGACGCCGATGTCCCAGTCGCCGAAGGGGAAGTCGACCTCGGCCACCTTCGCGAACGACTGGGGGTTGCCGACGTCGTAGCTCGCGA
>DAIDIT010000029.1 GCA_027451705.1 Pseudomonadota bacterium
GTCGGTATGCCGCTCATACCGGGCGGTATGAAGGATTGACCGGTCGGTATGTCGCTCATACCGGGCGGTATGAAGGATTGACCGGCCGGTATGTCGCTCATACCGGGCGATATGAAGGATTGACCCGTCGGTATGTCGCTCATACCGGACGGTATGAGGGACTGACCGGCCGGTCTGTCGTCCAGGTCGGGTCGAGTGTCCCGCCAACCCCTCGGAATTCCGGCCGTACCGAGCAGCGTACCCGTACCGCGCACCGGAAGCGACGGCGGATCGCGCGGGTGCCGCGACTGACCGCGACGAGCGGTTGCCCGACGAGCGCGGAGGCGTGGTAGGCTCGCGGCGCCTTTCGGAGGAAAGCTCGTCTGATCCGCGAAGCGTTCAAGGACCTGGCGCGGCTGCGCCAGATCTCGGTCATCGTCGCCCGGCACGGCTTCGGCGAGCTGCTCGCCCGCTCGCGCCTGCGGGAGCGCGCCGGCATGGCCGAGGGCGACGGGGCGCCCTCCCCCGAGGTCCTGCGGAAGTCGACCGCGATCCGCTTCCGCGAGCTCCTCGCCGATCTCGGGCCGACGTTCATCAAGATGGGCCAGGTTCTCTCGACCCGCGCCGACCTGCTCCCCAAGGCGTACATCGACGAGCTCGGGCGCCTTCAAGATTCGGCGCCGCCGATCCCCCTCGAGGCGGTCCGGGCGCAGATCCAGCGGGCGCTCGGGGTTCCCTGGGACGAGGCGTTCGCGGCCATCGACGAGCAGCCGCTCGCCTCCGCGTCCATCGCCCAGGTCCACCGCGGTCGAACCCGCACGGGCGACGACGTCGCGATCAAGGTCCAGCGGCCGGACATCCGCTCCCGGATCGACACGGACCTCGACCTGCTCTACTACCTCGCCAAGGCGCTCGAGGCGGTGGTCGAGGAGGTCGGCGTCTACACCCCGTCTGGGATCGTCGAGGAGTTCGACCGCGCGATCCACGAGGAGCTGGACTTCGAGAACGAGGCGCGCAACCTCCGCGCCTTCGCCGAGGCGAACCGCGAGCGGCCCTACCTCGTGGTCCCGAAGGTCTACGACGATCTCTCCGGCCGGACCGTGCTGACGATGCAGTTCGTCGAGGGCACGAAGATCACCGAGATCGGCGACGCGCAGTACGACCGCAAGGAGCTCGCGAAGCTCGTCGTGCAGGAGGCGTTCCACCAGCTCTTCGAGGACGGCCTGTTCCACGCCGACCCGCACCCGGGAAACCTGGTCGTCCTGCCCGACAAGCGGATCGCCCTGCTCGACTTCGGGCTGATCGGGCGGCTCACCCCCGCGATGCAGCAGACGCTCGTGATGCTGACGCTGGCGGTCGCGCTCGGCGATCCGGACACGGTCGCGCGCATCCTCTACCGCGTCGGCATCCCGGACACCCGCACGAACCTCGGCGCCTTCCGATCGGACATCGAGGCGGTGCTGAAGCGCTACATGGGGCGGCGGCTCGAGGAGATCGACGCGGGCTCGCTGCTCCGCGACCTGCTCGACCTCGCGGTCCGCTACCGCATCCGCATCCCGCGCGAATATGCGCTGCTCTCGCGGGCGTCGGTCGCGACCGAGGGGATCATCCGGCAGCTCGACCCCAAGATGGACATCGCCGCGACCGTGCTGCCGTACGTTCGGGAGATCCTCTTCGGCCGGCTCTCGCCGGGCTCGCTCCAGGGGGGGTTGATGCGCGGGGTGCTGCGGCTGCAAGAGCTCGCCCAGGACGTGCCCGCGCAGCTCTCGCAGATCCTGATGGACCTCGAGGGCGGAAAGTTCCTCGTCAACGTGCAGTCGCGGCAGCTCGACGAGCTGACCGACGCGGTGCGCCGCCTCGCGGTGGTCGGGCTCGCGGGGATGCTCGGGGCGGCGCTCGTCGTCGGCGCGTTCTTCAGCCTGTCGCGGCAGCCGTGGAGCTTCCACGGCGTGCCGATCCTGGGCGTCGTCGCGGTCGCGCTCGCGGCGATGCTCTTCGGGGCCGTCGGCACCTGGTACTTCGTCGTCCTGCGGCTGCGGAAGATCGAGCTCTCGAAGTGGTTCCGCCGCCCGGCCGCGGGGCGTCAGTAGCGTCCCGAGAGCGCGAGGTAGCCGCCGCCCCGCGCGGCGCCGGCCGAGAGCTTCGGATCGAAGCGGCGGAGCTGGTCCCGGTAGGTGCCGGCGCGCCGGTCGTTGACGGCGTCGAGGATCGTGAAGGGCAGCCCCACCGCGAAGAGGCCGGCGCCTGCGCCCGCGAAGGCGCCCGCGTGCGCCGCGAGGCCGTAGGCCGAGAGCCCGACGCCGGCGAGCGTGAGCGCGATCTCGGCCGCGCGGTAGAAGACGAAGCGGCGCTGCGTGCCGGCGAGGTGCGCCAGTTCGGTCGCGCGGAAGCCCGAGGGGTCCCGCTCGAGCTGCGCGCCGTAGCGGCGAATCTCCGCGTCCACCTGGAAGGCGTAGAGGAGCGCGCCGGCGCCCTCGAGAAGCCCGAGGGAGAGCAGCGGCACGCCGAGGCCGCGGGCGAAGGCCGAGCCCTGCGCCACGAGCGGCGCGCCGGCCGCGGCGCAGGCGACGCCGAGCCCGAGCGCCAGGTAGGCCGCGGCCCGCTCGCCCTGGTAGTACGACCGCATGTCGTTCGAGATTGCCACGGGGTCGACGGCCGCGCGCGCCTCGAGGGCCGGCGGTGGCACGGGAGCGCCGGAGAGCAGCAGTGCGGGCAGCACGCAGAACCTCCTAGAGCCCGGCGACGCGGGGATCGAAGTCCGCGTCCTCCGCGCCGGGTTCGAGGCCCGTGAAGACGAAGCGCTCGAGCAGGCCGCGGTCGTCCCAGTTGGTCATCTCCACGGGCAGGAAGCGACCGTCGAAGCAGACGCGCGAGCGAACCGCGTAGAGGTGGGCCCCCGGCGGCGCGTCGAAGCGCAGGCAGCTCCGCCCCCGCCCGTCGACCCCTTCGTCGGTGCGCCGGAAGCCGCCGAAGGGCCGCGCCGCGGCGAGGGCCCGCCGCTCGAGCGCGATCAGCGGACCGAAGCCGACCTCCGTGACTGAGTGGTTGGTGTCCCGCAGCGTCAGCGGGTTGTGCACCGACAGGCAGATCGCGCCGGCGATGGCCAGGAACCCGTGTTCGCGCACGCAGATCTCGCCGGGGTCGCGCCGCTCGTCGTAGAGCCCCTTGCGACCCGCGGCGGGGCCGGCCACGTACGCGAGGCGGACCGCGCGCGGCGACGGTCGCACCCACAGCTCGATGACCTGGGGATCGCGCAACCGGTCGCCGACTCGTTCCTGGGCGGTGAGGGTGACCCGGTACGATCCGAGCGCGCGCAGCGAGGCCTCGCCTTGCGCGAGGATCTCCTCGATCGAGAGCCCCGCGAGCGCGGGAGGCTCCGCCGGCGCGGCGGCGGAGCTCCCGAGAACGAGGGCGGCGATCAGGCCCGTCACCGCGACACCGGGGCAGGTTCGGGCAGCGGCTTGAGGGCAGGCGCGCTCGCGGCCGTGAACCAGCGCGCGGCGCGGGGAAAGAGCCAGGCGAGGCGGAACGCGCCGGGGTACACGAGCGTCTTCTGCCGGCGCTCGACGCCGAGCCGCACGAGCTCGGCGAGTCGCTCCGGGGTACCCACGGGCAGCGCGTCGACCACGGCGCTCTTCTCGAACGCGGCGTAGCCGCCCTCGGCGAGAGGCGTGTCCACGGGTCCGGGGTAGACGCCGAGCAGATGCACGCCGCTGCCGCGCAGCTCGGCGCGCAGCCCCTCGGTGAAGGCCAGGAGGCCCGCCTTGGCGGCGCCGTACCAGCTCCCGCCCGGCGTCTGCACGACGGCCGCCATCGAGGAGACCTGTACGATGGTGCCCGAGCGCCGCTCGAGCATGCCGGGGAGCACCGCCCGGGTGAGACGGAGCGGCGCGGAGAGGCAGACGTCGATCATCCGCTGGCCCTCCTCCGCCGAGAGCTGCGCGGCGGGGGCCAGAGTCATGACCCCGGCGTTGTTGACGAGGACGTCCACCGGGCCGTTGCGCCGCTCGGCCTCGTCGAGCCAGTCGGCGACCCGATCGAGCTTCGACAGATCCCGGGCGACCACGAACGCACCGCCGGCCTCCCGCGCGACCTCCTCGAGCTTCTCCTCGCGGCGGGCGACCAGGGTGAGCTTCGCGCCCGCGCGACCATACTCGAGGGCGATGGCCCGCCCGATTCCCGACGACGCTCCGGTGACGACGACGTGCATGGCTGCTTCTCCTTCTCTGGGGTTGGACGACGACTGACTGACTACTTCGTTGTTCTGGTCATTCCTGGTCGAACGAAGACGATGTCCCGGTGGGTTCATGGGCGATCAGGCGATCGAAGGGCGGAGCACCGGCGGAGAGCCGGCCACGGGCGCGGCGCCGCCGAGCCCCTTGAGGACCACGTCGAAGGCGCTCTCGACCCAGCGCGCGATCCGATCGGCGCGGTCCGGGGCGGGTGCCGCGTGGAAAAGCAAGCCGGCCACGACGATGTCGAGCAGCAGCCGGACCGTGGCCGGGACGTCGAGGGGACGGAAGCGACCCTGCCGCACCCCGAGCTCGAGCACCTCCTGGAAGTTGCGCGAGCAGAGCGTGCGCAGCTCCTCGAGGCGGTCGCGCCATTGCGGCAGAAGGCGCTCGTCCTCGCCGGAGAGGAGCGCCCACACCAGCGGCCGGCCCTCGGCCCTCTGGGCGGTCTCGCGCGCGAGCATAAGGAGCGTCGCGTCAGCGGGGGCCCGAGGATCGATGAGGCGGGACAGCTCGCCCACCCATTCGCGGACCTCGCGGTTGAGCGCTTGGAAAAAGAGGTCTTCCTTGTTGTCGGCCGCAAGGTAGATCGTCCCCTTGGCAACCCCGGCGTCCTTGGCGATGTCGTCCACCGAGGCCTTCTTGAAGCCGAAGCGCGTGAACGACCGGACCGCCGCAGTGAGGATGCATTCTTTCTTGGACTGATCCATCGGAATGACCCAATATACAAAACGGTCAGTCGGTTGTCAAGGGTGACGTCCAGGTTGAGACCCGGGGCATCGCGGAGACGCGGAGGGCGCAGAGGGACTCTCGACGCGGCGCTGGTAGGCCGACCGGATGGGCATGGTCCAACCCGCCTCCCTCGGAAACCGCCGTTCTGGCGCGGGGAACGGCTGGGAGAGGTGCTAGGCTGGCGCGGTGCAGTTCCTCGAGCTGTCCGACGTGTGGGCCGTGCGCGGTG
Organism: Pseudomonadota bacterium; assembly: GCA_027451705.1. Classification (GTDB taxonomy): domain Bacteria; phylum Myxococcota; class Myxococcia; order Myxococcales; family JAKAPL01; genus JAKAPL01. The sequence continues at coordinate 5,173 of DAIDIT010000029.1, forward strand.
GGACAACCGCGATCCGCGACCTGACGCTGTCGGTCCCGCGCGGCGCGCGCCTCGGCGTGTTCGGTCCGGGCGGTTCGGGAAAGACGACGCTGCTCAAGCTCGTCGCGGGGCTCTTTCGCCCGTCGCGCGGGCGGTTGAGATGGGAGGTAGCGCCGCTGCCGGGGCAGATCGGCATGGTCTTCCAGCGCGACGCCCTCCTCGACACGCTCACCGCGCTTCGCAACGTCGAGCTTCCCCTCCACGGACTGGCGCCCGAGAAGGCGGAGGCGGTCGCGCGCGACGCCCTCACCCGGGTCGGCCTCGACGCGGCCGCGGCGGAGCGGCATCCGGCGCAGCTCTCCGGCGGCATGCGCAAGCGCGCCGGCATCGCCCGGGTCCTCGCCGCGGACGCGCCGATCAAGCTCTACGACGAGCCCGCGGCGGGCCTCGATCCCGCGACCGAGCGGGAGATCCTCGACCTGCTCGGCCGAGCGCACGCGCCCGTGGGGCTCACGGTGACCGCGAGCGCCAACCCGGGCGCCCTCTGGGCGCGCTGCGACCCCGCGCTCGTCCTCGCCCATGGCGAGGCGCTGGCCTTCGGTGAACCCGCCGAGGTCGAGCGCCGGCCGGAGGTGGCCGCGCTCTTCGGATTCGAGCGTTCGGAGGACGGATGAAACCGCTGCTCGGAATCGGCCGCGCGTCGCTGCGGCTGCTCCGGGGCGCGGGCGCCTACGCGCTGCTCCTCGGGCGACTCGCCGTGGCGGCGCGGGCGATGGACGGCCGGGAGCTGCTCCGATCGATGTCCGTCGCGGGCACGGACGTCCTTCCCCTCTGCCTGCTGACGGCCACCCTGACCGGCGCCATCGTCGTGATCCAGACCGGCTTCTACGTCGCCAGCTACGGCGTCACCTCGCTGCTCGGCTGGGGGTCGGGCTACGCGCTGCTGCGCGAGTTCGCCCCCCTCATCGCCGCCCTCGCGCTCAGCGGCCGCGTCGGCGCTGGCCAGGCCTCCGACGTGGCGGGGCTGCGCGCCGGAGAACAGCTCCCGGCGCTCGAGGCGCTCGGACTCGACGTGGACCGCGCCCTCCTCGCGCCGCGGCTGTGGGCGGTCCTCCTGTCGGTCCTCGCGCTCACCGCGGTCGCCGACCTGGTCGCCCTGGTCGCCTCGCTCCTCGCCGGAGTCCTGCTGCTCGGCGTTCCGCCCGGAGCATTCCTCGCCTCGATGCAGGCCTCCCTCCGCCTCCGCGACGCGCTGCCGGGCTTCGTCAAGGCGGCGTTCTTCGGGCTCGCCATCGGCCTCTGCTCGCTGCGCGCGGGGCTCTCCGTGCCCGCCGACGCCCGTGGCATCGGGGCCGCGGCGCGGCGCTCGGTCGTCTCGACGCTCGCCGCGGTGCTGGCGCTGGACATGGCGCTGACGGGGATCCTGTGAGGGACGATCGGCCGGCGAACGGGGAGGCCGGGGACGGCGCATCCGGGGTCGCCGAACCTCTCCGTGCCCCCCTGCCGGAGGCGAAGGAGTCCGCCGTCCGGACGGCCGCGTTGCCGGATGCCGAGCCGCGGCCGAACGGCGCCGCGATCGCCCTTTCCGCCGTGGGTGCGCTGCTCTCCGGGAGGCTCGATCGCGAGGCGCTCGCCGAGCAGATCCTGGAGCTGGCGCTCCGGTCCCTCCCGATCGCGCTCCTGTGCCTCGCCTTCATCGGCGTCGTGCTCGAGGAGCACGCGGCGCACGAGGCCCGCCGCGCCTTCATCGGACTCGACCAGGTCGGCCCGATGTTCTTCCAGCTCACGATCCGCGAGTTCGCCCCGGCCATCTCCGGCATCGTCGTCGCGGCGCGGGTCGGCTCCGGCATCGCCGCGGAGATCGGCTGGATGGCGCAGACCGAGCAGATCGACGCGCTCCGGCTGCTCGGGCGCGACCTTGCCGCCGACGTGTACGGACCCCGGCTCGCGGCGGGCCTGCTGGCCTCGGTTCTTGCGGCCCTTCTGGGGGTCGCGGCGGCGGGTTTCGCCGGCGGGCTCTGGGCGCACGCGACCGCGGGAGGCCACCTGGCCGCCTTCGTCTCGCTAAGGCTCATCGGCGCCCGGGACTGGCTGCTCCTCGCGGCGAAGGCCGTCGCGAGCGGCGTCGCGGTCCCCCTCGCGGCGGTGCACGCCGGCCTCGAGCTGGGCGGCAAACCGGACGGCGTCGCCCGCGCGACGTCGGCCGGCGTGGTGCGTGGAACGCTCTGGGTCCTCGCCGCCGACGTCGCCATCGGCGCGACGCTCTGGTGGCTGCCGTGACCGCGAACGGGGCCGCCCTCGAGCTGCGGGCGATCGAAAAGGAGCTCGGCGGTCACCGTGTCCTCGCGGGCGCGAGCCTCGCGGTGAAGCCGGGACGCGTCACCTGCGTGGTCGGCCGTTCAGGCGCGGGGAAGTCCGTCCTGACCCGGATCGCGGTGGGCCTCCTGCCACCCGATCGCGGCGAGGTCTGGGTCCTGGGCCGGCGCATCGACGGCCTCTCGCGCCGCGAGCTGCGCGCCGCGCGCCAGGGCGTCGCGCTCGTGCTCCAGGGCGCCGCGCTCCTCGGCTGGCTCTCGCTGCGCGAGAACGTCGCGCTGCCGCTCCGCCAGACCCTCGGGCGCCGGTCGGCCTTGCAGCGCGCGGACGCGGCCCTCGCCGAGGTCGGCCTCGCCGCGGAAGGCGAGCTCCGCCCCGCGGAGGTCTCCGCCGGAGCGCGCCAGCGGGCCGCGGTGGCCCGCGCGCTCGCACTCGGGCCGCGCGTGGTCCTCTACGACGAGCCGACGACGGGGCTCGATCCGGCCGCGTCCCGAAAGCTCGACCAGCTCATCCGCCGGAGCGCCGACGGGGGCGCCGGGGTGCTCGTCGTGACCCACGACCCGATCCTCGTCGAACGGGCGGCGGACGAAGTCCTCGAGCTGTCCGGGGGCCTCCTCTCGCCGAAATAGGCCAGACCGTCAGCCGTCGAGCAGCGCGCGCAAGCGGCGCGCCAGCTCGTCGATCGTGTACGGCTTGGCCAGTATCGGGGAACCGCTCCCGCCGGGCGCGATCACCGATTCGGCGTGGCCCGAGGCGAGCAGCACCTTGAGCCCCGGGCGGACGAGGCGCGCGCGCTCTGCGAGCATGGCGCCGGTCATGCCCGGCATCAGGACGTCGGTCAGCATCAGCCGAATGTCCGAGCGCGCCTCCAGGATTCGGAGTGCTCCGGCCCCTTCAGCTGCCGCCAGGACCCGGTAGCCGAGCCGGTCGAGGAGCCGCGAGGTGGCGTCCCGAACCGAAGGGTCGTCCTCGACGAGCAGGACGGTCTCGCCCCGCCCCGACGCCGGCCCCGGCCCCTGGCCGCGCGCGGGCTCCGCCGCCTCCTCGACGCGGGGCAGGAGGACGTGGACCTTCGTGCCCCGGCCCACCTCGGTCTCGATCTCCATCCGGCCGCCCGCCTGCGCGACGATGCCGAAGCAGGTTGCGAGGCCCAGGCCCGTGCCCTTCCCCGGCTCCTTCGTCGTGAAGAACGGATCGAAGGCCTTCGCCTTGACCTCCTCGCTCATGCCACAGCCGGTGTCTGCGACGGAGAGCACGACCCGGTCGCCGCCCGCGCCGGCGCGGACGCGGGCGGTTCGGATCTCGAGCTTGCCGCCGTCGGGCATCGCGTCGCGGCCGTTGACGGCGAGGTTCATCACCACCTGCTCGAGATGCCCGGGGTCGATGCGCACGCAGCCCGCGTCCGGGGCGAGCGCGCATTCGAGCGCCACGTGCTCGCCGATGAGCCGGCGCAGGAGGTTCGCCATGTCGCCGAGCAGCGCGTTCACGTCGACGACGCGCGGCGCGACCCTTTCCTTCCGCGAGAAGGCGAGGAGCTGGCGCGTCAGCGCGGCGGCCCTTCGGCCCGCGAGCTGGATCTCGCGCAGGTCCTCGCGGATCGGGTGGTCCGCCGGAAGCGCGTCGGCGTGGATCGTCGAGAAGGTCAGGATGACAGAGAGGAGGTTGTTGAAGTCGTGCGCCACCCCACCCGCGAGCTGACCGATCGTCTCCATCTTCTGCGACTGCCGCAGCGATTCCTCGAGCGCGCGGCGCTCGCTCGTGTCCACCAAGATCCCGAGCCGGTGCGCGGGCCTGCCGGAATCGTCCCGGAGCAGCGCGGCCTGGTCCTCCACCCAGACGACGCGGCCGCCCTCGCCCACGAGCCGGTACTGCTCCGAGAAGGGTCCGGCCGCGCGTTCCGCGTCCGCCCAGGCGGACCGGATCCGTTCGCGATCCTCGGGGTGGACGAGCCCGTCCCAGACGTCCGGCCGCGCGACCGCCTGTGCCGAAAGACCGACCAGCCGCTCGATCTGCGGGCTCACGTACGACGGCGCGCGCGGACCGCTCGGCGCCGAGAGGTAGGTGACCCCGGGCATCTGCTCGACGAGCGAGCGGAACCGCTCCTCGGCGGCGCGGAGGGCCTCGGTCCGTTCGGCCACCCTCTGCTCGAGCTCGGCCGCCGAGGCCCGAAGGCGGTCCGTCGCCTGGCGGTAACCGCGGAAGGCCAGCTCGAACGGAGCGAACAGCTCGCTCGCGAGCGGCCGCGTCCGGCGCAGGAAATCCGCCGCGAGCTCGTCGTCGTCCAGCCGCTGCGCGAGCGCGCGCACGTGCAGCGAAAGCATGTCGAGGATACCGGAGCCCTGCGCGAGCGCCTGCCGGCCGAGTTCGTAGGCACCTTGAAGGGCCGTCTCGCCCGGATCCGCGAGGTAGCGACCCACGAGATCGAGGTAGCCTTCGAGCGCGGTCACGCGCGCGCCTCCAGGCGGAGCCGTCCGACGAGGACGAGCGCGTCGTCGCGGCCGCCGGCCCCGTCGAGCAATCGCGCCGCCGCCTCCCGCGGCGGTACGGTGCGGTCGAGGCGCGAGGCGAGGCCCGGGGGAACGCCGTCGGTCGCGGCCGCGAGCAGCGCGCCGGGGCCGAAGCGTATCGACCGTGGCCGGAGCCGCGGAACCGACTGTCCGACCACGCCCCCCTGCACGAGCAGGTGCTCGGGGCGCGTCTCGGGCGCGACGTCGACGACGGCCATCTCGACGTTGCCGACCCCGACCCAGGTCAACTCGCCGGTGCCGATCGAGGCGACGCTGACCGCCGCGCCGCGGGTGCGGCGAAGGGCCTCGTGACAGCGCTCCAACAGCTCCGCGACCCCGACCGCCGGCGCGGATTCCAGCACGGCGATCGCGGCCCGGGCGGCCTGCGCGGCCTCCTCGCCGTGCCCGAGTCCGTCGATCACCGCGACGAGTGTCCCTCCCGGGAACGGCGCGACGAGGTGGCCGTCACCACAGACCGATTCGCCGTCCGCCGGCCGCGAGATGGCCGCCCAGTCGAGACGCGGATCCGTGCCCTCGGACGTCACTCAGACCACCCACTTGGTCATCGAGACGGTCGTGCCGACCCCGACCGCCGACTCGACCCGGAATTCGTCCATCAGACGCCGCGCCCCCGGGAGCCCCAGGCCGAGGCCGCGGCCGGTCGTGTAGCCGTCCTGCATCGCCCGTTCGACGTCCGGAATTCCCGGCCCGTGGTCGGTCGCGGTGATGCGCAGGCCGCGGCGGCCCGGCACGCGACCGTCGCCGTCGATCACCGCGAACGTCATCTCGCCCCCGCCGCCGTATTCGACCATGTTGCGAGCGATCTCCGAGACCGCGGTCGCGATCATCGTCAGATCCGTCTCGGAGAAGCCGAGCGTCGCGGCCAGGGCGCGGGCGGCCCGGCGGGCGCCCACGATTTCCCCGTCGTCGCGGACCGGCAGCCGGCTCTCAGGCGCCATGGTGACGGCCATCGCCACGTACCTGCTCGGCGAGCAACGCGAGCCCGGCCTCGAGATCGACGGCCGTGCCCGCGCTCGCGAGGCCGAGGCCGAGCTGCGCCATCGCGAACGCGACGCCGGGTTGGATGCCGACAACGACGGTTTCCGCGCCGCGCAGCGCGAGCATCCGCGCGATGCCGTCGAGCGACCGGGTGGCGTACGAGTCCATCACGTCCATGGTGCTCAGGTCGATCACCACCCCGCGCGGCGCCGTCTTCCGGCGCGAGCCGGGAGGCGGCCGGCGGCCGGCTTGCGCGAGAAGATCGGCCTGGAGCTGCCGCCAGCCGCGGTCCGTCAGTGCGTCCTGTATGGAGGCGACGAGAACCTCGCCCAGGCTCAGGATCGGTACGCGCATGATCTAGGCCGTCTCGGCGGCTGCCTCGTGAGCCAGCGACTTGCTCCTGCCGAAGCCCTGCAACCGGTCGGCCTCCTCGATGCCCGACTGGAGGTCCGCGAGGGTGCGGACGCCGCGCATCTCCGCGCCGATCGTCACGAGCGCCTGCGCGATCTCGGGCGAGATGCCGGTCACGATCACCTGCGCGCCCATCAGCCGCGCGGCCTCGCAGGCCTGGGCGAGGTGGTTCGCGACCTTCGAGTCGACGATCGGTACCCCGGTGATGTCCATGATGACGAGCTCGGCCCGCCGGTCGCGGATCCGCAGCAGGAGCGACTCGGTGATCTGGCGCGCGCGGCGCGTGTCCACGAGCCCGACGACGGGCAGGATCAGCAGCCCCTCGCGGAGCTGGAGGATCGGGGTCGAGAGCTCGCGGATCGCCTCCTGCTGCTGGCCGATCAGCCGCTCCTTGGCCAGATCGTAAGCGTCGCCCAGCACCCCGACGGCGCGATCGAGGTAGTGGTTCATGCCGTCGAGGATGCGGGCGACGCGCGCGGGGTCGGCGGCGTACGCCTCGAAGAGCCGGCCCCGGAGCAGCACGCGGAAACTCGTGAAGAGGGGCAGCCAGGTCGAGAACGGGATCCCGCTGCGCGCGAAGTTCTCGGCCTGCGCGGCGAGATCCTCGAGGTACGGGCGCCAGTTCCCCTCGACGAGCGCCTGGCGCTGCAGCGCGAGGCCGCGCTTCTCCTGCTCGGCCAGTTGCGCCGGCGACATCGACCGCATGACCTGGGCGAACGCGGGGATCTTCTCCACGACCGCGCGCAGCGTGGCGTCCACGGCATCGCGGTTCTTCTCGTAGAAGTCCCAGTATTCACGCATCGTCGCCTGTTCTTCGGCCGGCGGATCTGGGGGAAGACTCACGGTTCTGATTTCGGTCATATCGAATCCATCTAACACGGGAATTCGGCTGTGGCCAACGAACTTGGAGTGAAACGACCCGAGCGGTCGATGATCGAGAGTCCGCCGGGCGATCGACCTTCGGCCGGGCGCTCGGAAGTGGGCGCCCAGCGCGCCCTCGTGGTATGAATGTCGGTCGAAGGGGCGATTTGGTGTCGGAGGCCCTGGGAGAGCGACGATGCCCGAGACCAACAGGACGATGTTCGCGCAGCAGGCCCTGGACATGGCCGAGCTGTTCAAAATGTCCATCGGCGCGCAGCCGGTGCCGGGGCGGACCGTGTACAAGGTGGAGCTGGCTGTGCCCGAGGGCCCGTCCACCGGAGGGGGCGTTCAGGGCGTCCAGCACATCACGCTCGTGCCCCACGGCGGCGGCGCCAGCATCGTGGCGGGGCTCGCCAACAAGGCGGCGCAGACGGCCGAGCTGAGGACCCACGCCTACCTGCGCCAGCAGCACAGGCGTCGGTCGCCCGGCACGGAGCTCTCGCTCGATCTCAAGGCCTACGAAGAATTGCTCGAGCGGATGACCCAGTTCTTCGCCGCCCAGGGCATCACCGTGCAGCGCGTCGACGCGACGCCGGAACCGGCGCAGCTCGCCGCGCCGCCGCCACCCAAGCCGCTGCGCTGGGTGGCGATCGGAATCGTCTCGGTCCTCGCGATCGCCGGTGTGGTGATCTTCTTCCTCCGCGGCCACTGAGGCTGCCGTTCGACGGGCGCTCCAGGTACGCATTCGCCTACATTGACGCGGCGGGCCATGGCCGCAATGATGGTGGACGGTGCGGATTCGTCTTTCCAGTTTGATGCGGGTTGCCGCATTCGTCGCCGCCGCGGGGATGGGCTGCGCGCCGCCGCCCGCGGGGACCCCGGCGGGCGCGAACGGCTGCAATGCGACGTGCCCGACCGGCTGCGACATCACGCCGGACTGCCTGCACTGCATTCCAGAGAGCTCCGTCGCCGGACTCGGCGAGTCGTGCGTCACGGACCAGGACTGCTGCAACGGAAGCTGCGTCTCCGGAATCTGCACGGCGACCGGTCTCTCCGTCACGACCGGCGGCGAATCTTCGACCAGTTCGAGCGGCGCCGTGTCGGGCTCGACCACTTCGAGCAGTTCGAGCGGCAGCCTTTCGTCCGGCGGCAGTTCCAGCGGGAGCGGCGCACCCGCGAGTTGCACGCCCTCGAACCCTCCGTCTCCCACGAGCGACGCCCAGTGCGGCGACGTCAGCCGCTGGGTCTGTGACGGCAGCGGAAAATGCGTCGCCAACTGCAACACCGACGCGACAGCCTGCGGCGGCGCCGAGTGCCTCATCAACGGCCACTGCGCCTCACCGGGTGGAACGGGCGGGAGCGGCGGTGCGCCCGGCGGCAGCTCTTCGGGCTCCGGGGGGTCCAGCGGAGGAGCCTCGGGCTCGTCCGGCTCGGCGGGTTCGGGCTCGAGCGGATCGGCTTCGGGCGGCAGCAGCGGATCGAGCGCGTCGGGGACTTCCGGATCAGGCAGCTCGGGATCGTCCGGCTACTCCGGCACGTCTGGCTCCTCCAGCTCCGGCAGCTCGAGCTCGAGCAGCGGGAGTTCGTCCGGATCGAGCGGCGCCGCCTGCGGCGGCTCGACCCAGGAGTACGGGACGTGCAAGACGAGCGCCGACTGCGCCTGCCCCATGAACTGCGTGAAGGACAGCTCCGGCAACAGCCTCTGCCTCACCCCGTGCAGCAGCTACACGGGCTGCCTGCTCTCCGAGGTCTGCAACAACCAGCTCAGCCCGCCGTCCTGCTACCCGAATTTCTGCAACGCGCCCTGGGGATCCTGCGCCGCCGCCGACGACAGCGGCACGCAGCACGGCACCTGCCAGGTGTACTCCGACAACCAGGGCAACCCCGTGGGCCTCTGCGTCGCCGGAGGCAGCTCGGCGACCGGCGGCGCCTGCAGCACCTCCCCGACATGGTCGACGTCCGCGGCGCAGGCGTGCGCGCCCGGTAACGTCTGCGGAACGACTTCTGGCGGGGGAGCCGGAAGCTGCTACCAGGGCTGCGATCCCACGGGAAGCCTCGGCGCGCCGGCCTGTTCGGGGAGCACGAGCTGCGTGTCGCAGGCCTGCGATCCTACGTCGGATCCCAACTGCTGCGACCCGTCGACCGATATCCTCTGCGACCCGACGTACCCCTGCGACCCGACGACGGATCCGAACTGCGACCCGTACTTCGGCGTCTGCGAGTGAGCACGGCTCCCAGTCCGAACAGGAGCGCCGCGAACCCGCTGCCGTCGCCACCGGCGCCGCACCCACAGCCTCCCCGAACGACCTTGTCCTGACGCACCCCGCCGTCGGGTCCGGCGTCCGCGGTCGAAACGGCGTCGCTCCCGGCGTCGCGGGCCGTCCCCGCGTCGAGCGCCCGCCCGCCGTCGACCGTTCCGGCATCGGCGACTCCCGCGTCGCCCTCCCCTGCGTCGCTGCCCGCGTCCAGGACCGGCAGCGGGTCGTCGAGCACGTCGATCTCCGGCCCAGAGCCCTTCACGAGCGTCGGCCGGCCGCGCAGGTCGGGGCCCTGGGGCATCGCCTGGACCTGCGCGAGCGGGAGCTGAGTCACCATCGTGGCGAGGTCGAAGTGCCAGGCGGCGGCAGAATCCGGACTCACGACGTGCCTGCGGAACGGCCCGTCGACGAGCCAGACCTCCGGCGCGCCGGCGCCCTGGACGAGCTGCGGCGTGCCCGGCCACGGCTGCGCCTCCGGCCAGGCGTCGAACGTCGCGTCGGGGACCGGCCGCACGTCCATCAGGCCCGAGAACTGCCACGCCGCGTAGCTCGTGGGGTCGACCACGTGGCGCCGGACGCCGCTCTCGGCCGGCACGCAGGCGATGTTCTTCGGCGCGCCCGAGAGCAGCGGGTTGTCGCCGTTTCCGCTCGGGTCGATGCCGTAGGGGTAGACGCCGTGCGGGTTTCCGTCCATGAAGCTGCGGGGCGAGGGGACGACGTAGCCGTGGTCGCAGCTCCCGATCGCCGTGCACAGATCCGGCCGGTCGACGTTCGCGAGCCAGCGGATCCCCGGGGCGCCGGAGCCCGCCTGGCCTCCGAAGTAGAAGTCGACGTCGATCGCCGCGTTCGGCGAGTCGGGGTCCCAGGCCCAGCCGGCAATCTGGGTGCAGTCGACGCTGTCGAGCCACCCCTGTGGCGGGAGGTCGGCGAGGGCGCCGAGCGCGCCCGCCCCGCCGTTGAAGACGTCGAGGTCCACGACCTTGGGGATGCCGGGCACGGAGCCCTTGTCGTTCCACTGCCAGAAGACGTAGCCACCCCAACCGCTCGGGGTGAAGGGGCAGGTCCCGGTCGAGTACGTCCAGTCCGCGACCCACAGCGGCTGGGCGCCGAAGTTCCCGTAGCCCTGCCCGTCCCACCAGCCCGGCGCCGTGTAGATGACGGCTTCGCGGCCGGTCTTCGCCCGGATCTCGGCGATGAAGGCCTGCGCGTTCGCGTCGGCGGTCGCCGCGCCCACGCCGTCGTTGACCTCCCAGTCGAGCATCGGCGGCAGCGCCGCCGAGAGCGAGCCGACGTAGGCCAGGTAGTAGTCCGCCTGCGCGGTGCCGTTCACCCCGGGGTGGAAGAAGTGGTACGCGCCGCGGTAGAGGCCGTGCGCGGCCATGCCGGACCAGTTTCCGGGGAACGTCGGGTCCTGGTAGCCCGTCCCCTCGGTCGCCTTGGCGTATCCCCAGCGGTAGCCGGCGGCGGCGACCTGGCCCCAGTCGATCGAGCCCTGGTAAACGGAGACGTCGACGCCGGGCACGGGCGCCGACGGGCAGACCGTGACGGCCTGCTCCGACGTCCCGAGCCCGTGCTCGCCGAAGGTCCCCTCGCCCGGACCGCAGCCCGCGGTCCAGAGACCGAGCACCCATGCCGCCTGGCGCGCGCGCATTGCCCACGAGTGTAACCGATCGGCGCCTCAGCGATCGATCAGCCCGCGGAGGATCGCCTCGAGGGCGCCCGAATCGACCGGCTTGTCCAACCGCGGATTGCGAACCCGCTCGAGGAAGTCCTGGGCCGCCGGGGTGAAGGCGCCCCCGGTGATGAAGACCATCCGTTCTGCGAGGTCCGGGTGGTTCCTCAGGAGCTCGGCGTGGAGATCCATCCCGCTCGTCTCCGGCATCATCAGGTCGCAGAGGATCGCGTCGAAGCGCTCGCCCCGGGCGATCCGCTCCACCGCGTCCGCAGCCCGGGTCACGGCGACCACGTCGTGGGACCCCGCGAGACTGCGGCCGAGGGCGCGGCCGATGAGCGGCTCGTCGTCGACGATCAGGACGCGGCCCCGCCGCCTCGGCGCGCGGACGTCCTCGGCCCGCGCCGGAGCTGCTTCGCGGAATTCCGGATCGGCCGGCAGGGTCACGCGAAAGACGGCCCCCGCCCCGGGCGCGCTCTCGACCCCGGTCTCGCCGCCCAAGTCGCGGACGATCTGCTGGCAGATGCCCAGGCCGAGTCCGGTGCCCTGACCCACGGGTTTCGTGGTGAAGAAGGCGTCGAAGATGCGCGGCAGCACCTCCGGCGCGATTCCCGTGCCGGTGTCGTGGACCTCGATCACGGCCCGGCCGGCGACGTCCGTGCGGGTCACGACGCGGATGCGGTTCCGCTCGGCGGCGCCCTCTGGGATGGCCTGCGCGGCATTGACGAGCAGGTTCACGAAGACCTGTCCGAGCCGCCCCTCGTTCGCGAGCACCCGCGGCACCGGCCCAAAGTCCTTTTCGAGCCGCGCCCGTTGGCGGATCTCGTTCCACGAGAGGTTGATGGACGCCTCGAGGACAGGCAGCGGATCGACGGGCTCCCGCGCGTCGTCCTGGGCGCGGGAGACGCTCTTCAGATCGCGGACGATCCGTCGGATCCGCTCGGCGCCGCTGCGCGCCTCGGCGAGGGCCTCGCGCAGCTCCGCGGCGTCCGGTTCGCCCACCGGACCATCCAGTGCCCGAGCGACGTGCTCGAGGTTCGCGGCGACGTACGCGAGCGGGTTGTTGATCTCGTGCGCGACTCCCGCGGCGAGCGTCCCGATGGCGATGGCGCGGTCCAGTTGCATCATCCGCGCCGTCAACTCCTTCCGCTCCGAGAGGTCGCGGCAAGAGGCCACGACCGCCGGCTGTCCGTCGAACGACAGCGGAAGGCCGGTCACCTCACCGAAGACGATGCCGCCGTCGCGACGCAGCAGCCGTTCCTCGAGCGGCCGGGCTGCGGTACCGGAGTTCATTCGCGCGGCGACCTTTGCCCGATCGTCGGGGTGGATCACGTCGAGGACGGACCGACCGATCAGCTCCCATGCCCGGGTGTATCCGAGCAGCGAGGCCGCCTGGGCGTTGGCGTAGACGAAGCGCCCGTTGCGGTGGACGACGACCGCGTCGGGCAGGTTGTCGAGGAGCGCGCGAAAGCTCGCCTCGGCGCTGCGCAGGCGGGTGATGTCGCGGTGGGTCGCGACGAAGTGGCTCACCCCGTCACCGTGCGCGCGCACGGGAGCGATCGTCAGCAGGGCGACGTACTCGGTGCCGTCCTTGCGGCGGTTCGTGACCTCGCCGTTCCAGACCCGCCCGGCGAGGATCTCCCTCCAGAGCGTCTCGTAGACCTCCGGCGGGGTGGCGCCGGATTTCAGGATACTGGGTTTGCGCCCGACCACCTCGTCCCGCGTCCAGCCGTTCTGGGTGGTGAAGGCCGAATTCACCCAGCAGATCCGACCCAGCGGGTCCGTCACGACCACGGGGTCGGCCACCGCTTCGAAGGCGGCGGCGCGAAGGGATTCCGACAGAAGCAGATCGGTCTGCGAGGACCCGGGATCGATCATGGTATCAGGTGGGCGACGTCTCGGAGAGACGCTGCAGGCGTCATGCCAGGCGAACATTGCTTCTCGCCCGCGCCTTTTGCACGTCCTGCCACGAAGAGACTGCGCGACTGCAACCTTCGCCGCAGCCTTTGCGCCTATCTGCCGGCCCCGATCCCGACCGGTCGGATGGTATGCTCGGCCCGTGCCCCGCCTCACCGCAGCGCACCCGTGCGCCCTGGTCGCCGCCTTGGCACTGGGACTCGGCGGCTGCGTGGGCGAAGCTGGAGGCACGGCCGGAGGGGGCCCTTCCGTCGGAACGACGACGTCCGGCGGCGGCACCGGCCTCCAGACTGGCGGCAGCACGGGCGGCGGCGGCAGCACGGGCGGCACGGACGCGGGCGGCGGAACGACGGGAAGCTCTGGCGCCGGCAACGGCGGCACCTCCGGCGGCTCCGACGCCGGATCCTGCGCACCGGGTGCGACCCTCTCCTGCACGACCTCGTGCGGCTCCACGGGCACCGCGACCTGCGCCGCCGGCGCGTGGGGACCCTGCGTGCCGCCGGCGGAGACCTGCGACCTCCGGGACGACGACTGCGACGGCGTCTGTGACAACCTCCTCGGCTGCCGCACCGGCGTCGATCGCTCGTACAACGGTACGGCGGGCCTCCACTTCTACACGACGACCGACAGCGAAGCGTCGTGCTGCGGCTACCACGTCAAGACCTACGACGACTTCTACCTCTACGCGGCGGCGCAACCGGGCCTCGTCCCCTTCTACCGCTGCCTCGGAAGCGGCGGCGCCCACGTCTACACGACGGACGCGACGTGCGGCGGTGCGACCGTCGAAGGGCCGATCGGCTGGATCGCGACCTCGGCCGTCTGCGGCGCGGTCCCCCTCTACGGGCTCGCCGGCCCGAACGGCGACCACCTCTACACGACGAGCAGCGCCGAGGTGACCTCGGCCGAGGGTGGAGGCTACAGCTCGCTCGGGATCGCGGGCTACGTCTGGCCCTCGGCCGGCGGCGGCGCCGCGCCCACCTGGCCGAGCCCGGTCAAGCTGCAGGGATCGGCGCTCACCAGGGTGACGGGCTTTCCGACCGCCTGGTACGGGTTCCCGCTTCCCGCCGGCACCCAGACCTACACCTCGCTCGAAGGCAGCGTGTCGGTCCAGAACGCCCAGGACCTCTACAGCGAGGTCCTCTTCATCCTGAAGTACCTCCCGTCGGGCGCGTGCGGCCCGGGCCGCTGGCCGGCTTCGACCCCGGAATACGGCCCGCCCGGCGCCGTCGGAATCGGCCAGTTCATCGTCAAGGCGCCGACCCACGGGACGTTCACACTGCCGATCGATCTCACCCTCCCCGGCGGTCTGCCGGTCACGAACTGCCTGCTGCTCGGCCTCAACGGGGGTCCGGTGTCGAAGCCGCAGGACGTCGTCTCCAGCGCGTCGCTGACCCTGACCTACGC
>DAIDIT010000030.1 GCA_027451705.1 Pseudomonadota bacterium
AACAACATCACCTTCACCGCGGGCGAGGTGCGCGACCCCAAGCGCAACCTCCCCGGCGCGCTCGCGCTCGGGACCCTCGCGACGATCGGCCTCTACCTGCTCGTCAACGTCGCCTACCTCGCGATCCTCCCGCTGTCCGCCATCGCCCACGCGCCCGCCGACCGGGTGGCGTCGGCGGCGGTGGCGACGTTCGTGGGCCCCCGCGCGGCGGCGGCCGTCGCGGTCGGCATCCTGATCTCGACCTTCGGCTGCACGAACGGGCTCGTCCTCGCCGGCGCGCGCGTCTCCTACGCGATGGCGCAGGACGGGCTCTTCTTCCGCGAGGCGGGCCGGCTCAACGCGCGGGGCGTGCCGGGCGTCGCGCTCTGGCTCCAGGCCGGCTGGGCCGCGCTCTTGTGCCTGTCGGGGACCTACAGCGAGCTGCTCGACTACGTCATCTTCGCGGTGCTGCTCTTCTACCTGCTCACGATCGCGGGCCTCTTCCGGCTGCGGCGCACGCGCCCCGACGCGCCGCGCCCGTACCGGGCGGCGGGCTGGCCGCTGCTCCCCGCCGCCTACCTGGTCGCCGCCGCCGCGGTGGCGCTCAGCCTGCTCTGGTCGCCCCAGACCCGCGCCCAGGCGCTCGCCGGCCTCGCGTGCGTCGTCGCGGGCGTCCCCGTCTTCCTCTTCCTCGAACGGCAACGCCGGAAGGCCACCGCATGAACCCCCTGTTCGCACGAAAGACCCTCGCCCAGCTCCAACGGGAGGCCGGGGAGCAGGAGGGCGGCCTGCGCCGCACGCTCTCCGCGATCAACCTGACGACCCTGGGCGTCGGCGCCATCATCGGCGCCGGGATCTTCGTCCTCACCGGGCTCGCCGCGGCGAAGTACGCCGGCCCGGCGGTGGTGGTCTCGTTCGTGCTCGGGGGCATCGCCTGCACGTTCGCGGGACTCTGCTACGCCGAGATGGCCTCGACGGTCCCCATCGCCGGCAGCGCCTACACGTACGCGTACGCGACGATGGGGGAGCTGCTCGCCTGGATCATCGGCTGGGACCTCTGCCTCGAGTACGCGGTCGGCGCCACCACCGTGGCCGTCGGCTGGTCCGGCTACGTCGTGAGCTTCCTGCACGGCTTCGGCATCGACCTCCCGGCGGCGCTCGTGCAGAGCCCGCCGCACGGGCTTTTCAACCTGCCGGCGGCGCTCATCGTCGCGGCGGTGACGGCGCTGCTCGTCGTCGGCATCAAGGAGTCGGCGAACGTCACCTCGGCGATCGTCGTGGTCAAGGTGATCGTCGTGCTCGCGTTCATCGGCGCCTGCGCGCCGTTCGTCCACGCCGCCAACTGGCAGCCGTTCGTGCCGCCGAACACCGGCGCGTTCGGCCACTTCGGCGTGTCCGGCATCCTGCGCGGCGCGGGGGTGGTCTTCTTCGCCTACATCGGCTTCGACGCCGTCTCGACGACCGCGCAGGAGGCCAAGAACCCGCAGCGCGACCTCCCGATCGGCATCCTCGGGTCGCTCGTGATCTGCACCGTCCTCTACATCCTGGTCGCGCTCGTCATCACCGGCATCGTCAGCTACACGGCGCTCGACGTCCCCGACCCGATCGCGTTCGGCGTCGACCACGTCGGCCTCGCCTGGCTCGCCCCGATCATCAAGCTCGGCGCGATCCTGGGCCTGACCTCGGTGATCCTCGTCATGCTGATGGGCCAGCCGCGCATCTTCTATTCGATGGCGAGCGACGGACTGCTCCCTCCGTGGGCCGCGAAGGTGCATCCGCGCTACCGGACGCCCCACGTGACGACGCTGGTCACCGGGGCGATCGTCGCCGTCGCGGCGGCGCTCTTGCCGCTCGAGGTCCTCGGCGAGCTGACGAGCATCGGCACCCTCTTCGCCTTCGCGCTCGTCTGCGCCGGCGTCCCGATCCTGCGCAGGCGCGACCCCGACGCCCACCGGCCGTTCCGGACGCCGGCCGTCTGGGTCGTCGCGCCGCTCGGGGTGCTCTCGTCCGTGGCGCTGATGGCGAGCCTGCCCGTGGACACCTGGTACCGGCTCGTCGTCTGGATGGCGATCGGGCTCGCGATCTACTTCCGCTACGGCCGCAAGCACAGCAAGCTCGCGCTCGCCGCGACCGCGTCCGCGGGCGAAGAACGCGCGGCCGCCGCGGCGCCGTGAGGCCGGACCTCGCCGGGATCAGCCCGTCGGCTTGGCGCAGACGGTGAGCAAGGAGTTGTCGTTCGGGTAGAACAGACAGGCCTCGACGCCGATCGGCAGCGTCGCCTGGATCTGGCAGGTCAGCGTCCCCTGGCACGGCGTGGGCGCGTTCGCGGTGCCGCCGTCCGCGCCCTGTGCTCCGAACGGCAGGGCGCAGCACGGCTCCCCCGCCCCGCCGCAGGCGACGCACGTGTCCCCGAAGTCCTGGTTGGCGCAGCAGGGACCGTGGGTGTCCGGCTCGGGCGTCGTGCCTGCCGGGCAGGCGAGCGGGTTCTGGTCGATGTCCCACCCGACGGTGAGCGGGAAGTCGAACGTGCCGGTCTGGATCTTCTCGCCGGACCCGAGCACGCCCTCCATCGTGATCTGGAGAATGATCTGCGTGCTTCCGCCCGTCGGGATGTTGTTTCCGATCGTGCTGATCACGTCCTTGCTCAGCGTGTCGACGACGACCCCGGTCGCCGTCTGCATCCCCCCGGCCGGGACGTCCGCGGTCGCGAGGAACTTCCCACAGGGCACGCCCGGCGTCGGGCACCCCCTGAAGTCGCCGCCCGGCATCCCGGAGAGGGCGGAACTGTCCGTCGGGATGTACTCGACGATCACGTCCTGGACGTGGAAGTCGTTGCGCTGCGGTCCGGACAGCGGATTGCCGTTGGAGTCGGTCAGCACCGTCTGGTCGAGGTAGTTCTCGACCTGGAGGGCGAGCAGGTACTGGGGGTTGGCGTTGACGTTCGGGTCGATGTCGACGATGCCACCCGTCCGGTAGTAGCCGCCGGCCTGGATGACGGGCGTGTAGACGCACGGCTGGCCCGGAGTCGGGACCTGCAGTTCGTCGGAGCTCAGCAGGGCGAACGGGATCTCGATCGATTCGTTGTTGGCGTTCGTGCAGGCGGACAGGGCGACGAGCGGCAGCAGGGCAATCCATCGGCGCATGTGGCGGTACCTCCTGAGTCTCTCGTTGCTCGCGGTAAGGTCGACGGCGTCCATGGTCTCAGCCCCCCGCCCCGGCGCTCACCACCTGCTGCCGGTTGAGGATGCGGGGGGTGATGAAGATGAGCAACTCGGTCCGCGAATCGCTGTCGCTGCGGCTCTTGAACAGCCAGCCCAGGATCGGGATCTTGCCGAAGAAGGGGACCTCGTTCACCGTGACGCCGGTCTGACGGGTGTAGATGCCGCCGATCACCGTCGTGTCGCCGTCCTTGACGAGCATCTGCGTCTTGGCCTCCTTGCGGGAGATCGACGGCTGGCCGTTGGCGCCGGTGATGCCCGCGTTCGGCTGGTTGTTGGTCGCGTTGATCTTCATCAGGATGCTGCCGTCTGCGGTGACGTGGGGGGTCACCTTCAGCTCGAGCCGGGCTTCGATGAACGTCGTCTGCACGCCCGCGGCCGAGACCTGGGAGAACGGGATCGACAGGCCCTGGCTGATGTCCGCCTCGTTGTTGTCGAGCGTCGCCACCTTCGGCGCCGAGACCGTCTTGACCAGGCCGTTGTTCTCGAGCGCCGAGAGTCGGAGGTTCAGGTTGAAGGCGCCGCCCGCGCTGCCGAAGATGAACCCGACGCCGCCGCCGGCCCCCTGCCCGATGGCCGCCGGCAGGTTGACCGCGAAGTTCGGCGCACCGGCGGTGCCGGCGTTCGGCGAGTCTCCCGCCGCGCCGGCGATGGTCGCGAGCGAGGGGAAGACGAGGCCGGTCGTGTTGCCGAACACCGGCGCGAACCCGCCGTTGCCGCCCCACTGGATGCCGAGCTGGCGGGCGAAGGTCGTCGCCGCCTCGACGATGCGCGACTCGATGAGCACCTCGGGGGTCTGCGTGTCGAGGTTGCGGACCATGCCCTCGGCCTTCGCGAGGTTCTCGACCACGTCCTTGACGATCAGGACGTTGGTCCGCTGATCGACGGTCACCACGCCGCGGTCGGAGAGCACGTCCTTGATCTTGTCCGCGACGTCGCCGGCGAGCGCGTAGTTCACCGGGATCAGCCGCACCTTGAGCGGCTCGAGCTGCTCCTTCGCGTGGAGGGCGTCGAGCGCCTCCTTCCGCTCCTTGTCCAGGACGGCCTGCGGCGCGACCCGAATGATGTTGCCGACCTCCTCCTTGCCGAGCCCGTGCGTCTTGAGGATGAGGTCGAACGCCTGGTCCCACGGCACGTTCCGAAGCGCGATCGTGACCTTCCCCTTCACGTCGTCCGAGACCACGATGTTGCGATGGGAGATCTCGGCGAAGAGGCGAAGCAGGTTCTGGATGTCGATGTCCTTGAACTCCATCGAGATCCTGCGGCCGGTGTAGCGCGGCCGGTGCACGGCCTCGGTGCCGGCTTCGGCGGCCGCCGTCGAGAACCCGGCGACCTCGGCGCTGCTCTCGGCGGTCGTCACCGCGGCAGCCGGGGCCGGGGCGAGCGCCGCGGCCGCCTGCGCGGCAGCCGTGGGCGGCGGCGGATCGAAGGTCCAGACGAGGACGCGCCCGTCGCGCCGCAGGACCTCGTGCACTCCAGGGGCCGCAGCGACCACGATCCGTCCAGCCGCCTTGCCGAGGTTGAAGGCCGACACCGTCGAGATCGGTCCGCCGAACGCCGAGGCATCCAGCGTCCGCTGCAGCCGCTCCGGCACCGCGACGCCGTCGAGGGACATCTGGAACCGCCCCGGCCCCTCGCTCGCCACCTGCGGCAGGCTGGCGACGGCCTCGGCGGGGAGCTCGAGCACGATCTGTTCGCCTCCCGCGTCACCCGAAATCCTCAGGTCGCGCAGCGCGGGCGTCTTCACCGCGGGTGCCGCGGGCTCCGCCGCCGGAGCGGGCGAGGCCGACCGCTCCGCCAGCTTCGGCGCCCGGGCCGTCGAACGGACGGGGACCGCGCGAACCCTCGCGACCGGCTCGGGCCTCGCGGCTCCCACCGCGAGCTCGAGACCACCGTGGATGCGGCGCGCGGCGACGGGCGGCGGCTCGGCCTGCGCGAGGTCGAAGACCACCCGCTCGCCCGCGGCGACCGCTCCGAAGCGAACGTCCTTCAGATCGCCGGAGGCACGGGCGCGCGCGTGGTGCGCCCGAAATCCGGCCAGATCGACCGCGACCCGGCCGGGGTTGCGCAATCGCCACAGGACGTAGTTCGCCACCGGGCCGTCGGTCGCGATGCGAAGCACGAGCTGGCCGTTCCGCTCGCTCCCGGAGGCCGCGAGGATGCGGTGACCCGCGGTCCCGACGTCGCGGCGGTCTTCGCGCCGCTCGACGAGGCTCGCGTCGATGGGTTCCGCGTGCCGAGCGGCCGCTGCGGGAGCCGGCGAGGCGGCCGAGACGGGGGCAACCGGCGCGGGCGGCGCCAGCGCCGGGGGCGCGGGCGGAACTGCCGCCGGAGAGGTCAGTGCGAGGACGACGTCACGGCCGTCCACGCGCGCGTCGTAGCGGACGTCCGCGGCGGCATCGAGGATGATGCGCCCGACCCGCGAATCGCCGCGCTGGAACTGCACGGCCGACACGCCCGAGAGGCCCGGCACGCCCGAAACGGCGGGGGTCCCGGCGTGCGAAACGTCGGCCCCGGCGAGGTCAAGGACGATTCGGTCCGGCGCGTGCAACCGGAAGACGCTGAAGACGGGCGACCGGGTGCCGTGCACGACGACCACGCCGCCCCCGGGCGCGGCGTGCACGTCGATCGCCTCGACGCGGTCGACGCTCTCCGCCGCGCTCGCGGCGAGTGCAATCGAGGCGAGGCCCGCGGCGGCGGCGAGCCCGAGACAGCGGAAACGGGGTGTGGTCATCGACCTTCTCCCTGTGTGCCGGTGGAAGCGTTTCCTCTCACCGCCGGCCTGGCGTGCCAACGTCGTCCTGTTCACCACGTCATTCATCCAGAAGGCTCGTCGCATTCTCGTCCTGGCTGCGGGAACCGCCCTCGATGTGCAGTTCGGTCCGATTCTCGATGATCTTTCCGAACGGGTCGTGAGAGGTCTCGGTGACGACGATCAGGTCGCGCTGGATGCTGGTCACGCGCCCGCCGAGTTTTCCCACGCTCGTGCCGGAACGGAGCATGTGTCCCACGCCGTCCGGATCTTCGACCATCGCCACCGGACTGCCCGTCCCGGTGACGACCGCGACCAGCTTGAGCTGGTCGAGGCCCCAGCGGCAGAGCGGGCAGTGGGATTCCGCCGAGTGGGTGACAATCAGATCGTCGAGCGGACTGCGGAACGGGTCGCGCTTGCCGATCGGCGAATAGACGAAGGTGTCCTGGGCCTCGGCCGGCGCCAGTGCGGCGGGCGCCGCGCCCTTTTGCGCCGCAGCGGCGGCCGGCGGTGGGCGCCGCGTCGATGGAGGCGGCGGGGAATCGCAGGCCGCGAGGGCGAGCGCGGTGGCGAGCACGGCGCCCCCGAAGCGAACGGGCCGGGTCACTTGGCACCTCCGGCCTTGTGCGGCTTCTGGTCGATGAACCGGAAGGTCGTCGCCAGGCAGTCGGCCTTGAGGACGATCTTGTCGCCCTTCTTCGTCGGTTCCTTCAACGATATTTCGCTGATGTTCACGATGCGCTTGAGCCGCCCGACCGAGTCGAAGAAGCTCGCAATCTCGCCGTAGTTGCCGACGACCGACAGCTTCACCGGGATCTTCGAGTAGAAGCTCCCCTCCTTCGCCTCCGCGCCGGGCTCGATGCTCGTCAGGTCGAGCCCCGCCCGCACGCCGACCTCGTTGAGCTGGGTGAGAAGCTCGTCGATGTTGGCGTCGTTCGGCAACTCGGTGAGCGCCTCGGCGAGCCGCTGCTCGAGGATCTCCTTCTGCCGCCGGTACTCGGGGAGGTTGTTCGCGATGCTCTGCTTCTGGATCAGCTCGTCCTCGAGCCGCTTGATCTGGGCGTCCTGCCGGCCGATGTCGTCTTGCAAATCCGAGATGAAGAAGAAGTACGTCCCTCCGGTGAGGGCCGCCAGCGCGCCGGCCAGCACCGCGAGCTTGATTTCCCAGCGGACCTTCAGGATGCGGTCGAGAAACTGTTCCACGTCGGGCTCCCTAGGCGGCGTAGTTGACCGCGCACGAGATCTCGAACTGCACGACCTGCGGCACCGTGCCCTGCGCCTGGACGTTCGAGGTCTCGGCGCGCTTCAGCACGATGTCCTTGAAGTACGGCGACCGCTTCAGCTCTCGCATGAACTCCGCCACGTCATCGTTGGTCATGCCCGTCCCCTTCATGTCCCAGCTCCCGCCGTGGTCGGCGACCTCGGTGAGCCAGACGTGGGCGGGCATCAGCGTCGCGAGCGCGTCCATGACCTTGACCGGACCCGCGCGGCGCTTCTTGAGCGAGTCGAGCACCTTGAGCTTGTCCTCGAGGGACCGCTTCTCCTGGGTGATCGAGTTGACCTCCCCGATGACCTTCTCGAGGTGCTTGATGTCGCGGTTCAGGTTCGCGACCTGCTGCTGGCGCTTGTCGAGCTGCCCCTGGACGTGGCCGATCCACTGGTAGTTTGCCGCACCGCCGGCGATCAGGATCAGCGCGAACAGGATGAGCTGCTGCCGGCCGAGCTCCCGCTTCTTGACCTGCCGGACCGGTATGAGGTTGATGCGGATCATCGGCGGTCTCCGGTCACTTGTCCCCGCTGCTGCGCAGCGCCAACCCGACCGCGACCGCGGCGGCGGGCGCAATCTCCAGGATGTGCTGCGGATCGAACTTCCGGTTGTCGACCTCGATGGCCTTGAAGGGGTTCAGGATCTCGACCGGGACGCCGACCCGCTGCTCGATCACCTTGAAGAGCGCGGGCACGCGCGCCGCGCCACCCGAGAGGTACACCTTCGCGATGTGCGAGTCGGCCGCGGTCGCCGCGTAGAAGTCGAGCGAGCGCTGGATCTCGCCGGCCATCTGCTCGGCGACGCCCTGTAGCACCCGCTCGACCTCCTGGGGGACCACCGCGTCGGCGTCGCCTCCGTGGCCGCCCACCTTGAGGGCCTCCGCCTCGTCGTAGCTCACGTTGAGCTGCTTCTGGATCTCCTCGGTGAACTGGTTGCCGCCGACGGTGATGTCACGGGTGAAGGTGCTCGTGCCGCCCGCCACCACGTTGATGTTGACGACGCTGGCCCCGGCGTTGATGAGGACGACGGTCTCGCCGGGGACCTGCTCGTAGTTGGCCTCGAACATGTTTTGGACCGCGAAGGCGTCGACGTCGACCACCGCAGGCTGGAGCCCCGCCTCGGTCACGACCGAGACGTAGTCGTTGATCATGTCCTTCTTGGCCGCGACCAGGAGGACGTCCATCTGCCCCGTGCCGTCGCCCTTCTCGCCCAGGATCTGGGTGTCGATGTTCACGTCCTTGACGTCGAAGGGGATGTACTGCTCCGCCTCCCACTGGATGGACTCGTCGAGCTCGTCCTGGGTCATCTTGGGGAGCGTGATCTTCTTGATGATGACGGAGTGGCCGCTGACCCCGATCGCGACCTCCTTCGCCTTGATCTTGTTCTGCGCGAGGAGGTCCTGGATCGCCGAGACGATGGCGGCGCTGTTCATGAGCGCGCCGTCGACGATCGCCTCCGGGGGCAGCGGCGCGGACGCGAAGTTCAGCAGGGCGTAGCCGCGCTTGGTCTGCTTGAGCCGGGCGAGCTTGACGGAGCTCGATCCGATGTCCAGTCCCAGCGCGAGCTTGCCTTTGGCCATGGCGCTCTCTTTCTCCTAGTCTCGGCCGGTCCGGCCGCGCCCGAAGACGCGACCGCGCTCGGCGAGGCTGAAGCCGAGGGCGAGGATGATCTTGCGCTTGGTGTCCAGACGGCAGTCCTTGCCGGCCTCGACGCGGTCGATGGTCAGCGACGAGACACCGGCTCGCCGCGCCAGCTCGGCCTTGCTCAGCAACTGGGCCTCTCTCAACTTCTGCACTCGATTTCCGACCTTGGACAGCGGCATACCTCTCCCGAGTGTGCGCTGGGGGTGTATGGTCAGGAATCCTAGCGTCCGGTCGAGCGGCAAGTCAAGAAACCGGCCTGCGGGTTCACTGACCTATAATTATGGTTCACTTTTCCCCTCCCCCCCGGAGGGGCTCCCGCCGAGCCGTCCCGCTCACGGCCGGCCGGCGTGCCGCCGGAGCGTTTCCGCTCATCGCCGGCCCGCATCCGCGAGACCGTATTCCTTCAGCTTGTAGAGCAGCGCGCGGTGGCTGATCTCGAGCAGCAGCGCGGCCCGCGTCCGGTTGCCGCCCGTCGCCTCGAGGGCCCTGCGGATGAGGTCGATCTCGAGCGCGCGCACGCCCTGCTTGATCGAGAGCCCCGTGTCGGGCCTGCCGGCGGCCGGCGAGCCGTCGAGGCCCGAGAACGCGGAGGGCGAAAGCACCTCGCCGTCCGCGAGCACCATGGCCCGCTCGACGAGGTTCTCGAGCTCGCGGACGTTGCCGGGCCAGCGATGGGCGCGCAGCGCGGCGAGCGCCTCGGGGTCGATCTCGCGCACCCGCGGCGACCGCCGCAGCTCGAGGTTCAGCTTCTCCACGAAGTGCCGGGCGAGGATCGGCACGTCGTCGATCCGCTCGCGCAGCGGCGGCAACCGCAGCGGCAGCACGTTGAGCCGGTAAAAGAGATCCTGGCGGAACGCGCCCGAGGCAACCGCGGCGTCGAGGTTGCGCGAGGTCGCCGCCACGACCCGGACGTCGACGCAGCTCGCCTGGGTGTCGCCCACGCGCCGGATCTCGCTCTCCTGGAGCGTGCGCAGCAGGGAGACCTGCACGGCGTACGGCAGCTCGCCGATCTCGTCGAGGAAGATCGTCCCCCCGTCGGCCTCGGCGAAGAGGCCTTTCTTGTTGGCGGTCGCCGACGTGAAGGCGCCCTTCGCGTGGCCGAACAGCTCGCTCTCGATCAGGTCGTCGGGGATCGCGCCGCAGTTGACGGCCACGAAAGGCTGCGCCGACCGCGGCGAGAGGTCGTGCAGCGCGCGCGCCACGAGCTCCTTGCCGGTGCCCGATTCACCCGTGAGCAGCACCGTCGACGAGACCGCCGCGGCCTTGCGGATTGCGCGGTGCAGCTCCGCCATCGCCGGCGACTGTCCGATCAGCGTCGAGAGGCCGCGGTTGCCGCCGAGTTGCTCCCGAAGCCGCACGTTCTCGCGGCGCAGCCGCTCCCGCTCCTCGGCCTTGCGCAGGACGAGCGCCACCTCGTCGGCGCGGAACGGCTTGCCCACGTAGTCGTAGGCCCCGCGCTTCATCGCCTCGATCGCCACCTCTTCGGACCCGTAGGCGGACATCATGATGACCGTCACGTCGGGCGCGCGCCGCTGCAGCTCCGAGAGCAGCTCGAGCCCGTCCATCGCCGGCATCCGCACGTCGCAGAGGACGGCGTCGTACGGTCGCTGCTCCAACTCGGCGAGCGCCTTCTCCGCCCCCTCGACGGCCGACGGGACGTAGCCCTTGGAATGGAGCAGCAGGGTCAGCATCTGCCGCATCCCGGGGTCGTCGTCGACGATGAGGACGTTGCGCAGGCTCACGTGGGCGCGACCCCGAGGCCGATCCGGAAGCGCGCGCCGGGCTCTCCGCGCTCTGCCCGGATCGTGCCGCCGAAACTCTCGACGATCTGCCGGCAGATCGCGAGCCCGAGGCCGTTGCCCAGCCCGCGCTCCTTGGTCGTGTAGAACGGCTCGAAAATCCGCTCCTCGCTCCCAGGGGGAAGCCCCGGACCGTCGTCGTCGACCGTCAACGCCAACACCCCGCCCGGCTCCGCGAGGGCCGCGACCCGGACCCGCCCTCTCCCGTCGCAGGCGTCGGCCGCGTTGAGGAAGAGGTTCACGAGGACCTGCACCAGGTGGTGCCCGCTCGCCCGGACGGGCGGGAGGCCGGGCGGGAGCTCCGTGTTCAGCGTCATCGATCGCCAGCGGGGATGGGCGCGCACCAGTCGGACGGCCGCGTCGAGCGCGCGCTCGATCGGTACCGCCTCGAGTTCCATCTTGCCCGGCCGGGCGAAATCCATCAACTCCCGCACCGTCCGGTCGATGCGAGCCGCCTCGACTCCGATGGCGGAGAGGAGCTCCGGCGCGCGCGCAGGCTCCGCGCGCCCGATCTCGACGTAGCCGGTCAGCGCCCCCAAGGGGTTGCCGATCTCGTGCGCGACGCCGGCCGCCAGCCGGCCGACCGTCGCGAGCCGCTCGGCGCGCAAGAGCTCCTCCCGCGCGGTGCGCAGTTCGCGCTCGCGCGCGACCAGCTCCTCGATCTGCGCCCGCAGCCGCGTGTCCGCCTCGACGAGGCGGTGGCCGAGTTGGTCGAACGCCGAGGTCAGGTGCGTCGGCACGAGCCGCGGGCTCCGCACTTCGTGCGGCAGCTCGACGCCCTCCGCCGCCTCCCACGTCGCGTGGAGCCGATCGAGCGTCGGCCCGAGGGCACGGTCGGCGGCGACGATCCCGATCGCCCAGGCCGCGGCGGCCCCGCCACCGAGCAGGAGCGCCAGCCGCCGCGGGAGCCCCGGGTCCGCCGCGCGCCCGTGCCGAAGGGCCATCGCGACGTCGAGCGTCGCGGCCAGCACCGCCGGAGCGAGGCAGAGCAGGAGCACGCCCGCCCAGAGGAGCGCGATCTGCCGGCGGACGGCGCGACGGGGGGCGGACGCCACGGCTAGCGGTTGACGGCGCGCGACACGAGCCCGAGGTACCAGCCCGCGAGCGGCGGTCCGAAGAAGAGCCACTCGAGCCCCGCCAGCGCGAGGAACGGCCCGAAGGGCAGCGCGTGCTTGGGCGGCACCCACGCCTCTTCCTCCTCGCCCTCGACGGCCGGGGCGGGCGATGGCACCGGCTTCTCCCCCGTCTGGCTCTTGCCGATGGCGATCAGCAGCAGCCCGACGACCGAGCCCTGGAAGGACGAGAGGAAGACCACGGGCAGGAGCGCCCCATAGCCAAGGAACGCCCCCTCCATCGCCAGCAGCCAGCGGTCGCCCAGGCCGAGCGCCTCCTTCTTGAAGATCTTCTCACCGAGCCACGACATGAGCGTGAAGCCCGCCCAGGCGAGCGCGGCGCCGAGCACCGCGTCGAGCGGCCGGGCGCGCGGGTTGCGCAGCGAGAAGAGCAGTCCGAGCGCGATGCCCGGCCACGACAGTTCGTGGGGGATGATCCAGTGCTCCGCGTCGATGAAGGCGATCGCGAGCAGCAGCGCGCAGAAGACGAAGAAGCCGAGGGCCGCGAGCGAGGGCCCGAAGGCGGCCGCGCAGGCCCAGGCGAGGAGCGCGGAGATCGCCTCGACGATCATGTAGCGCGGCGAGAAGCGCGCCCCGCAGGACCGGCAGCGGCCGCGGAGCAGCAGGTAGCTCACGATCGGGACGTTGTCCCACGGCTTGATCGGGGCGCCGCACGCGACGCAGTGGCTCGCGGGGCGGACGACCGATTCGCCGCGCGGCACCCGGACGATGACGACGTTGAGGAAGCTCCCCCAGAGCGCCCCGAAGACGGCGGCGACCGCGGGAAACAGCCAGGGGGGCGGCGGCACTCTAGGGACTCAGGATGACGAACGTGCCGGCGAGCTTGTCGTGGAGCGTCTGCCGGCGGCGGTCGAAGAGCGCCAGGTAGAATCCGCCAAGGCCGAGCAGCCCGGAGACGATGGCCAGCACCGCCCGGGCCGCGCTCCGCGCCGGGCTCGGGCAGCGGCCGGCGCGGTCGATCACCGCGAGCCCGAGCAGCCGCTTGCCGGGTGTCTGCCCGCCGAGGGCCGTGAAGAGCGAGAGATAGACGATCGACAGCACGGCCGCGAGCAGCGCGCCGGGCAGCCAGAGCCGCTTCCAGGCGAGCAGCGTCTCCGCGAGCCAGTCGAGGCCGCTCTCCCGGCTTGGCGGGCCGTGCGGCACGAGCCGGGTCGCGCCCCAGAGGAAGAGGCCCGCGACCAGCGCGAGGATGGCGAGGTCGGCGGCCCAGGCGAGGACGCGGCGCCAGAGCGGCGCGACCGCCGCGCGGCGGGGCGCGGGGGTCGGGGTCGGGGTTTTCGTCCCCTCCCCCGCTTGCGCGGGAGGGAAAGGGTGGGGGGCAACTCGGTTCGTGGCCCCAGTCGCGGTCGCGG
>DAIDIT010000031.1 GCA_027451705.1 Pseudomonadota bacterium
CGGCAGCCACCAACCGTTAGTCTCGACGAACCCGCGCACAGCCCGCCCGGACGCTTCGAGCCGGGATTCCACCGACCCGTCTCCTATCCCAGTAGCAAGCCTCTCGACACCCGCTGGGCTTTTCCCCGACACCCTCCTAGACTTTCGACTCGTGATCTCCGAGTCGTTCTTCGAGCAGCTCCGGGCGCTCCTGTCGGCCCGCCCGACGGGTCTGCTCGCCGAGCTGCCGCCCGAGATGCCGGTCCTGCGCACGGCCGCGGTGCTCGTGCCGCTCTACCTCGACGGGGGCGCGCCGTACGTCGTGCTGACGCGGCGGACGGACGGCCTCTCGCAGCACCCGGGGCAGATCGCGTTCCCGGGGGGCGGCATCGATCCCGGCGACGCCGACGCGCGGGAGACCGCGCTGCGCGAGGCGGAGGAGGAGATCGGTCTCGCGCGCGCCGACGTGGACGTGCTCGGCCCGCTCGACCCGACCGAGACGATCACCCGCTTCCGCGTCTCGCCCTTCGTCGGGCGCATCCCGAGCGACTACCCGTTCCGCCCCTCCGAGCGCGAGGTCGCGGAGATCCTGCGGCTGCCGCTGCTCGAGTTCCTGCTCCCGGGCGCCCTCGAGACGTCCGCGCACCCGGTCTTCGGCCAGCGGCGGACCGTCTACGGCTACACCGTGCGCGGCCAGCTCGTCTGGGGCGCGACCGGCCGCATCGTCCACCACCTGTTGGAGCTCGTCGGCCCCCTCCTCGCGCCCTGAGGGTGCGCGAACGAAGCAACCCTGGTGGCGAGGCGGGTGATGGCGCCGCCCATCGCGAGACCGTTCCGTGATTCCTTCACCGCTCCGAGCGCCCTTGCCTCCGCGCGCGGCTTGTTCTAAGAACGGCGACCGGATTTCGAACGTGCGGGCCGTCCGGGCCCCCATTACAGGAGCATCGACCCGAATGGCCAAAGAGACGAAGGCGGCGAAGACCGCGAAGAGGAAGACCCCGCCCGCGGGCAAGAGCAACGGCAAGAAGAGCTGCACCGTCGCCGACTGCAAGCGCGGCTACCGCGCCAAGGGCTACTGCTTCTTCCACTACCGGAAGTGGCGCCGCGGCGAGCTGCCGCACGCGCGCTACAAGACCTGCTCGGCCCCCGAGTGCCGCAAGCCGGCCGTGCTCCACGGACGCTGCGAAGCGCACGCCAAGGGCAAGGGCGCCGCCGCGGCGAAGCCGGCCGCCCCGGCCGCCGCCCCGGCCGCCTGAGCGCCCGAGCGATGGACGAGCTCGAGAAAAAGTACGCCGACTGGCCGGCCTGCTGCCGCAAGGTGCTGATCGAGCTCGAGCTCGACGGGCGGACCGGAGCCCGAAACTGCGCGAAGGGCCACCTCTGCCGCGCCATCCCGGTCCCGCCGCGCCGCCCCTCCGAGAAGTCGCCGCACGAACCGGCGAAGCCCTAGCTGGGCTAGGCCAGGCCCGGCGAGATCAGCCGCGCGAGGCCGAACAGCTCGCTCCAGTCGAGGCCCAGGAAGCGGACGGCGAGGCCGCGCGGCTCGCTGCGGACGACGTGGCCGCGGCAGCGGATCGTCTCGCCGCCCGCGGGGAGGGTGAAGACGAGGTCCACCGTCGCGGCGTTGACGCGGCGCGGGGTCTCGACGAAGCAGCCCGCGATCGAGACGTCTCGGGTGCGGCAGAGGATCTCGCCGCCCTCGGTGCGGACGAGGACCTCGGACGGTGGGGCGACGCGGGGGTGGTGGCGGTAGTGCTGGGGCATCGGCGGCCTCCTCGGAACGTTGTCCCGCGAGCGTACGTCCGTTCGGCCGCCCGTCAATTTTGTGACCGCCTTCCCGGTGGCCGCCGCGGCGTGGTAACTGTCGGGCGTGGCACAGGGCGACGGGACGAAGATCGCGGGCTGGCTCGCCGGCGTGGCCGCGCTGCTCGCGGTCCTGGGCTTCTTCCTCCTGCGATCCCCTTCGCCCGCCCCGCCCTCGGCCGGAGCGCCCGCGCCGGTCACGCCTCCGGCGGCCGCGGGCGCTCCGAGGGCCCTCTCGAAGCTCGCCGGCCTTCCGCCGTTGCGCCCTCCGGCGCCGCCGCCGCCGCCGCCGCGCCCCGACGGGGGCACTTTCGGCCCCTTCTCGCTCATCAATCCCGCGGCGACGGTCAGCACGCAGGTGCGGCTGCTCGAGGACGGTGACGACGAGGCCTTCCGCGAGACCTTCGTGCCGTCGATGCGGGACAAGGTCACGCCCGACGCCATCGCGGCCTGCCGCAAGCGGCTCGCGCAGGTGCGGGTCCAGCCGGACTGGGAGATGGCGGAGGACTCGACGGCCGGCGGAGAGCGGGTCGAGCGGGTCAGCATGTGGGGCAAGTCGATGACCGGCTTCCACGACGTGAACGGCCGCTGGCTCGCCGACGCGCTCTGGTGCGTGCCGACGGGGTTGCCGTAGCGTGGACGCGGATCGGGAGCTGACGGCCCACCTCGGCGGCTTCGAGCGCTTCGCCTTCCGGCTCGTGCGCCTGGTGAACCGGCGGGCCAAGGGGATCTTCACCTTCTACCAGCAGCAGCTCCTGGGCATCGCCTTCGAGGCGTGCATCGGGCGGACGATCGTGGCCGAGGGGCTGCAGCACGTCCGCGCGCTGTCGCCCGACCGGCCGGTTCTCCTCGTCAGCAACCACCGGTCGTTCTTCGACTTCTTCACCCTGAGCACGGTCCTCTACAAGCGCGCGGGGTTCGGCCGCCGGATCTACTTCCCGGTGCGGGCGAACTTCTTCTACGACAACCCGCTGGGCCTCCTGATCAACGGCTTCATCGGCGGCTTCTCGATGTACCCGCCGATCTTCCGCGACCGCAAGAAGCTCGCGCTCAACCGCGCGTCCATCGACGAGACGGCGCGGCTGCTGCGCGAGCCCGGGACGCTCGTCGGCATCCACCCGGAGGGAACGCGCGGCAAGGGGCCCGACCCCTACGAGCTCCTGCCCGCCCAGCCCGGCGTCGGGAGGGCGCTCGTGCGATCGGACCCGGTCGTGCTCCCGGTCTTCCTGCTCGGACTCGGCAACAGCCTCTGGAAGACCTTCTGGAACAACTGGACGGAGCGCCGGCCGATCTTCGTCGTCTTCGGCGAGCCGATCGACGTGTCGGACCTGCGCGCCGAGGGCGACCGGCCGACCGTCCACAAGCGGATCGCGGACCGGATCGCGGCCGTCCTGCGCGGGCTCGGCGAGCGCGAGCGGACCCTGCGCGAGAAGAGCGGCGCCCCGTGCCTCGCCCCGCCCCGGCCACGCACCGAGGCGAGCGCCGACGGCGCTTGACAGCGGGTCGCCCGTCAGGCACAGCTTTTTCGGTTCCGGCGCGGTCCCCGTGGCGGCCGCGCCTCTCGACGGGAGGACGTGTGACGGAAAGCTTCACGGTTTCGACGGTCATCCCCGCCTCGCCGCTCCGGGTCTACGAGGCGTGGCTCGACGGCCGCGAGCACGGGGCGTTCACCGGCGCCAAGGCGGAGGTCGAGCCCGGCATCGGCGGATCGGTCATCGCCTGGGACGGCTACATCCGCGGCCGCACCCTCGAGCTGTCCGAAGGCCGCCGCATCCTGCAGGCCTGGCGGACCACGGAGTTCCCGACCGAGGCCGAGGACTCGCTGCTCGAGATCCTCCTCGAGGACGCGCCCGCGGGCACGCGGCTCGTCCTGCGCCACACCGGCATCCCCGACGGGCAGGGCAAGAACTACGAGCAGGGCTGGGTCGACTACTACTTCGAGCCGATGAAGCGCTACTTCGGGCCGAAGAGGACGGCGCGACCGACGGCGGCCGCGCGCAAGAAGCCGCGGAAGGCGGCGGCGAAGGCCCCGGCGCGCAAGAAGCCCGGGCGGGCGAAGTCGGCGCGGGCGAGGAGCCGCTGAGCAATGGAGACGCGCAACCTCGGCCGCTGCGGACTCAAGGTCTCCCGCCTCTGCCTCGGGACGATGACGTTCGGCGAGTCGCGCACCTTCATGAAGGGCGCGACCTCGAACGACGAAGACGCCCGCGCGGTGCTCGACGCGGCGCTCGACGCGGGCATCGACTTCGTCGACAGCGCGAACGTCTACAGCGAGGGGCGCTCGGAGGAGCTGCTCGGCGAGTGGCTCGGCGCGCGCCGCCAGCGGGTGGTCCTCGCGACCAAGTGCCGCTTCGCGATGGGAATGAAGGGCGGCGGCCCGAACGACAAGGGCCTCTCGCGCCGCCACGTCCTCGAGGCCTGCGAGGCGTCGCTGAAGCGGCTGCGGACCGACTGGATCGATCTCTACCAGGTCCACATGCAGGACGGCCGGACGCCGATCGAGGAGACGCTCCGCGCGCTCGACGATCTCGTCCGCGCGGGGAAGGTCCGCTACGCGGGCTGCTCGAACTACACCGGCTACCGGCTCGCGGAGGCGATAGGCGTCTCTTCGAGCCTCGGGATCCACCGCTACGAGAGCCAGCAGATCCAGTGGAGCCTCCTCGTGCGCGACGCCGAGCGCGAGCTCGTGCCCGCGGCCC
This sequence comes from Pseudomonadota bacterium, assembly GCA_027451705.1. Taxonomy (GTDB): domain Bacteria; phylum Myxococcota; class Myxococcia; order Myxococcales; family JAKAPL01; genus JAKAPL01. The sequence goes on from DAIDIT010000031.1 coordinate 4,482, forward strand.
GCGCCTTCGGCATGGGCGTCCTGGTCTGGAGTCCGCTCGCGCGCGGCTTCCTCTCCGGCAAGTACCGGCGCGGCGAGGCGCCGCCCGCCGGGACCCGCCTCGCGGCCTGGAAGGATCGCTGGGCGAGCTTCGACAAGGAGCGGCACTGGAAGATCCTCGACGCGGTCCAGGAGGTCGCCGCGCGGCACCGGACCGGGTCGGCGCCGGTCGCGCTCGCCTGGCTCTTGCAGAAGCCCGAGGTCACCTCGATCATCGTCGGCGCGCGAACGCCCGCCCAGCTTCGAGAGAACGTCGCCGCCGCGGAGCTGAAGCTCACGCCCGAGGACGTGCAGGCCCTCGACCGCGCCTCCGCCCCGGAGTGGGGCTACCCCTACGACTTCATCGGCGGCTTCGGCGAGCCCTGGTAGACCGCTCAGTTGTTGCAGAGGCCCAGGTAGGGATCGGCGTAGGTCGGGACCTGGGTGCAGCTCCCGCTCGGGCAGGCCGGAGCGCTCGCGAGCGTTCCGGTCGGGTCGCAGCCCTGCCCGCAGCTCCCCGCCGTGCCGTTCTGAGGACCGGGCACGCAGAGATCGGGCGGCGCGCACGACTGGCTCCGAGCGACGCTCCAGTCCTGCGCCCAGTTCACCGCGCACGCCCCGCCGGGTGCGACCGTCCCCGCGAGGAAGCAGATGCCGATCGTGAGGCCGCCGCCAGTCGGATCGGAGTACGGCAGGCAGATGCCCGCGTCGCCGTCGCTCGCGGTGCAGCTTCCGTAGTAGCTCGACGGCTGCGAGTTGGGCGGCTGCGGCGGGCGGCAGAGGTTGACGAAGCAGAACGCGCCGTCCTTGCAGATCTCGTAGTTGTGGCAGTCTCCCTGGGTCGAGCACGGGATGAGGCAGGCCTTGCCGCTGGCGCCGCCGACGCACTTCTGGCCGCTCTGGCAGTCGGTGTCGGACTGGCAGGGGTGGTACTCGGTGCCGTAGCCCGGGCCCGCGAGGCCGCCCGCATCGCGGGCGCCCGCGACCGGCGCTCCGGCGTCGGCGGGCGGAACGCCCGAATCGGTGGCTGGCGGGGTTCCCGAGTCGACGCCCGCGTCGGAGGGCGGATTGATGGGAGTCACCGTCGAACAGCCCGAGTTCGCGAGGGCGACCGCCGCCACCGCACCCAACCCGACGCTCCAGAAGCTCCGCATGACCGCTCTGCTCCCTCGCGCGCGTCAGCGCGCCTTCGATTTCGCGACCCCTTGCAGCGACCGGATGATCTCCTCCTCGTCGCGCAGGAACGCCACGCCCAGCCCGGCGGGCTTGCGGTCGCCCTGCGATTCGCGCCGCCAGCGCACCACGGCGGGCGCGTCGTGGTCGATGTGGCCGTCCCTGCGGAAGCGCACGGTCAGGAACGTGCCCGCGCCGAGCTTCTCGGCGCTGACGAGGAACGCCCCGCCCGGGGAGATGTCGACGGCGGTCGTTTCGAAGACCTTCTCGCCCGCCGCGCCCAGGAGCCGGACCTCGCAGGGAATGCGGACGTGGGCGCGGAGCACCGGCCGGCGCATGACCTCGCGTGCCTCGCCGGCCAGGGCGCGCGCCACCGCCGAGACCTTGCCGTTGGGCGACTGGAAGGCGACGGCGAAGCCGCGTGGCGCGCCGGCGCGGTCGGCGACGACCACGCCCTCGATCCGGTAGAGGCGCGGCGGGACGTCGAAGAGGAGCTGGACCGGCTCGCCCCGCGGCGGCGTCGTGTCGCATTCGACGAAGGCGCCGCTCGCGGACAGGTTGTGGGCGCGACCCGAGAAGAAGCGCTCGCCGTGCAGGCCGTGCACCTCGACGAGGCACGCGTGGCGGTGGTGGCTGCGCCGCTCCTCGGGCATCGGCTGCGATTCTACCGCGGCCGCCGGGCGCGCGCGAGGAGGGCGAGGCCCACGAGCCAGAGGGCGAGCAGGTCCGGGGGGCCGCGGCCGGCCGTGCTCTCGGCGAAGTCGCAGGTCGGACCGACGTCCACCGGCTGCGGTTGCGAGGCGGCCGACAGGTTCCCGGCGGCGTCGCGGGCCTGGACGACATAGCTGTCGGGCAACCCTTGCAGCCCCATGGGCAGGACGAGCACGGTGCCGCCGTCGCCCAGCGTCGTCGGGGTCAGCTCGGCGTAGATCGGCGAAAGCCCGCCGTCGGGCAGCAGCTCGGAGACGCTGTAGCGGAGATCGCCCTGCGGAGTCTGGTCGTCGGTCGCGGGGACGATCGGGATCAGCTCGACCCGGTCGGCCATGCAGAAGGGGAAGTCGCCCGGGTTCGGGGCCTGGAAGTGGCCGAGCGCCGTCGGCGCGGCCGGCGGCGTGACGTCCGGCCCCGCGCCGGTCGTGAAGGTCGCGACGGTGGGCCCGGCGTTCTGCTGGAGGAGGATCTGGTACGCGCTGTTCGGCAGCAGGGGGCTCTGCGGGACGCGGTAGCGGGCGTCGAAGTCCCATGGCGCCGGGGCGGGCAGCGTCGGGACGGGCCCCTGCGGCCCCTGGAGGATGGGCGCCGCGAAATCGAAGATCAGGACGTTCGTCGGGACGACCGCGCCCGGCGACGGCTGCGGCTCGGCGAGGCATTCGAGGCCGGCCTGCCGGTGGGCGAGCGCCGCCGGCGCAACGGCCAGCGCTCCGGCGGCGAACAGGAGGTCAGCCGCCCGCATAGCTCACCACGCCCGAGGCGGTCGTCACGATCACGCGGCGCGGGCTCTGTGACGGATCGACCGTGACGTCGATCACGTCGTCGCTCGGCAAGCCGGAAGCGGGAGGCGTGCCCGGCGGCGGCGCCGTATAGAGCCGCCAGGTGCCGGTCGAGGGGTCGAGGCGGCCGAGCCCGCTGTCGGTGGCGACCCAGAGGGTCCCGTCGGGGTCGAGGGCGATCGACTGGACGGAGAGCGACGGCAGGCCGGCGGCGAGGGTCCAGACGTCGACCGTGAACGCCTTGGGATCCAGCCGCGCGAGGCCACGGACGAGGCTCCCGGCCCAGACGTCGCCTGCGCCGTCGACGAGGACCGAATCGATGTCCTGCTCCGCGGGCGCGAACGGCTGGAGGATCGGGTCGAACGTCGCGTCGAAGTCGGCGGCCGGGCCGGCGTTGAGCCGCGAGAGCTGGAACTGGTCGCCGTCCCAGACGTCGCCGCCCGGGGTGATCGCGACCCCGAGGGTCATGCCGTGCGGGTGGACCGGGTGGCGGTGCTCGATGGCGTCGCCCGCGGCCGAGAGCAGCGAGACGCCCTCGTTGGTGCCGATCCAGAACTGGTTCCGCGCGGGGTCGTAGGCCGCGTGGTTGGCCTGGACGATCTCGCCGGTCAGGACGAAGGCCTTGGGGGCGCCCGTGATCGTCCCGCCTCCGAGGGCGAGCAGGTCGATCTGGAACGTCCCGGACGCGAGCTGGGGGCCGAAGCCCACCAGCGCCTCGCCGGCCCTGCCGCCCGCCGCACAGCGGACGTCGTCGTCGGGAAGCCCGCCGTCCTGGTCGAGGGAGAGCGTCTGGCCGGCGGGGGTCACGGCGCGCACGCCGGTCGCGGTGGCGATCCAGACGTTGCCCGCCAGGTCGGCGCTCGCCTCGCGGGCGTCGTTGCCCGAATAGAGCAACGCGGTCGGAAAGGGCGAGGGGCCGGACGCGGGGGTGCCGGTCGCGAGGGTCCGGGTGACCGCGTGCGGGTAGCCGCACGCGGCGAGGGCGAGCGCCAGGGCGCCCGCGAGCGGCGCCCGCCGCCGCGCGATCTCGTTGACGCCGGCCATCCCGCGGTTAGCTTATCCCGACAGGAACGACCGCATGTCAACGGCGACCCAGCGGATGGTGCTCCCCCACGGGGGCGGGCTCTGGAACGGAGTGAAAACCGGCATCCTGCTGCTGCTGCTGACCGGGCTCTTGCTCGCGATCGGCCAGGCGGTCGGCGGGACGACCGGCATCGAGGTGGCCTTCGCCGTCGCCCTCGCGATGAACTTCGTCTCATACTGGTGGAGCGACAAGATCGCGCTCGCCGTGCACGGCGCGCAACCGTTGCCGCGCGAGCAGGCGCCGTGGCTCTACGATCTGGTCGACGGCCTCGCCGTGCGGGCCGGCGTCTCGCCCCCGCCCATCTACGTCATCCCGACCCGTACGCCCAACGCCTTCGCGACCGGGCGCGGGCCGCGCCATGCCGCGGTCGCGGTCACGCAGGGCATCCTCGAGCTGATGGACCGGCGCGAGCTCGCGGGCGTGCTGGCGCACGAGCTCGGCCACGTCCGCAACCGCGACACCCTGACGATGACCGTGGTCGCGACGATCGCGGGCGCCATCTCGATGATCGGCAGCCTGCTGCGCTGGACGGCGATCTTCGGCGGCTTCGGCGGATCGAACGACCGCGACCGCGGGGCGTCGGGCCTCGAGCTGATCTTCCTCGCCGTCGTCGCGCCGATCGTCGCGACGCTCATCCAGCTCGCGATCAGCCGGCGCCGCGAATACGCGGCCGACGAGACCGGCGCCGAGCTGTCGGGCGACCCCGGGGCGCTCGCCGACGCGCTCGAGCGGCTCGAATCCGGCAACCGGGCGATGCCCTTCGACGCCGCCCCGGCCATGGCGCACCTCTTCATCGTGAACCACCTCTCGGGCAGGGGCCTGACGGGCCTGTTCTCGACCCATCCGCCGATCGAGGAGCGGGTCGCCCGCCTGCGCGCGATGGAGACGCGGGGCCTCTAGCCCGCCTGGCCGCCTGGGCGGTACACTCGGGACATGATCGCACCCGCGCTCGTTGCTTCGCTCTTGGCCGGCGCTCCGTCCACCGCCGGGGACGGGCGGCTCGGTGTCCTGGTCGTCGCCACCGGCCCCTCGCTGGAGGCGCAGGCCGGACAGCTCCAGGGGGCCCTCGAGGACGAGCTGAGCCACAGCCACACCGTGGCCCGCTGGGGCGACCTCGTCGGCGTCAGCACCGACTCGATCCATGCCGTCCAGAGGCTGCGGAAGCTCGTCGAGGTGTCGTTCAAGTCGTGCTCGGCGATGGTGGACGTCTGCAACGGATCGCATGCCGACGAGGCGGTCGCGGCGCTCGAGCCGGCGGCGGCGGCGGCTTTGCCCCAGGACGTGCAGCGGACCTACGCGGCCGTCGCGGCGACGCGGTGGGGAATGAACCTCCCACAGGACGCCGAGAACGCGGCGTTGATGGCCCTCTCGATCGACCCGGGCCTGCCCGCGCCGCAGGTCACCTCGCCCCCTGGCTTCGACGAGCTCTGGCAGCGCTGCCAGTTCGCCGCGCGCGACCGCTCCCACACCTCCCTCGACGTGTCGTCGGTCCCCTCCGGGGCCCGCATCCTGATCGACGGGGTGCCCAAGGGCTTCACCCCGGCGAGCGTGCAGGGGATCGCGCAGGGGGCGCACCTCGTGCAGCTCGAGCGGATCGGCTACCAGACGGCGGGCGCGGTGGTGTCGCTGTCGGGGGTGGGCATGGCGCAGTCGCTGCGCCTGGCCTCCGCACCGGGATTCCGGCCGCTCGACGTGGTGGCGGCGGCGCAGGCCGCGGAGCAGGGCGGGGGCGGACTCGTCGCCCAGATCGCCGGCCGCTACGGCCTGAGCTACCTGGTCGTCGGCATCCTGACGCCGAAGTCCGGCGGCTCGTCGTCGTTCGAGCTCGTGGCCGTCCGCAGCACCGACGCCAAGGTGCTCGGCAAGCAGCGCATCAGCTTCGACGCCGACGAGTACGGCACGGCCGGACGGACCGCGGGTCGCGCCGCGGACGAGCTCTTCGGCTCGGCGTACCACGACGCAGACAAACACAAGAGCGGCGATCCCCTCGACAACGTCGACGGCACCGAGGGCTGGTAGCCCCCGCCGCGGGGGCGGCCGCGGCTTAGGCGCCGTCCGCGAATTACTGAGGCGGAATGTCGGAGTGGCATGGCATAGTCGCCGGCATGGGAAATCATGTTGGAGAGGACGTGGTCGCTGGGATACGGAGTCGGTAC
>DAIDIT010000032.1 GCA_027451705.1 Pseudomonadota bacterium
ATGGGTGGGCAGACACTCGCCGCCCCGGTCGTGGGCATGGCCGCGACGCCGGATGGCAAGGGGTACTGGCTCGTCGCGAAGGACGGCGGCCTCTTTGCCTTCGGCGACGCGGCCTTCTTCGGCTCGATGGGTGGCCAGACACTCGCGGCTCCCGTGGTGGGCATGGCGGCGACGCCGGACGGCAAGGGCTACTGGCTGGTCGCGGCGGACGGCGGAATCTTCAACTTCGGCGACGCGAGCTTCTTCGGCTCGATGGGTGGCCAGACGCTCGCCGCGCCGGTCGCGGGCATGGCCTCGACCCGGGGCGGCAAGGGCTACTGGCTGGTCGGCGCGGACGGCGGCGTCTTCGGCTTCGGCGACGCGGGCTTCTTCGGAAGCACGGGCGGCAAGACGCTCGCGCAGCCGGTTTGCGCCATCGTGCCGACAGGCTCGGGCGCCGGCTACTGGCTCGTCGCGCGGGACGGCGGGGTGTTCAATTTCGGCGACGCGGCCTTCCACGGATCGGTCGGGGGCCAGGCGCTCGCGGCCCCGGTGGTCGGCGCGGCGGGCGATCTCGCGGCGCCGGGCTACTGGCTCGTCGGCCAGGACGGTGGCGTCTTCGCGCTGTAGCCTCGGACGGGCGGCCTCGGGAATCGTCGGCGCGGCTTTCAACTCGCGGGCTTCTTGAGAAGCTGGGCCAGGAAGCCGAGCAGGACGACGACGGCGCCGGAGAGGGCGGCCCAGAAGATCTTGGTCTGCGCGGGCGCTCCCGCGGCGGAGGACGGCGCGACGACGGCTTCCGGCCCGAGCGTCGCCTCCTGTACCGCCTCTTCCATCAGAGCCGGCGCGAGGAGCGCGAGGTCGTAGCGCGGCGGCGCGAGGTCGGGCTTGCCGTAGAGCAGCCGCAGGGAGGCGCCGGGGGCACGGAAGAAGCGCAGCCGGGAGGCCGGCAGGAGGAGGCGGACGCCCGAAAGCGGCAACCGGCGGTTGTCGCCCTCGTCGACGAGGAGCCAGAGGCGCGTCCCGCCCTGTGAGGGAACGTCGAGCGAGAGGTCTGAGGCGGGCGCGTCCGGATCGGCATGCGACCAGACCCGCGACTCGATCTCGCGCAGGGGCGGTGTGCGCGGGGGGGAGTCGGGCGCCCGTTCGATGGCAAGCGCGACGCGCCGTTCGAAGACCCTCGCGCTGGTCGCGACGACCAGCGTGGCCTCGGGCAAGCCCGGGTAAGGCAGCTCGACGACGTAGGCGCTCTGCCCCGCGGGCGGCGGGCCACCCGGGTCGCTCGGCGGCCCATTGGTCGAGAGCCGCGGCGTCAGATCGAGGGCCAGCGGCTCGTTGAGCGACTCGACGAGGTACGGCACCTGCGCGCCGCCGGGGCTCTGCACGATGCGCAGGTCGGAATGGCCGCGGGCGTGCGCGAGCACCGCCGCGTCGAGCGCGACTGCGGTGAGTCCGGCGGGCCCCGGCGAGATTTCGCGCGCGTAACCGAAGCCCTCTGTCGAGAGCGGAGCGCCGGCAGCGGCGGCCTGCTCGGGCGCCGGCGCCGCAGCGACCACGGCGGAGGTGGGCGCGAGGGCCGCGACGTCGCCCCAGCGCGCGGCCGCCGGGTGGCGCTGCTCGAGGGAGCCGCGCACGGCCTCGAGGTCGTAGCGGGGCGAGGTCAGCTTTCCGTTGCCGAAGCGGGCGACGAGGGGCTTGCCGTCGGACGCTTCGAAGTAGATCCAGGGCTGCGGCGCCACCTCGGCGGTCACGGAGGTCAGATCGAGCGGCGGATTGTCGCCGTTTTGCACGACGAGGTCGAGCGTCGCGCCGTGCGGGGCGCGGATCGGCACGCCCAGCGCCTCTGCCGCGAGGTCGCCCCGCCGCACGCGCCGCAGCGTGGCGCTGCCGAGCCGCGTCGGCCCGGCGCAGCCCGAGTCTCCGAAGCGTTGCTCCGTAACGTCGGCCCGGCGCAGCAGGTGGGCCTCGCCGCAGGCGACGTCGAGGGCGACGATCGGCAGCCGCTCGGCGGGCAGATGAAGGCGGAAGAGGCTCACCGCGGGCGCGGACGGGCGCCGCTCGAACGGGATCGAAACCGCGAGCCGCGCGGGCGGCGGCACGCCGGAGGACTCGGACAGCCGGGCCTGGGCGCCGCTGGGCATCGGGACTCGGCCCGACGAGCGGTCGTCCCATGTCAGGCGCAGGTAGCGGTAGGCGCCCGGGGGAAAGCCCAGCGCGTGCTCCGCGAGCCCCTCTTCGGGCAGATCGAAGAGCGTCCCCTCGGCGACGAGGCTGACCCAGTGACGCCGATCGCCGCTGCCCTCGAGCCGGAGCCGCTTGAGGAACGGTGCGGCGAGTTCGACGCGGAGGCGATTGACCGCGACGGCCGCGCCGAGGTCCAGCTCGAAGCCGCTCTCGTCGTGCGTCGCGCGGATGGGAACGAGGCGCCCGTCGCGCCAGACCGCCTCGGGCGAGGGCTCCTCGGGGGCGACGAGCAGGTAGGGGACCTCACGTCCGGAGGAATCGAAGAGCCGCAGATCGGCGAGCCCTCCGCCCGGCTCGGCGTGCGAGAGGAGCGGGAGGTCGACGTCGAGGCGGTTCGCGCCTGCCGCGCCGGGGAGCACCGGCCGCTCCCATCGGAAGCCCCCGGGCGGCGCGGACAGTAACAGCGTGGCGGCGATCCAGATCTTCACGTGGCCTCCTTGCCCGAAGGCGGCGCGTCGGGGGCGAGGACGAACCGCTGCAGCACGATGGCGACGAGCGCGAGGCAGAACGCCAGCGCCACGAGCGAGCCCACCCGGTAGAGGCCGCCGAGCCGCCAGAGGTCGTGGAGGAAGCACTTGGCCATCGTGACGACGAGGAGCGCGAGCGCGGCGACGCGGGTGGACTTGCTGCGGAGCAGGATGCCAGCGGCGAGCAGGCCGACGGCGAACGCCGCCCAGCCGAGGGTGTAGGTGAGGTCCTGTCCGAGCGCCGCGTTGAAGTTGAAGGTGAGCTCGCTGCCCGTCGAGTACCAGTCGGCGATCTCGATGTTGAGGAGCAGGAAGAGCAGCAGCGCTCCCCCTGCCGCCGCGAGCGGACCGACCCTGGGAGCGCCCTCGGCCGGGCGGTCGTCCGAGCCCGCGAGGAGCCATGCGGCGAGGAGCAGCGCCGCGGCGGCGACGAGGTAGGTGTAGAGGTACCAGTTCCAGATCCGCAGGCCGCCTCGGGCGTGGTAGGCGAGCACCGCCGGGTTGGCCGAGAGGCGGACGAGGACCGCGAGCGCGAGTGCTCCCGAACCGGCGAGCAACCCCTTGTGATCGAGCCGCCGGTAGAGCCAGGCGAGGCCCGCGCTCTCGAGGGCCCAGCCGATGGTGACCCACTCGTTGGAGAGCTGGAGCGGGATGGCGGCCGTGACGAAGCCAAGTGCGGTGCCCGCGAGGAGCGCGATCCGGTCGCGGTTGCGCTCCCCGGCGGACTCGAGGCGAAGGAAGTGGACGAGCAGGCCGAGCAGCACGGCCGCCTCGGCGAGTGGCAGGACGCCGATGATGCCTGCCCTGCCTCCCGCCATCATCGCGTGGCGCGCCGAGAGGAAGAACGGCGCGCTCGCCAGCACCGCGGCGAGGGCGGAGAGGAGGCTCTTGCGGCCCTGCTGCCCGAGCACGACCGGGTAGGCGCTGAAGAAGAGATAGGGGACGGCGGCGAAGGCCAGTTCGTGCGTCCAGGCGGCTGCGGCGAAGTGGGCGTCCGACCAGAAGACGACCGCGAGCGCCGGAAGGGGGAGGGCCGCGAGCCAGAGCCAGGGGCGGTCGCGCGCGGCGATCACTGCGAGGGCGGCGAGCCCGGCGACGTGGGCCGGAACGAGCCAGCGAAGGCCCGGCGCCTCGGGTATCGCGCCCACCTCGGCGGCGAGGAACTGGAAGGCGTAGAGACCGCCCGCCGCGGCCACGACGAACAGGCGGGTCTCGGCGCCGCGGCGCCGGGCGAGCGGCACGGCGGCGAGGCCGAACGCCGCGAGCACCGCGCCGGCGAGCAGCCCGACCTCGACCCAGGGCAGGCCGGAGGAGGGCCGGTCGCGCGCAGCAACGACCCACTCGATCGCGACGATCTGCGAGGCGAGCAGCGCCGCTGGGTGCAACTCCGCCCGCCGCGCGTAGAGCGCGGCAACCAGGATCGCGAGGTCGAGCAGCGCGAGAACGCCCAAGAGCGGCCAGGGTGGGACCGCCAGGTCGGCGCGGGTCGCCACGAACGCGAGGAAGGCGTGGCCGACGAGTCCGAGCCAGAGCCCCTGCCGCGAAACGTCGCGCGACTTGGCCCCGGCCTCGGACGCGGAGAGCCAGGCGTTGCCGGCGAGGACGAGGAGCGCGAAGCCGCCGGCGACGACCAGCGCGGGCACGAGGAGCGACGCCACCATGGCGGTCGCCCACCAGACGGCGATGACGATCCAGGACAGGACGATCCCGAGCAGCCGGAGGATCGGAAAGGGGTTCGCGCCGGCGTCGACGAAGAGGCCGAGGTTCAGGAGGGCAAGCAGCAGCCCCATGCCCCAGAGCGCGGCGGCGGCGTGCGCGACGGGTCCGACCGCGAGGAAGAGCAACAGGGCGAGGCTGACGAACAGGAGCACTGCACCGCTGCCCGCAGGCAAGAGCCGCCGGCCCAGGCGGCGGGCGATCAGCGGGACGCCCACGTAGAAAAGGCCGAAGGTCGCGTAGATGGCGAGCGCCGGCGTGACCTGGGCGGGGCCTTGCAGCTGCTTCGCCGACCAGACCGCCTCCGCCGCGACCGCGAAGAAGGCGGCGAGGAAGTGGAGGGGGCCGTTCTCCAGAGCGATCGCCGCTGCGGCGACGGCGGCCATGAGCAGGAAGAGCGCGGTGAACAGCAGCGCCGGGTGGGCCGCCGCGGGCTCTTGTACGACGAGGACTGGGAAGACGAAGAAGAGCAGCGGCGCCGCCAGCGCGGCGCGCGCGCCGTCCGCGTCGAGCGGCCGGGCGAGGCGCCTCGCCGCGAGCGGCGCCCCTGCATAGAGCAGGACGAACGGCGCGACGCAGAAGAGCACGCCGGGCCAGGCGTCGGCGTGCGCGTAGCCGACGTCCAGCCAGCCGGCGAACGTCAGCAGCGTCGCGAGCGCCGCGCCTCCGTGCAGCCAGCCCTTCTTCTGCACGGCGGCGAGCGCCCACAGGCCCAGGTCGACCAGGAAGAGGTAGCCGAAAAGGAGCCGGTAGTGGGACCCGAAGGCGGGAACCACGCCCATGCAAAGCGCGAACAGCAGCGGGAACACGGCGCTCGCGACGAGAGTCGGATCGAAAAGGTCGGGGAGGCCGAAGTTGCCGCCCGCCTTCGCGGGCGCGGTTCGCCCTCCCAACCAGAAGGCGAGCGCCATCAGGATCGGAAAGACCATGAAGACCACGGCCGCGAGCCGCAGTTCGCCCGGGTTGTGGGTCACGAACTTGAAGACCCAGCCCCACTGGTAGAGCGTCGTGAAGGCGAGGCTCGCCGCGAGCAGGACGGACCAGCGCTTGCGGAAGGAGACCCAGGCGAGCCCGACGTCGAGTAGCAGCAGGTAGCCGAAGAGGCCGATCGGGTGGTCCTCGCCGGTCGAGAGCAGGATCGGCGTCGCGAAGCCGCCCACGAGGCCGAGCAGGGCCACGAAAGCCGAATCGTGCCGGAGCGAGAGGAGGACCGCGACCGCGGTGATGAGCACCATCAGGCCGAACGTCGGGAGCTGGCCGAGCAGGTGCCAGAGCGCGTTGGCCGCGAAGATCGTCGAGAAAAGGATCGCGATCGCGGCGGCGTCGAGCGCGTTGGCGGTGACCGCGTACCGGCGCCCCTTCATCTCGCTCGCGGCGAGCAGGCCGGCGCCCACGGCGAGGCCGATGGCGAGCCGCACGGGCGGTCCGAGCCAACCCTGCTGGATCGAATAGCGGAGGAAGAAGACGGCGGCGAAGACCAGCGCGACTCCGGCGATCCAGGAGAAGAGCTTGACGCCGACGAGCTGCTCCCAGTCGAAGGCGCGGGAAGGGATCGGGGGGCCAGGCGGCCCCGCAGGAACGGTCGGCGAGGGCGGCGGGGTCGGGGTCTCGGTCGTGGTCGAAGCCTCGGCCTCGGGCGGATCCGCGGTCTCCATCTCCCTTGCGAAGATCGGCCCCCTCGGAGACTCGCCCGGCGAGGGCGGTTCTGCGGGCGAAACGACCTCGGCCATCGCCGCCGGAACGGACTCCTCCGCGGCTGCGGGCGCGTGGATCTCGGGCACTTCCGGCGGCGGAAGGGGCGCGGCGATCGGCGTCTCGACGTTTGCTTCCTCGGACGCTGTCCGCGACGAGGCGGCCGACGCCTCCGCCGGGGCGCGCAGCTCGCCCCGCTCCGGCGGTTGCGGCGCGCGGAGCTTTTCGAGCTCCGCCGCGAGCCGCTGGATCTCGGCGTGGTTCTGGCCGATCCGCTTCGACTGCATGTCGAGGCGATCGGTCAGCTCGTCGACCCTCTTCTCGAGATCCTTGGCGCGATCGCGCAGGACCGCCAGGTAGACGAGCGCACCCGCGACGGCCAGGAAGAGCAACGTGGTCATCCCCGCAGCACCTCCGAGCCGCCCGAGGTGAAGAAACGGCGGGCTGCCGCGAAGGACCATTGCAAAGTGTTCTCCGGTACGCAAGCAGGCCCGATGGCGGACCGCCCTGAAGGACACGAGTGCCGGCTGATTTCTGGTAGGCTTCGCGCTCACCCTTAGGCTCGGAGGGACGACGCGTGGCCAATCGATCAGCCCGAAAGACCCCGGAGGCGACATCCGCGCGGGCGAAGCCGCCGCGGCGCAAGCTCTTCGTCGCGCTCGCCGGCAACATCGGCGCGGGCAAGACCACGGCGGCCAAGCTCATCAGCCAGACCTTCGGCTATGAGCTGTTCGACGAGCCGGTGATCGACAACCGCTTCCTCGGCGTCTACTACGCCGACATGCAGCGCTGGTCGTTTACGCTGCAGCTCGAATTCCTCATCCGCCGGGTCGAGCACCACGAGCTGATCCGCACGGTCGAGAAGTCGTGCGTGCAGGACCGCACGCTCTACGAGGACCCGGAGATCTTCGCCAAGTACCTCCACGGGCTCGGGCACATGGGCGACCCCGAGCTGCAGCTCTACCTCGAGTATTTCCAGCGGCTCACCCGCACCATACAGCAACCGGACAAGGTCATCTGCTTCGACGTGCCTGACGTCTCGGTCCTGCTTCGCCGTATCCGCAGCCGTGGCCGCGAGGAGGAGAAGGGGATCCAGAGCCAGTTCCTGCGCGGCCTCAACGGCTACTATTCGAGCTTCCCGATGGTCCTGCGCAGCAAGTACGGCATGGACTGCCTGACGCTCGACGTGACCGCGACCGACATCCGATCGGGTGCCGGCCGCGAGGAGTTCCTCGACCGGGTCACGTCGTTCCTGGCGAAGTGACTACGGGCCGCCGAGCGGGGCGCCCAGGATCTGCTGGACGAGCGAGTCGTACTCGGAGCCGCCCTCCTGGGGGATGGTACTGTGGCCGGCCCCGGGGACGAGGTAGACGGTGATTGGCTCGCCCGCCGCCTGCGCCGCGGCGATGAGCAGCTCGGCGTGGTTGACGCGGATGAAGGTATCATCGACGCCGTGCAGGAGGAGGATCGGGATCTGCCGCCCGGCCGTTTCGTCGATGTGGCCGATCTTGTCGACGTTGTCGTATCTGTCGGGGGTGAACCACTGGCCGGGGAGGTCGAGGTCGGCGGCATCGTCCGCGATCTGCTGCACCGAGGCGAAGGCCGCCTCACTCACGAAGCAGTCGGGCGGCGCCTCGAGCGCCATCTGGTAGGCGACCGCCGCACCGAGCGACCAGCCGTAGTAGCAGAAGTGGGCCAGCTCGGAGTGGGCGTGGAGTGCGGCCACCGCCGCGCGCGCATCCATATAAAGCCCCGGCTCGGTCGGCGTGCCCGGCGTCGCGCCGTAGCCACGGTAGTCGAACGTCAGGACAGGGTAGCCGAAGCCGTGGAGGATCTCGACCCGGTCCCAGTAGTTGTCCATGTTGGCGTCGTTGCCGTGGAAGTAGAGGACCCCGCGGTCGGCGGGCGTGGCCGCGGCGACGAAGAACGCCGCGACCGGCGTGCCGTCCGAGGCAGTGAAGGTCTGCTGGGTCGCGAACGGCTGGAGATCGGCGGGCACGTGGTATGTGGTCTCCGGCTTCGGGGTGTAGAGGAAGTTCTGGAGCTTGGTCCCGCAGCCCCCGGCGAGGAGAGCCAGCGTGGCGAGAAGGAAGGTCCTCACGGCAGCATCTCCGTCTCCGGCTGGGCGCTCGGCGGCGCGGCCCAGCCCTTCGGATTGCTGCCAAAGTAGGTGTTGAAGCCGAGCTCGAGGAAGATCGCTCCGTTGTCCCCGAAGCGGACGAAGCTCGGGGCGACGTAGCGGGAAACCTGGGGTTGGGCGTACTTCACCTCCAGTTCGACCCCGTAGTGGTCGCCGACCCGCAGCTCTTCGCCGACGAAAGGGGCGAGCTTGAGCGGATCGGGCGCGAACTGGAAGAACTCGGTCGCGCCGGCGTAGGTGAGCCACCGGTGCGCCGCCAGCCAGGAGAAGTTCTCGGTGACGTCCGCGAAGCCGAGCGTGCCGGTGGGCGTGAAGTCGGTGAAGCCGTAGAGCTGACCCGTGAGCGACAGCGCCGGCCGCCAGTACTTCTCGTGCCACGCCTGCCAGGTCGCGCCGACGTCGAGGCCGGGGAACTCGTAGATGGATGTCGTGAGGTGGAGCCGGCCGTGCACGTCGAGGTCGTCGGTCACGCCGTACGTTCCGCCGACAAGCATGTCGGGCAGCGGGACGTAGACCGGGCCGAACCCGGTCAGGGGCCCACCCATCTCGACGTCGACTCCGTAGTTGCCCTTGCCGAGTGTGCGCGCGTGGTGCGCCGTGCCGCACCCCGCTGCCAGCAGTGCCGCCGCCGCGGCGGCGCGCCGGATGGCCTTCGTCCCCTCCATGCCGGCTTAGCCGCGGGGCCGCTGCGGTCCGATCAGACTCACGTTGCGCTCGATGACGGCCTGCGCGAGGAGCGCCTTCCGCCAGCTCCCCATCAACTCCACCTCGGCCTGCCGCTGC
>DAIDIT010000033.1 GCA_027451705.1 Pseudomonadota bacterium
GCCGCCGGTTGTAGCGGCCGAGCACCGAATCGGGGAGGTGCGAGAGGCCCCAGAGCGCGAGCCCCCAGAAGGCCTTCCCGCGGATCTTCGGCGCCGCGACGAGCCCGGCGGTCTCGACGAGCGCGCCGAAGGTGTCGCCGAGGCCGAGCGGCGTGCGGTCGGCGACGTTGAAGCTCCGGCCCGCCGCGCCGGGGTGGGTCGCGCACAGGACCGTGGCTCGCGCCACGTCCGCCACGTGGACGTGCTGGCCGAGCGGGCCGCCCGTCAGGAGCGGGAAGCGGCGCCAGCCGAAGGCGCGGAGCTGCGCGAGCAGCGCGACGAAGAGCGCCTGTCCGTACCGCGAGCGCGGCCCGTAGACGAGCGTGGGCCGCAGGACCGCGACGTCGAGCCCGCGTCCGTGAAGCGCCTCGACGGCGCGCTCGCCGTCGAGCTTGGTGACCTCGTACGGGTTGCGGGGGTGGCAGGGGCCTCCCTCGTCGACCGGCGTGCGGGCCGGCTTGCCGTAGACGCTGACGCTCGAGAGGTGAACGAGGCGCCGTACGCCCGCCTCGCGGGCCGCCTCCGCGAAGGCGCGCGCGCCGGCGACGTTGATGCGGCGGAGCTGGGCCTCGGGAGCCGAGAGGTCGAAGAGGCCGGTCGCGTTGACGGCGATCTCGGCGCCCCCGAGCGTGGCGCGGAGGGCCGCACCATCGCCGAGGTCGGCCTCCGCGGTCCGCGCTCCGGCGGCGCGCGCGGCCGAGAGGTCCGCGCCGGGCCGGTCGAGCGCCACGACCGCGTGGCCGGAGGCCGCGAGCCGCTCGACGATATGGGAACCGATGAATCCGCCCGCTCCCGCCACGACGAAGCTCTGGCCCGCCGCCTGCCCGCTCGCCGCCATGGGGCGCACTCCTATGCCTGGCCGCCGCCCGAGTCAAGAGGCAACGAAAGTGTAAAGTGGCACTTGCCGCACGACCCGTCGCGTGCTCCTGCGGCCGCCTTGCGCGGGGCCGACCCGCGTGCTATCGAAAGGCCCGATCGAGGTGCCCATGCGCGTGATCGCTTCGCTCGCTCTCGTACCGCTCCTCCTCTCCCTCCCGGCCCGCGCCCAGGACCTGATGGATCTGCTCCAGCAGGGGCCCGTCGTCGCCGTCCGCAACGACGCGAAGGGGAAGTTCGACCGGGCGACCGCGGTGGTCGACGTCCACGCGCCCCCCTCCTCGGTGTGGGACGTCGTGAGCAACTTCTCGAACTACCGCTACTTCATGCCGAAGGTCGCCAGGAGCGAGCAGCGGATGACCGGGCCGAACCAGTGCGACGTGTCCTACGAGATCGAGGTGCCGGTCCTCGCGAACGCGAAGTACGTGTTCCACTACACCCTCGACCCCGCGGCGATGACCGCGCACGGACAGTGGATCAAGGGCGACATCCAGGGCAGCTTCTGCGACTGGAAGCTCGTGCCGAGCAAGGACGGGACGCTCGTCTACTTCACGACCGCCTCGCGCAACTACTCCTCGCTCGCGCAGCGGTTCGAGGACGACCAGCAGACCATCACCATCGGAGTCAACGTGTCGGCCGCGCTGGCCACCGTCCGGGCCATCAAGAAGCGATCGGAGATGCTCGCCGGCAGCGCCGCGGCCAAGCCGTGAAGGAGCACGCCCATGGGTGAAGCCCCCGTCGAGAGCCGCAGCGCGCCGAACGGCCACGTCCGGCCGGAGCCGAAGCCGGCCGCGATCCGCAACACCGAGCCGGCGACCGGCGAGCCGCTCCCCGAGGTCGCCGTCGCCTCGCCCGAGGAGGTTCGCGCCGCCGTCGCGCGCGCCCGCGAGGCGCAGAAGGGCTGGGCCGCGCTGGGCTTCACCGAGCGGCGCCGCCGGCTGCTCGCGTTCGAGGACCTCCTGCTCGCGCGCGCGGAAGAGGTCGCGGACGTCGTCCACCGCGAGAACGGCAAGCCGAAGTTCGAGGCGATCCTGCACGACGTCGTGCCCGTCTCGATGCTGACCTCGTACTACGCGCGCAAGGCGCGATCGATCCTGCGCGATCAGCGGATCGGCACGCCGCTCTTCCCGCACAAGCGCTCGTACATCCGCCACGAGCCGCGCGGGGTCATCGGGATCATCTCGCCCTGGAACTTCCCCTTCTCGCTCCCGGTGGGCGAGATCGTCACCGCGCTCGCCGCCGGCAACGGCGTGGTGGTCAAGCCGAGCGAGTTCACCCCGCTCACGGTCCTGAAGGCCAAGGAGCTGTTCGACGCCGCGGGGGTCCCGAAAGATCTCCTGGGCGTCGTCCCGGGCTTCGGACCGACCGGCGCCGCGCTGCTCGACTCGGGTGTCGACATGGTCGTCTTCATCGGCTCGGTCGCGACCGGCCGCAAGATCGCCGCGGCCTGCGGGGAGCGGCTGATCCCTTGCACGCTCGAACTCGGCGGCAAGGACCCGGCGGTCGTCTGCGCCGACGCCGACCTCGACCGCGCCGTGCGCAGCGTGGTCTTCGGCGCCTTCGCGAACTCGGGCCAGATCTGCGCGAGCGTCGAGCGCGTCTACGTCGACAAGCGGATCGCCGAGCCGTTCACCCAGAAGGTCGTCGAGATCACCAAGTCCCTGCGGCAGGGCGACGGGAGCGCGGGCGAGGTGGACGTCGGGGCGATGACGACGCCCGCGCAGCTCGAGATCGTGAAGCGCCACGTCGACGAGGCCGTTGCCAAGGGCGCCAAGGTGCTCGCGGGCGGCCACGCCGTCGCCGGCAAGGGGCGCTTCTTCGAACCGACCGTTCTGACGGGCGTGGATCACCAGATGGCGGTGATGCGCGACGAGACCTTCGGCCCGATTCTGCCCATCGTGCCGTTCGAGGGCGAGGACGAGGCCGTGCGGCTCGCCAACGACACGCCCTACGGACTGAACGCCTACGTCTTCTCGAAGGACCGGCGTCACGCCGAGGCGATCGCCAACCGGATCACCGCGGGCACGGTCATGGTCAACGACGTGCTCTACACCCACGGCGTTCCGGAGCTGCCGTGGGGCGGCGTGAAGACGTCGGGGATCGGGCGCACCCACGGGGCGCAGGCGCTCCGCGACATGTGCTGGATTCGCCACCTGAACACCGAGCGGGTGGCGATGAACGCGCCGTGGCTCTACCCGTACCGCAAGTCCGTGCAGTCGGCGCTCGTCAAGGTCGTCCGCACGGTCCTCCGACTGCTGCCGTAAAGGCACATGCTCGACCTCCTCGGCGGCTACGTGGTCCCGCGGGGGCGCGAGAACGCCCCGCGCTGGGACGGGCGGCGGCGCGGCCGCTACGAGGTCTGGTACCTGACCTTCAACGTCCCCGGGAGCCGGCGCGCCTACTGGCTTCGCTACACCCTCGACGCGCCGGACGCGGGCCCCGTGCACTCGGAGCTGTGGGGCCACGCGTTCGACGGAGGGGCGCCGGAACGCGCCTTCGGCCTCCGCCGCCGCGTCGGCCCCGACGGCCTCGCGCTCGGCGGTTCCCAACTCGTCAGAATCGGCGAGGCGGAGCTCGGGGAGGGGCGCGCCCGCGGCGCCCTCGAGGGACACGGCCACTCGCTCTCCTGGGACCTCTCGTTCGAGCCCTCCGCCGCCGCGGTCTTCATCGCCCCGCGCTGGCTGCGGCCGGTGCTCGAGCGGCGCGCGACCAACTGGTGCGTGCCCAACGGCGACGTCCGGTTCCGCGGGGAGG
This sequence comes from Pseudomonadota bacterium, assembly GCA_027451705.1. GTDB lineage: Bacteria > Myxococcota > Myxococcia > Myxococcales > JAKAPL01 > JAKAPL01. The sequence continues at coordinate 3,670 of DAIDIT010000033.1, forward strand.
TCGTCGCCGACGGGGAGCGAATCGCGTTCTCGGGGGCGCCCGGCCAGCAGGCCCACCTCTACGGCCGGCGCCACGCCGAGCGCTGGGCCTGGCTCCACTGCAACGCCTTCGACGGCGACCGCCGCGCCGTGGTCGAGGGCGTCGCCGCGACCGTCCGGCTCGGCGGGGCGGCGAAGACGGTGACCGCGATCTACGTCCGCCACGGGGGGCGCGACTACGTGGCGCAGGCCCTCCCGCGCGCGCTCTGGGCGACGAGCGAGGCCGCGTTCCCCTCGTTCCGCTTTCGGGCGGCGGCGAACGGGGTGACCATCGAGGGGCACGCCCGCGCCGCGCCCGACCGGATGCTCCAGGTCGCCTACGAGGATCCCGACGGCACGCCGAGCTACTGCGCGAACAGCGAGGTCGGCGATCTGACGATCGAACTCCGGCGCGGCAACGGCGTCGAATTGCTCACCGCGACCGGTACCGCCCACGTCGAGTTCGGCGGCCGCGAACGCCGCCCGGACATCCCACTCTGCCCGGGTCCGTAGAGCCACCGCGAGGATCGCCATGCCCGCCGAAGCGCACGCAACGACCGTCCCGGAAGCCAACCCCGTTCGCCTCGGCGCGGTGCCGATCCTGGGCCTCCGGGACGCGTTGCCCGGCTGGGCCCGCCGCCTCGTCGAGGCGCTCGCGGACGCCGCGATTCCCCCCGGGTCGCGGGTGCAGCGGCGGGCCGGGCCGGTGGTCGTCGAGAAGGTCGGGGAGATGCTCGGCGAGCTGCCGTGGTCCTTGCGCCTGGGCTTCCTCGCGGGCCTCCTCGTGCTCGAGTGGTCGGCGATCCTCGTCGCCGGGCGGCGCTTCACGCGCCTTCCTCCGGCGAAGCGGCTCGCCGTCCTCGACCGCTGGCACCACGGCCACGCCCTCGTGCGCGTGATGCTGCGCGGCCTGCTCACCCCGCTCAAGGTCGCCTTCTACGCCGAGGAGGATGTGGCGGCGGCGCTCGGCTATCGGCCGAAGGCCTTCGCGCCCAAGGTCGGCGCGCTCGACTCGCTGCCGCCTGGCGACATCCGGATCGGGCGCGAGCGTGGCGCGGAGGAGATCGACTGCGAAGTCGCGGTCGTCGGCTCCGGCGCGGGCGGTGCGGTCGTCGCCAAGGAGCTGGCCGAGCGGGGCCGGCGGGTCGTGATCGTCGAGGAGGGGCAGTACTGGACGCGGCCGCAGTTCTCGCGCCGCCCGTTCGAGATGCAGCGCCGCCTCTACCGCGACCTCGGCTTCACGGTGGCGCTGGGCCGGCCCGGGATCCCGATCCCGCTCGGCATGACGGTCGGCGGCACGACCACGATCAACTCCGGAACCTGCTTCCGCGTCCCCGAGCACACCCTCGAGCACTGGCGGCGCGACTTCGGGCTCTCGGAGTTCACCGCCGAGCGGCTCGCCCCGCACTACGAGAAGGTCGAGGCGATGCTGCGGGTGCAGCCCGTTCCGGCGGAGGTGTGGGGCCGAACCTCGCGGCTCGTCCAGAAGGGCGCCGAGGCGCTCGGGATGCACGCCCAGCCGCTGCGGCGCAACGCCGACGGCTGCCGCGGCTCCGGCGTCTGCTGCTTCGGCTGCCCGGAGGACGCGAAGCGCTCGATGAACGTCTCGTACGTCCCGGCCGCGCTCGCGGCGGGTGCGACGCTGTACACCGAGACGCGCGCGCGCGAGGTGGTCTTCGAGGGTGGCCGCGCCCGCGGACTGCTCTGCGCGATGGGCCCCGGCGGCGCGTCGCTGCGGATCCGTGCCGAGGCGGTCGTCGTCGCGGCGGGCACCGTCTACACGCCGTTCTTCCTGGGCCCCCAGGGCGTCGGCAGGCGGTCGAGACAGCTCGGCAGAAACCTCTCGATCCACCCAGCCGCCAAGGCGATGGCGCTCTTCGACGAGCCGGTCCTGCCCTACGACGGCGTTCCCCAGGGCGCCTACGTTCACGACCTCGCGGCCGAGGGCATCATGTTCGAGGGCGCGTCGCTGACCCCCGACTTCACCTCGATCGGCCTGCCGTTCTACGGCCCCAAGCTCGTCGAGACGATGGACCGCTACGAGCGGCTCGCGACCTTCGGCCTGATGGTCGAGGACGACAGCCAGGGGAGCGTCCGGCGCGGCCCCGACGGCCGTCCGCTGATCTTCTACCGGCTCGGGGCGGGCGAGATCCAGAAGCTGCGAAAGGGGATCGAGGTCCTCTGCCGGATCTTCTTCCGCGCCGGCGCCCGGACCGTTTTCCCGCCGATCGGCAGCCTGCCGGAGCTGCGGGAGGAGTCCGACGTCGAGGCGCTCCGGACAATGCGGCTCGTTCCCGAGGACATCGAGCTCTCGGCTTTCCACCCGCTCGGCACCTGCCGGCTCGCGCTCGACCCGCGCCGCGGCGTGCTCGACCCGGACCTCGAGTCGTGGGAGGTCGACCGCCTTTTCGTCGTCGACGGCTCGGTCTTCCCGTCGTCGCTCGGCGTGAACCCCCAGCTCACCATCATGGCCTTCGCGACCCGCGCCGCCGAGCGCATCGACCAGCGACTCCGCGGGGACGCCCGCCGCTTCGCCGCTTGAGCCTTCAGCGGCGGTCGTCCTTGCTCTTCTTTCGCTTGCCGGCGGAGCGCGCCTCTTCCTCCTCCATCTTGCGGAGCGCTTCCGCGAACTCGGGGTTCGTCTTGGCCAGCTCCTCGAACGCCGCGATCAGCTCGAGCGCGCGGGGCAAGGCCCGCATCGCTTCGAGCTTCGCCTCCCGCAGCCGCCAGCGCGCGCGGGCGACGTCCTCGTCGAGGGCGTAGCCCCGCTCGAGGACCGCAGCGATCTCGTCCTTGGTCCAGCGCCGGCCCTGGAGCACCGCCGTGAAGTCGTCGGGGAGCTGCCCGAGTTGGTCGAGCATCTGGCGGAACTCGTTGGGCTTCACGCGCACCGAGCGCTTGTGCCCCTTGTCGCGGCGGAACGGATTCCGCCGCTCTGGCCGGCGCCGCACAGGCATCCTGGCACAGAGAACTACCGCGTCCCGCCCGCAGGCGCCACAGGGACCGGCGGGCCGCCCGGCGAGCGAGCGTTCTCCCCGACCCACCAGGCCGAAAGCACGACCGCGCCGAGGCCCGCCGCGGCGACCGCCGCCACGCGCGTCACGGGGAGCGCGCCGCCGAGGAGCAGGGCGAGCATCGCCGCGCCGAGGGCCAGGAGAAGACTCCGGGGGCCTCGCCGCGCGGCAGGCGTGAACAGCCCCAGCACGGCCGGGAGCAGGTAGAGCGAGACCGAGCCGACGTCTGGCGCGATCGAAGCGGCCCGGCAGGCGAGGAAGGTCAGGGCGGTCGCGGTCGCGGCGACGAGAAACCGGCGCGCGGCGGCAGGTGCACCGAGGAACGGGAAGAGCAGCACGCCCAGGCCGAAGATCAGCGCGAGCGTCCGCCACAGGTGCGACCGGAGGCTCGCCGAGATCGCCGGCGCCACGACCGGCATGCCGCTCACTTCGACCCGCACCCGTCCGCCGTCCTGCTGCGGATCCAGCAGATCCGCGACGGCCCCTTCGGCTCGAGTCCGGAACGTCTCGGGGGCGAGGGATCCCGCGGGGAGCAGTTGCGCCGCGAGCCGCTCGCTGCGAACGGTGCGCCGCACGTCGCGTTCCCGCTCTGCGAGCATGTCGACGAGCGTGACGTCCTGGCCGCGCCCGAGCCCCGCGAGCCCGCGGACCGCGACCGTGAGGCGGCTGCGGAGATCGGCGGGATCTCCCGCCAGCGCCGGTACGAGACGCTGCCAATCGGCGTCGGACGGCTGCCAGGGCGAGTCGGGCGACGCCAGCACCCGGCGCAGGCGCGAAGCCACCTCCGCTTCGATTGCAGCCGCCTCGGCCACGGAAGGGGCGCGCGTCGCGGCCGCCGTCACCGCGGCGACGCGGGCGGGGTCGAGCATGACCTCGGACGCCCTCCCGATTGCGAGAATCCGCTGCACGGTCGGCGAAGTCCCCTGCGCTGCCGACGCGGCGACCGCCGCTTCGACCTCGCCGACGAGGGCGGCGACGCCCTGGCTCGGGTGCGAGGGAATCCGGACGACGACCAGGGCCTCGTCGCGGCGGTCCGAGACGAGGCTGCGCACGTCTCCGTTGCCCTCCAGGAAGAACCAGAGATTGGCCAGCGCCGACCGGGAGGGCGGGATGCGGTGGGCGTCGCCGAAACCGTGGTTCAGGAAGGCGAGGACCTGGGCCACCGAGCGGACGTCGGTGAGCCCCGGCGAGCCTTCGAGCAGGTCGGAGAAGCGCAGCAGGCGTGCGGCGACGGCGGGATCGGTCAGATCGCCCTTCCAGTCGACCTGGAGGAAGTCGCCGCCCCCGAAGCGGCGGTCGAAGAACGCGAGCGAGCGACCCACCTCGTCCTTCGGCGAGAACATGTCCTGTGGCGTGCACAGGACCGGCGCCCGCCACGCGACCCAGCCTCCGAGGGCGATGGCGGCGAGGCAGAGCCCGACCCGCGCGGCGGGGGGCCAGCGCCGTTCGCCCAGGGCGGCGGTCTCGCCGAACCCGGCGAGCGTCGCACCCGCGACGGCGAACCAGCCGAGCGCCACGCCCGCGGACGCTGGGCTGACGCCGTGGCCGAGCGCGCGGACGAGCGCGAGCCAGAAGACCAGCGAGGCCCCCGCGGCGCCGGCCACGAAGGCGACTCGCGCCGGCCGGCGCACGCCTGCGAGGAAGAGGCCGAGCAGCAAGGCGAGGAACAGCGGGGCGATCCATCGAAGTCGCGTGGAAAGGCGCTCGAGCGGCGCGTCCGCGAAGAACGGCGCGCCGAGGTAGTAGGCCCGGAGCGGCCCGCGCGCGGATTCGACCGTGTGCTCGACGCGCCGCGCGACGGCCACGGGATCCTTGCGCGGGTCGGCGCGGACGACGACCGCATAGCCGGACAGGTCGCGGCTCACCAGCGCGCCGAGGACCTGCGGGTTGCCGAGGATGCTCCGCTTCAGCGCCTCGAGGCTTCGCCCGTCCGTCGGGAGCGCCGCGACGAGCGGCCCCGTGTCGACCGCTCCGTCGGCACCCTCCCGGAGCGCCTGGACGTTGGAGACGCTCCGGGCGGCGAGCACCCCGTCGGCCTTCAGCGCCTCGAGCCGGCGCGTCACCAAGTCGACGTGGCGGAGGCCCTCCAGCGAAAGGCTCCCTCCGGGCTCCTCCAGTCCGACGAGCCAACTGTCGAAGGCGTCGAAGCGTCGGAGCATCTCTTGCCACGACTTCACGGCGGGGACGTCGCCGGGCAGGGCCTCCTCGACGCCGGAATCGAACCGGACGCCGCATGCGTAGCCCGCGGCGAGCGCCGTGGCCAGGACGCCCGAGATCGCCAGTGTTCGCGGGCGTGCGGTCACGGCGCGTTCGCGAAGATCGACCGGTAGCCCTGCACGAGCGACGCGCAGTCGAAGCCCGGGTCGACGCACTTGAACTGGTAGACGCTCGTGCAGCCGCTGCGCGGGGAGATCGGAACGGTGGCGTCGAGGATCGAGGTGGACGCGCCGAGCACCTGCTGATCGATCGAGAACTGCAAGGGCCCCGTGATCCAGCCGGACGCCACGCTCCCCTCCGCAAAGTCGAAGATCGCCCGTTTGACCATGTAGATTTCGCCCTGGGGGGAGAGCACGTCCACCGTCACCCCGGGATTGCCGTCCCCGTCCTGGTCCCAGACCGTGCCCGCGTCCGCGTCGGAGGGGAGGGGATCGGTCGCGGGATCGGCGAGGCCGCGCAGTCCCCAGAGCCAGACCAGACCGCCGGCATGGAGCGTACCGTCGCCGGGAAGTGGCACCACGAACGGCGCGGCGGCGAGCGCCTTCGCCAGCGCCGGAGGGATCGTGTTCTGGCCCAGCGTCTGCGGGGAGCCGGTGTCGTCCGTCAGCGCGGTCTCCTCGTCGCAGAAGGCGAGCTGTAGGCTTGCCTTGTCGCCCGACAGCGACGCCAGGAAGAGATCGCTGATCGTCAGGTTCCACGCGGGGGGGCCGAGCGGGCTGATGTTCGCGAACTGCACGAGACGCACCGCCCACTGTCCGGAGAGCAGCCCGAGGCAGCCGCTGCTCGGCGCGGTGGTGGTCGCACCTGGCGCGTCGGGCAGGCCGCAGCCGGCGCCGGACGCGGCGGCCGGCGCCGGGGGCGCCGGATGGAGCTGCTGGAGTCGCGCGAGGCCGTCCTCTCCCCAACCGCTGCACGCGGCGCCGAGGAAGGTCGCGGCGAGCCCGGCGGCAATGTCTCGGCGTCCCACGCGTCTCCTACCAGGTGACCGTGACCCGCATCACGCCCTCGTCGCGGCCGGCGGCGAGCTGGCCGAATTTGCTCCGCGACGCGTAGTCGAGCGGGTTCGACGGTTGGGTGCTGCCGCCGAGGATGAACGCGCCCAGCATCAGCTCGACCGAAGGGCGCACGACCCAGGTGAGCTGCGGGAAGAAGACGTTCGAATCGTCGGTCAGGTCGAGGATGCTCGCGAGTCGAAGCCTCAGGCGGTCCTCCAGCATGTGGAACTCGGGCGTGAGCGAGACGTAGTCGTGCAGCCCGTAGGCGTCGTCGAACTCGTCGAAGAAGCCGTGGATGTAAGCGGCGTTGACGTAGAGCCAATTGCCGAAGCTGCGCTCCAGCTCGAGCGTCCCCTTGACGAACGGTTGGCTCGAGACGTTCTGGTTCGACAGGGTGAGCAGCGGCGCGCCGTTCTCGTAGATGCCGAGAGCGAAGTCGACGGGCTCGGGAAAGATGACCGCCACGTCGCCGACGACCTCGGCGTCGAGGAGCCAGGGCGAGGTGTAGGTGAAGTCCAGCCCCGCGACCTGCATGCGCGGGTAGATCACCTCCGCAGAGTAGGCGACCTGCGTCCGCTGCGGCCCGGGCGTCACCGCGACGGACGCGTCGTAGGCGACCGGGAAGCCGAAACGGCCGTAGTAGTAGTCCAGGCCGAGGTCGAGCCCGCCCGCAGCGATGCGCGCGCGCAGGCCGACCTGTGAATCGGCGAGGGTGTTGTTCGGCAGGTAGTTCGTGACGGACGGCGTCCCGAAGTCGAGGGCGCAGGGGTTCACCGCGGAGAAGAGTCCCGCGAGCTGCGCGTTCTGGGCGGTGCTCAAGGGCGGGGCCGGAAACTGGGTCAGGCACCCTTGCGCGTTCTGCTGCACGGCGTACGCGAGCGGGGCGGACGGAGGCAGCCACGCCGGTTGGAAGATCGGCACCCAGATGGCGTTCAGCGTGAGCCACGGGGTCGGGTAGAGATCCACCTCCAGCATTTCGTTCGGGACCTTGCGCGTGTAGTCGAGCGGATCGTCGAGGTCGCGCGAGCTGATGTTGTCGTTGGGGCTGAAGACGTCGGCCGAGCCCCAGGTCACCTGCATCCGGCCGGCCTTCAGGTCGATCCAGGGCGCGGGAACGCCCTTCACGGCCACGTAGGCTTCGTCCAGGTAGACCGTGAACGGCGAGACCTGCGAGGCGTCCCACTGGTCCGCGACCGCCAGCGTCTGGCTCGAGACGAAGCCGTAGAAGCGCAGCCGCGGTTCGACGACGGCGACGACGCGCGGGTCCGGCGTGATGCGCAGGCGGAGGTCGACGTCGTTGCGGTTGAGCGAGAAGGCGTAGCCCTGGCCCGGTACCGCGCCGCGGTAGTCGTCGATGTCGAAGCGGACGTCGCTCAGTTCGTAGCCGGAGAACTGGACCATGTCGGTCCAGGCGGCCCGGGCCGCCGGCGCGAGCAGGAGCGCCAGCCCGACCGCACCCCAACCGGATCCGCGCGTGCCCAAGCGCCCCCTACTCGCCCCACTGGAGCTGCCGGACCGTGAAGAGGTCGTCCGAGAGCCCCTGGTTGTAGCGGGCCGAGAGGGTCGCGAGCTCGGTGCGGTGGCCGGTGCGCGGGTCGGAGAAGACCGCCTGCGCGTAGCGGAGCACGCCGCCGTAGCTCGTGGGTTCGCTCGACACGAGCCGCTTCACCTCCTGGCCGGACCGGTCGTACCAGTGCGTCTCCTCCTGGAGGAAGTGCGACTTGTCGACACGGTGGACGATGCGGCCGTACGGAGTCGCGGCGCCGGGCTTGGGCGTGAGCGAGAGCCACCACGAGGTCGCGTCCTCCTTTTCGATCGTCGGGATGTAGTCCCGCCCCCAGCTCACGGTCGCCATGTCGTCGCTGCTCAGGTCCGAGCCGACCATCGACTGGCCCATGGCGGAGGCGGCGACGCGGCGGACCTTCCGGAAGCCCGGCAGGTAGACGTAGACGTCGTCGCGGTCTTCCACGAGAACCCGCATGCCCTTCGATTCTCCCGAGGTGAATTCGACGAGCCGCTTGGTCCCCTTCTGCTGGAAGGTGAGGTCGTAGCTCCGGCGCGAGCCGTCGACTTCGACGACCGTCAGCCGCTCGGTCAGCGTCTGGTCCTGGTAGTCGTTGTTGGTCGCCTCCATCTTCGCGAGGATCTCCGCGGCCGAGAGCTTCGCCGCAGGCGGGGCGGCGATCGCGGAAGCGCTGGCGAACCAGGCGAAGACGAGGCTGGTCGATCGGACGCGCAAGTCGGGAACCGCTCCTTTGCCCACCGGGATCCGGGCCGGGAAAGTCTACCGCGGAACCGTCCGCTCCGCGACGGTCTTCGTACGGCCCGTCCGGTGGCGGGGGAGGGCATCCGAGCGGAGGCGGAGTTGACCGCGGTCATGTGACGCCGCGCGCCGCCGGGCAGACTGGCGCCGACTGCAAGACGAGCCGTCGATGGCCAGCCGGGCGCGCACAGAGCGGGGGCGAGCGGCGCGCCGCCGTGCCCGCACGCCCGCCGCCCTGCTCGCCGCGGGTGCGGTCGCGGCTTGCACCGGTTCCTCCGCCCCGAGCGCGAAGCCGCTCTCCGGCCAGCTCGCGGGCCGGCACTTCGACGTGGCCTCGGCGATGCGGGCCGCGTACGAGATGCACCTGTCGGGGGAGCCGTTCGCGACCTTCCTCGGCTACAACCTCTGCGGTTTCAGCCGCGCCCTGGCGCTCACCGATCAGTACTCCTCCGACTGCAAGACCGACACCGTCACCGACCCGCTCGGCTACGCCCTCGCGGTCGAGTCCTTCGAGTACGCGAAGCAGCCGGTCAACAACCTGAGCTTCGAGTCCGGGGCGGGTCTCTCCCTCGAGTTCGGTCCGGTCCTCAATCCCTCGGGCCAGACGGGCGCGCCGGCCGCGGCCCTCCTCTCCGACCGCTTCCAGCGGCTGGCCGCCGAGGCGATGGCGAGCGGACCGCCCAACACGGCACTGATCGTCGCGCCGCCGCCGACGTTGAATCCGCTCGACTACTTCGGCTGGCCCGGCCTCTGGCCGGCGTTCGCCCCTTTCGCCGGCTTCGATCCCGCGATCGTGCCGGTGCCCGGAACCGTCAACACCTGCACGTTCACGGGCTCGGCCGGCTCGTTCGCCTACGGCAGCGTCTCGAACGTCGGACTGCGCATCGCCAACTACGAGTGCGACTACAACAGCCTGAACCTCGGCTCGAGCTGCCCGACGGCGAGCGCGGCGTACGATCCGGACGCCTGCCGCGACGGGAAGGTCGAGAAGACCCTCTCGCCGAGCGCGCTCGGCTACACCGCCTGGAACCAGGCCCTCCTCGTCTGGACCTACTGGAAGAGCCTCCAGGACGCGGCGGGCAATCCGATCTCGGCGGTCGCGCCCACTGACCTCGCCTTGGTCGGCCAGCCGAAGAACCAGGTCGTCGGGGCCTTTCCGGACCCGAGCGACCCGCTCCGCATCCGCACCCTGCCGGGCAGCCCCGGCGTCTACCTCGGCGACACGCCGATGGAGGGCTGGCAGGGGCTCGTGATGCTCGACGAGATCGACAACGAGGCCCAACTCCTGCTGGCCTCCCTGTCGACGACGGACGGCGCCACGCTGTCGGCCGGCTCGATCCTGTCCGCCGATCGATACGGCTTCGATTCGCCGCTGCGCTACTTCCCGGCCGCCGTCGCGGCCGCGGAGACGCCGACGACGTCCTACCCGATCCAGGACGACCTCTATTTCCCTCGCCCGTCGGCGTTTTCGATCGCCGACGGGCGCAGCGCGCTCGCGGGCCTGAGCGGGTTGATCGGCGGCTTCAGCGAGGTCCTCGCCCTGACGGACAGCCGGAACGCCGCGGCGGGCGGCTCGATCCCGTTCCTCGCGACCTTCGACGGCGACCCGTTCCCGTCGGACGACGGACTGCCCGACGGCGAGGCGACCCTCCACGATCGCGCGCTCGGGATCCTCGAGGTCGCCCTGGTCGACCTGGACCGGCTCCACTTCGATGCCGAGAACCAGGTGCTCGTGGACGAAGCGGCCCTCTCCGGGGGCGCGGTCACGCGCGCCAGCACCGTGACGACGCTCGAGCTGGTCGAGGCCATCGTCGCGTTGCGCAACGCCGAGCGCGCCCTCGGCGGCTCGCTCTCGCCCGGCCTCGACGCGATGCCCGACGTCCAGGGCGCGCCCTCCGCGCTCGGCGACGCGCCGCCGTCCGGGGCGCCCTACGCAGAGACGGTCCAGGCCCGCGCCGTGGCGCTGGTCGCGGCGGAGGCGGACTTCCTCTCGAGCCGGATCGTCGGCCCCGGCGGCGCGGTCGCGAACGGCTACGACCTGTCGGCCCAGGCCGCGGATCCAACCCCCACGAACCTCGAGAGCGAAGCCGGCGCGATCCGAGGTCTGCTCGACGCCTACCTGGCGACCAGCGAGGAGCGCTACCGGGACCTCGCGGTCGTGGTCTACCAGGACCTCCAGCGACGCTTCTGGATGGGCGACGTGCGCGCGTTCCGGACCACCGCGGGCGTGGACAGCCCATTGCGCTACACGCCGGTCCGATTCGGACTGCTCTCGGGCGCGCTGCGACAGTACGAAGAGCTGGTCGCGAGCGCCGCCGACCGGCACGACGAGGGCGTGCAGCTCCTCGCGGAGATCGCGCGCAGCTACAAGCTGGTCCTCAACGGCTGGGACGACTTCAACCGCGACGACAGGATCGAATACCCGGCGGAATGCCTGGAAGGCAGGCTCGAGATGGGCGAGCGGGCGCTGACCGGCGAGTTGGGCCATCCGGCCGACCTCGGCGACCGCGACCACGACTGCGTCCGCGAAATCTCGATCGTCGGCCTGCCCGCCGCGCTCGGATCGGAGCTCGACATTGTCCGCGCCGAGTGACGCCCTGATCGTCGCCGTCGCGCTTTCCGCGTGCGCGCCGCCGCCTTCCGAGGCGCGCGTGTCGCGCTCGATCGCGCTGAGCGACGACGGCGCGTCGCTCTGGGTCGTCAACCCCGAGTCGGATTCGGTCTCGCGGATCGACCTTTCGGGCCGCCGGCTCGCGGCCGAGATCCCGCTCGCCCCAATGCCGCCCCAGCCCGATGCCGGCGGCCGCTACGAGCCGGCGGTACGGCCGCGGGCGATCGCCCTCGTCGACGGGCTCCACGAGGCGTTCGTCGCAGGGCAGGCCGCCAACGCGATCTTCGTCGTCGACACCGTGGCCGGACGGATGACTCAGGCGATCCCCGTCGGGGCGGAGCCCACGGCGGTCGTCGCCACGGCGGACGGCTCGACGGTCTATGCGGTCGACCACGAGTCGGGGACGGTCGACCGGATCGACACCGCGACGCTCGCCGTGACCGGAACCCTCGCGGTGGGCGGCCAGCCGTGGGGGGCGGCGCTGGGAGCCGGGGGCGGGGCGCTCTACGTGACGCAGCCACTGCTCGGCGCCGGCGTCGGCGTGATCGACACCGCGAGCTTCCAGCTCGTCGGGTTCCTGCCGCTCGCGGACCAGCCGCCCGATCCGACCGGGAATCCGCATTACGCGAACGGCCAGGCCCGCGCCGCCTACGCCGTCGTCCCGCGGCCGGGCGTCGACGAGCTCTGGGTGCCGCACCAGCTCTCGGCGAGCGGGACTCCACAGCCGGCGCTCGCCTTCGACACCGCGGTCTTCCCGGCGATCTCCCGGCTGACCGGCGGCGGAGCGGCGCTCGCCTCGACCGGCACCGTCGACAATCGGATCCTCTACCAGCCGCCGATGTCGGTGCTCGGTCTGCGCGGGACGTTCGGCGATTCCGTGTGCGGGCCGCGCGACGTCGCCTTCACCCCCGACGGCGCCTTCGCGCTCGCAGCGATGGCGCAGAGCGAGGACGTCGTGGTCTTCGACGCGAACAGCGGCGACGAGGTCGCGCTCGTCCGCCCCGTTCCATCGGCGCTCCTCGAGGGCATCGTCGTCGACGCGGCGGGGGGGCATGCCTACGTGCAGGGGCGCAGCAGCCACG
>DAIDIT010000034.1 GCA_027451705.1 Pseudomonadota bacterium
ACCTCGAGGTCGCCCCGGAGCGCGCGAGCCCGCTCTGCCCGCTGCCGCCGGACGGAGAGGGGCCGAGCGTGCAGATCGCCGCGCCGCGCGACCAGTCCCGCTTCCTGCGGGACCCGGAGGCGACGGGGAGCGGCGTCGCGCTCGAGCTCGAGGCCGACGTCACGCCCGCGGGGGAGGACATCGTCTGGATCGTCGACGGGGTTCCGCAGGCGCGCGCGGGCTACCCCTACGACTCGCGCCTGACGCTCGCGGCGGGTACGCACGTGATCCGCGCCGCGATGGTCCGGCGCTCGGTGGTCAGCCCCCCGGTGACCGTCTTCGTCCAGGATTAGGCGCGGGCGGCCGGCTGTAGCACGCGCCGCTCGAGCGCCTCGAGCATCTCGCGATCGAAGTCGAGGAACTCGATCGCCATCCCGGCCGCGCTGCCGGCATCGATCTCGCCGGGGCGCGTCGCGCGCACCACCCGGCCGAGCCCCTCGATGAGGCCGGGCCCGCTGCGCGGCACGAGCTGGATCTGCACGAGCGCCCCCGCCGGGTGGGGCCGATCGGTCCGCACGAAGAGCCCGCCGCGCGAGACGTCGGTCGCGTACTCGACCCGGTAGTCCTCGAGGATGTCGCGCCGGAACTGCACGAGGACGGCGGTGTTCACCCGCGGATGCCGCCGCTGCTCGGTCGCGACCATGCGACGGGACTCTATGTCCCCCCGCCCCTTCGCGCAACCCTGGGCCGAGAGGTCGGAGGCCTTCGGCTCAATCCGCGTCCGGCGCGAGGGCTTCGGGGTCCTCGCGGAGCGCCCGGGCGACCGCTTCCGCCGGGTAGCCCAGATCCACCGCGCGTGCGAAGGCCGCGGCGACCGCACGGCGCACCTTGCGCGGCCGAACGTCCATCTCGTCCGCCGCCGCGCAGACGATCGCGTCCGCATGGGCGCGCGTGATCCGCGCCGCGGCCGGATCCGCGGACGCCGCCGCGGGCTTCTGGAGCCCCAGCGCATCGATCGTCGTCGCCCCGATGCCCGCGAGCCGCGCCGCCAGCTCCGCGTCCCGCGGATGGACGAGCGTTGCGAGCCGCCTCCAATGCTCCTGCGCGGGTGAGGACTGCCCGTTCACCCATCGCTGCACCGTCCGCTTCGACACCCCGAGCTCCTGTGCGAGCCTCGGGTAGGCGAGCTGCGCCGCGCGCACCGCCTCGATGATGGCGGGCAGCTTCTCTTCCGGCATCGCGTCCTCCTCGCGTGGGCGAGTCACCGCCAGTTCGGAATCCGGTGCCAAATCTTCCAGCGATGGCACCGTCTCGACTTCTGACGGTGACATGCTTGCAAAAAAAGGCACCGTGTCAACTGGAAGTGGCACCGACTGTCGAGATTGGGGCACCGTCATCGAAGAATCTGGCACCGTCAGGCTCTGGTCTGGCTCCATGAGATGTAAGTATGGCACCGTCAGGCTCCGGTCAGGCTCCGTGAGATTTAAATCTGGCACCGCCAGTCCAAAAGCTGGCCCCGTCATCTCTGAATCTGGCACCGATGGCGCATGACGCGGTGCCTCCAGGCCATCCCGTTGACGCGTGCGGGGTGCCCTGCGCCCTCCGCGAACGAGACGCCGCGTCGTCGCGCCCCGCGCGCCGAAAGGTGGCGCCTCGCCCGCGCGCGATCGCCATTCTGGCGGGTGGTCGCCATTTTGGCGACGGCGGAATCGCCATTTTGGCGATTCCAGGACCGAGGCGGCGGCGCCGTCCCCAGCCGCTTTCCGGAGTGTCCTCGGTCGCTTGCGTCATCGCCGGCGTCCTGGGGGCCGGCCGGCGGCGCCCGACCTGGCACGGTTGCAACAATGGTTTTTAGGAAGCACGACGCGCGACGCGAGGGCGCTCCGCGGGGCTCGAACGGCCGATGGTCGGCCGAACGGTACCCGCCGTCCTGGAAGAAGGAGACTGGCCCGCGAGGGTTCGGCCACACCACTTCCCGGCCGCAAAGCGGCTTCACCCGTACGGCATGGCGCCGGCGGTGGAACGCTCTCGCGCGCGAGGGTACCGGCCCTCAGGCCCGGTAGAAAGGCATTTCCATGGTCAACAGCAACGGCAGCACCAAGTCCCTCGGTTCGCCGGGGGCAGGCACCAGCGCAGCCAACGCCGGTGCCGGCGGCAACCCCGGTGGCGGCAACGCCGGGGGCGGCGGCACGTCGGCCGGAGCCTCGGTCCCGGGAGTGATCCCGGCCAAGGTGAAGACCAACAGCCTCCGCAACGAGGTCACCCAGCTCGCCAGCGGCATCGGGACGCAGTTCCCGAGTCCGTCGTCGACGCTGCCGGTGAAGGGTCAGTCGATGACCCGCGATCAGCTCCTCGGCGCCCTCGCGGCGCTGGCGGGGCTCTTCACGGCCGTCGACAACGCCCGCCAGGAGCTGAAGTCCCAGCTCCTGGCCCTCCAGGCGGCGACCCCGGGTGCCCGCGAGCAGATCGCGGACATCAAGGCGGCTCTCGTGGCGTTCTTCGGCCGGGGCAACCCGGTCCTGGAGCACTTCGGGATCCAGCCGCGCAAGGCCCGCAAGCTGACCGGTCAGCAGATGACCGTGAAGCAGGCGAAGGCCAACGCGACCAGGTCGAAGCGCGGGACCCTCGGACCACGCGTGAAGAAGAGCGTGAAGTTCGAGGGCCAGGTCGCGGTCCAGACGAAGCTGTCCGGAACCGCGGCCCCCGCCGCCGGCGCGGGCCCCAGCACCGCTGGGGCACCGGCCGGAGCCTCCGCCGGAAACGGCACGGGCACCCCGAACGCCGGCGGGTAGTCGCACGACCGGCGCGGCCCCCGGGCGGTTTCCCCGCCCGGGGGCCATTTCACGCCGCGGGGTCGACTCGCGCGGGAACGGGCGGATCACCTCCGCAAGGCGCGCGGGCTGCGGCCTCGGCCGTGCACGCCTAGGCGAACAGGTCGTGGACGCCCTGCACGACCAGCCAGAGCGTGAGGACGATCATCACCACGGTCGTGACCCAGGCGATGGCGTTGAACGCCCGGCCGTTGCGGTAGCTGCCCATCAGCTTGTCCTTGTTGATGAGCAGCAGCATGAAGATCAGGATGAACGGGAGCAGGACCCCGTTGACGATCTGGGTGACCAGCATGATCTGGATCAGCGGCAGCCGCGGGACCAGGACCACGCCGGCGCCGACCAGGATGATCGCGGTGTAGAGCCAGTAGAACTGCTTCGCCTCGCCGTACTTGCGGTCGATGCCGGACTCCCAGCCGAAGCCCTCGCAGACGTAGTACGCGGTGGCGAGCGGCAGGATGGCGGCGGCGAAGAGCGAGGCGTTGAAGAGGCCAAACGCGAAGAGGAGCGAGGCGTAGCGGCCCGCGAGGGGGCGGAGGGAAAGCGCCGCGTCCTTGGCGGTCTCGATGTGGAGCCCCGCTTTGTAGATCGTGGCCGCGCAGGCGACGATGATGAAGAAGGCGACGACGTCGGTCACGACGCAGCCGATGATCACGTCGAGCCGCGAGTGACGGTACTCCTCGAGCTTGACGCCTTTCTCGACGACCGCCGACTGGAGGTAGAACTGCATCCAGGGCGCGATCGTCGTCCCCACGACCCCGATGAGCATCGCGACGTAGCCGCCGCCGAGGTGGAAGGTCGGCACGACCGTGGCCTTCAGCGTCTCCGCCCAGGCGGGCTTCGCGAAGAAGCACGAGATCGGGTAGGCGAAGTAGACCAGGCACGCCACGAGGAAGACCTTCTCGACGCTGCGGTAGCTGCCCTTGAGCACGAGCAGCCACACGGCCGCCGCGGCGAGCGGGACCGAGATCCACTTCGCGACCGAGAAGATCTCGAGCGAGGCCGCCACGCCCGAGAACTCGGCGATGGTGTTGCCGATGTCGGCGACGAGCAGCGACATCATCACCCAGAAGGTGACCTTGACCCCGAAGTTCTCGCGGATCAGGTCCGCGAGCCCCTTGCCGGTGACGACGCCCATGCGGGCGGACATTTCCTGCACGACGATCAGCGCCACCGTGATCGGCACGAGCGTCCAGAGGAGCCCGTTGCCGTACTGCGCGCCCGCGAGCGAGTAGGTGGTGATGCCGCCGGCGTCGTTGTCGACGTTGGCGGTGATGATGCCCGGCCCGACGACCGCGAGGAAGACGAGGACGTTGCGCCAGAAGGCGCGGCGCGTCGTGCCGGGACCGGCCGCCGCGTCCGCCGCCGGCTGGCTCGTGCGGATCTCAGCTTCCATGGAGCACCTGCGACAGGATGTCGTCCACCGTGACCATGCCCCTGAGCACGCCCGCGTCGTCGACGACCGGCACCGAGACGAGGTTGTACTTCGCGGCCAGGTCCGCGATCTCGCGGACGTCGGCCTCGGCCTTGACCGACGCCGGCACCTCCCGCATCAGCTTGCCGAGCGGCAGGCCGGGGTCGGCCGCCACGAGATCCTTGAGCGTGCAGATGCCCTCGAGTCGATCGTCCTTCGCGACGACGAAGAGCTCGTAGACGAGCGGCAGTTCGTCGGCGCGGCGCCGGACCTCGGCGAGCGCGTCGGCCGCCGTCGCCTGCGCGGCGAGCCGGACGAGGTCCGGCGTCATCAGCCCGCCCGCCGAGCGCGGGTCGTAGTGGAGCAGCGCCTGGACCTCGTGCGCGTCCGGCCGCTCCATCTTCCGGAGCAGCTCGGCGCGCGCCTCCGCCGGCAGCTCGCCGAGGACGTCCGCCGCCTCGTCGGGGGCCATCTCCTCGAGGATGTCCGCGGCGCGCTCCGGCGAGACGACGCCGATGAGCTGCGAGGTGACCTCGGGCGACGCCTCCTCGAGCGTCTCGGCCGCGGTCTCGACGTCCAGCCGCTTGAAGAGGACGACGCGCTGGTAGCGATCGAGATCCTCCATCATCTCGGCGAGGTCGGCCGGGTGCAGCTCCGCGAGCTGTCGCTGCGCGATGTCGATCCGGACCTTGCCCGGGGAGGTCCCGAGCGGCTGCACGAGCTTCCACGGGAGCAGGACCGCGGCGTGCAGGTACGCCGCGCGCGGGTGCACGGTCCGCACGAGCCGGTCGACGCCCTTCTCCCAGCCCATGCGGCGCACCAGGCCGCGAAAGCCGACGTCGGCATGGGCGAGCCGGAGAGTCCCCTTCACGTCGAGGAAGTGGAGGTCGTTGACGCGGACGACCTTGGCGCCCTCGACGTCGACGATCTGCCGATCGAGGATCTCCTCGGCGAGGCGGAGCCGATCCGGCTGCGGCGTCTCGGGCAGCGTATCGGCCGTGGCGCCCGGCCTCAGCCGGATCTCGTGCCCGAAGATGTTCGCCACCGCGGACCAGGGGAGCGCGCGCCGGTCGTGGCCCGTGCGGTAGACGAGGCTCTCGACCGGCGGGTAGGGTTCTCCGAGGGCGACGATGACGTCGGAGAGGCGCCCGGCCGCCGTCCCGCCTGCGTCGACCACCTTCCGGCCGAGGAGCTGGGAGAAGAAGACGAACTCGGGGTGGTTCGAGATCTCGGCGGGGGAGGACATGGGACGGACGGTCTTGCGTCTATTTCATCGGTGGTCGATCGCTTGCGGCCCGAGGCGTGACCGCATGCCGACGTGTAGTCGATCGCGCGTCGCGGGGTCAACCCGCCCGACGCCGAACCCGATCGAATCTTCGGCCGCCGGGACGGCTCGCCGCGGCCCTCCGCCCGAGCGAGGGAAGGCCCTCTACTTCGACTCGCTCTCGATCTTCTCGAGCAGCGCGGCGACCTCGCTGTCGTTCGGCGCGAGCGCCTGGGCGAGCCGCAGGTTCAGCGCGGCCTGGCGCAGGTCGCCCGCCGCGAGCTGCTCCCGGGCGCTCGCGACGTACCGTTCGGCCTGGGGGGGGCGCACGTTCACGCGGACGGCCGCGGCCGCAGCGGAGGGGGACTCCCCCTCGTGGCGCGGAGCGCCTTCCAGCCGCAGCACGCCGCGGTGGAGAAGTGCGAAGGGCACGTGCCGCGTCGATTCCCACTCCTCCCCGAGCGCCCTCGCGACGTCGCCGAGGGAGCGGCCGGCACCGACGAGCTTCAGGAAGTGGCGTTCGTCGTCGTCGATGGCGACGCCGCCCGTGGGCACGAGGACCGACTTGGGCGTCAGCGTTCGGATCGACCGCGCGGAGAGGACGCCCAGCTCGGGCCGCTGGAGCTGGAGGCGGTCGACCCGGTCGAGCATGGCCTCGAAGGCCTCGGTCTTCGACACGTCGAGGCGAATGCCGATCATCCCGCGGGTGACGTGGGCGACTTCACCCCACAGTTCGAGGGCGGGCCCGCCCCACGCGACCGGGAAGTTGACCACCAGCTCCTTCCCCGCTTTGAACGGCAACTCGCCAGCGAGGACGGCGCAGCCCTCCGGCGACAGCTCGGCGCCGTCGGCGTTCCAGCGGTAGTAGTGATCCGACAGCTCGACCGGAAAGCGCGCGGGCAGCCGGACCGACGCGCGCCGGTCGCGGACGACCTCCTCGCCGCCGCTCACTTCTGCGCCTGCGACGCCCCGCCGCGCCGCTCCTTCGGGGCGGCCTCCGCCTTGTCGTGCTTCTCGCCTTCGGCCGCGGATTCGACCGGAGGCTCGGAGAAGAGCAGCAGGTCGCCCTTGCGCAGGTAGCGGCCGTCCGCGAACGCCGCGTAGAAGTCGTCGAGCAGGGCGTCGACGGTCGGGTAGCGGGACTCCCGCCGGTCCTGAGTCATCCGATCGAAGATGGGATCGATCTTCGCGGGGACGGCGCTGTTCGCACCCGACGGCAGCGGCGAGCGGCGGCCGGGCAGTGTTCCGGCGAGCATTTCGTAGAGGATCAGCCCGAGCATGTACACGTCGCCCTCGGGGCCGAAGTCCTTCTTGCCGGAAAGCTGCTCGGGGGGCAGGTAGCCCATGCCGCCGGTGCCCAGGAAAACTTGCGGCAGCTGCTTCTGCTGCGCTTCGGTCTCGATGACGCGCGAAAGACCGAAGTCCGCGAGCCGCGCGTTGCCGAGCGAGTCGAACAGGACGTTCTCGGGCTTCAGGTTCTGGTGCAGCAAGCCGGCCTTGTGAGCGGCGCGGAGCGCGTAGGTCATCTGGAGGAAGAGGCGCAGCGCCTCGCCGACGGGAAGCGGCTTGCCGGGGGCGGCGTCGAGCCGCTGCCGGAGCGAGCCGCCGGCGCACAGCTCGAGGACGTAGTAGGGCCGCGCGACCTCGCAGTTCTGATCGAGCACCGAGACGACGCCCGGGTGGCGGAGCTGTGCCTGCGCGCACAGCTCCTTCTTCAGCCTCTTGACGACCTCGCCGCGCTGGAGGAACGAGAAGTAGGCGAAGATGTCGCGCAGCTCCTTGATGGCGACGTCGATGCCGAGGCCGGTCTGCTTGCCACGGAAGACCGTCGCCATCGCGCCGCCGCCGAGGCTCTCGTACTTGACGTAACGCAGATCGAGTTCCGCGCCGCGCTCGACCGGTCCGACGGAGGCGCGCCCACGCTCCGGTTCCTCGACCTTCGGGCGGGCGTCCCCGGCGGCCGCGCGCGGCGCGTCCGCCGCCGGCTTCGCCGCCTCGACCGCCGTCCGTGGCTCCGGCCGTTCGACGCGCTCGGAGCGACGCGGCGGCGCCGCGGGTTCCTCGAGTCGGATCGGGGCGGCCGCGCCACCGAGGTTCACCTGGATCGACGGCGGCGGGGACGGCGGCGCGGCGCGGCGCGGCGATTCGGACTCCGGCGCGACCGGCGGAGGGGGCTTCTTGCCCGGATCGGTCGCCGAATCCTCGCGGATCACCTCGTCGCCCAGGCGCGTCGCGAAGAAATGCTCGATCGCGAATTCCATCTGCGCCGCCCCGGCTCCGCTGAGGATCCGGTCGCCTTCGGGCGTCAGCGAGAGCGCGCCCGCCTCGCGGTCGAGGACCATGAAGTTGAACTTGCGGAGAAAGAGGAAGTAGTCGTCGAAGTCGATCGTCACCGACGACTCGAGCCCCTGCTTGACCTCCCCGAGCTTGTTGCTCCGGCCGGCGGTGGCGTTGTCCCGCACGGTCTTGAGGATGCCGGTGGCTTCCTGTTGCAGCAGTTCCTTCGTCAGAACGACTTCGCGCATGTTCGACTCCGGTGTGCCGGTGGAAGCGTTTCCACTCACCGCCGGCGCGCTCGAGGACGGCCCCGTATCATCGGCCGAGACCCGTGGCGCGGTCAACCGGCTGTGCGCGTCACCCCTTGGCGGCCTGGGCGAGGAGGTGATCGACGGTGGCCGCGTCGAAGCCGACGAGGAGCTGCCCGCCGATGTCCAGTACGGGGACGCCGCCGAGGCGGAGACCGGCGCGCTTTGCCTTGCGCTCGAGCTCGGCCGCGGCGGCGGGGTCCTTCTCGATGTCTTTGTCCGCGAACGGGACGTGGAGCTGCCGGAAGTGCTCGCGCGCGGCACGGCAGGCGCCGCACCACGAGGTGCCGTAGACGATGACCAGCGGCCGTCCGCCGTCGAGCTGCGCCTCCGGGGCGAGGGCCGGGAGCTGGGAGTCGTCCTGGGCTTCGAACTCGTAGCGGCTGACGACGGACGTCGGCCAACCGTCGTCGGGCGCGGCACCCGAGAGGTCGGCGAGGTAGAGGTAGCGATCGGACTGGAGGGACTCCGCGCTGCGGGAAAGGTCTCGGACGATCACCTGCTTGCGCGCCGCCTCCGGGATTGCGGAGAGCGCGTCGGCGTCGTGGACCTTGCCGTCCGCGCCGTACCAGCTGAAGACGTAATGGCCTTTGGGGAGCACGCGGACGACGGGGAGTGCTTCCGCCGCTCCGGCGTCCGCGACCCTTGGAACCGGGGCGCGGTGGCAGGAGGCGACGAACAAGCCGACGGCGGCGCAGGCCCACTTCATTCCCCCTCTCTAACTCTTGGGGCCTCCGGGGTTCAACCCGTGGAGGGCGCCGCCCGGATCACGTTGAGCGCCTCGCGCACGAGCGTCGCGAGGTCCGCGCCCGGCATCCGCTCGCGCGCGCGCAGCGCCGCGCCCTCCGCCTGGACCGGCCGGTAGCCGAGGGAGGTCAGCGCCGCCACCAGCTCGTCGGCGGGTGCGGACGGCACGGGTGGCGTCGTGGGGCCCGGGGCCGGCGCTCCGGACGCCGCGGCGGCGATCTCGAGGGCGCGGTCCTTGAGGTGAAAGAGGAGCGTCTCCGCGGTCTTCTTGCCGATCCCCTTCACCTTGGTCAGCCGCGACAGGTCGCCCGTGCGGACCGCGTGCGCAAGCTCGCCCGGGGCGAGCGCGCCCATGAGAAGGAGCGCGAGCGCCGGCCCGACCTTCGGCACCGAGACCAGCAGCCGGAAGAGGGCCCGTTCGCGTTCGGTGGCGAAGCCGAACAGCTCGATCGCGTCGTCCTTCACTGCCGTGTGGACCCAGAGCGAGACCGGCGTTCCGCGGGGCCCGAGCTCCGTGCTGGCGGGCAGTCGAAGCTCGTAGCCGACCCCGCCGGCGAGGACCGTGACGCCGCCCGCGTCGATCGAGAGGAGCGTTCCGTCGAGGTAGCCGATGAACACTCAGCGCCCCCGCCATGCGGCCTGGAGCAGCAGGTTCGCCCGCGTTGGCGCCTGCGCGGGCGCGGAGGCGAGCGCGCGCAGCCATGGAGACGGCGCCGCGGCGCCCTGGGACGGACGGCGGGCCAGATGGCAGATGGCTACCGCGAGGGCGTCGGTCGCATCCGGGCGCAGCGTCCCGTCGCCGAGCCGGAGGACCTGCCGTACCGCGCGGGCCACGGCCGCCTTGCTGCGGGCACCGCCGTGGGTCAGCGAGCGTTTCACGAGGGCGGGCGGATACTCGTGGATCGGCAAGCCCGCCTGGGCGATCGCGAGCAGGGCCACCCCGCGCGCATGTCCGAGAACGATCGCGCTCCGCGGCGAGCGGTGGCTGAAGACGCCCTCGACGGCCGCGGCGTCGGGCCGATGCTCGGCGAGGATCCGTCCGAGCGCGGCGTGCAGGTCGACGAGCCGCTCGGGGAGGTCGTCACCTCTAAGGACGAGTGCGCCCGCGGCGACGCAGCGGAAGTGCCCGCCATCCAGCGCGACGAGCCCGTAGCCCGCGACCCGCGAACCCGGATCGATGCCCAGCGCGATCATCGGACCGAGCGTAGCACGCCCGGCTGTCGATCAGAGTGCCGCGATCCGATCGATCAGCGCGTCGGGGACCTCGAAGTTGCCGAAGACGTTCTGCACGTCGTCGTTGTCCTCGAGCAGGTCGACGAGCTTGAGGACCTTCTGCGCGTCCTCGAGCTGCTCGACCACGACCGTCTCCTTGGGCTGGAACGTGATCCTCATCTCACCCAGGGCGAAGCCCTTCTTCTCGAGGGCGGTCACGACCTTGTGCAGGTCGTTCGGTTCGGTGTGCACCTCGAAGCCACCGTCCTGTGCGACGATGTCGAGCGCGCCGGCGTCGAGGGCCACTTCCATGACCGCGTCCTCGGTGGGGCCTTGCTTGACCGCGATCGTGCCGCGCCGCTCGAACATCCAGCCGACGGAGCCCGCCTCGCCCATGTTGCCACCGCCGCGGGTGAACAGGTGTCGTACCTCGCCCGCCGTCCGGTTGCGGTTGTCGGTGAGGCACTGGACCATCATCGCGACGCCCCCGGGCCCGTAGCCCTCGTAGACCGCCTCCTCGTAGTTGACGCCCTCGAGCTCTCCAGTGCCCTTCTTGATGGCGCGGGTGATGTTGTCCGCGGGCATGTTGGCCTCGCGTGCCGCGCCGACGGCCGCCCGCAGCCGTGCGTTGCCGTCCGGGTCACCGCCGCCGAGCCGGGCGGCGACCGTGATCTCCTTGATGAGCTTGGTGAAGAGCTTCCCCTTGGCCGCGCCCTGGGCTTCCTTCTTGTGCTTGATCTTGGTCCATCGGTTGTGCCCGGACATGGCGACCTCCAGCGACGGCGGCGCGTGAGCCGCCGGCAAGGAGGCGTCGCATAGCACGCCCGCAGGAGACCCATCAAGGGCACCGCCGCGTCGCCGGGCGGGGAAGGGGGCCGGGTCAGCCCTCGAGGTGCATGCCCTTCGGGATGACGACCACGCCGCCCTCGGTGACGTGGAACCGGCGCCGGTCCTCTGCCGGGTCGTGACCGATGACCATGCCGGGCGGAATGTCGACGTTCTTGTCGATGATCGCGCGGCGGATCCGGCAGTGTCGGCCGACGTTGACTCCCTCGAATAGGATGGAGCCCTCGACCTTCGTGTAGGAGTTGATGCGGACACGGGGCGAGAGGATGCAGCGGTCGACCTCGCCGCCCGAGACGATGCAGCCCTCGGAGACGAGCGAGTCCGTCGCCGTGCCCACCCGTCCGGCGGAACGGTCGGCGAAGACGAACTTCGCGGGCGGGTAATTGTATTGGACCGTGAAGATCGGCCACTGCTCGTTGTAGAGGCTGAACGTCGGGTCGACGTCGACCAGGTCCTGGTTGGCCTGGTAGTAGGCGTCGATCGTCCCGACGTCGCGCCAGTAGCCGCGCTCCTTCGGGCCCTGTCCCGGGACCACGTTCTTCGCGAAGTCGTAGACGTAGACCCGGCTGCGGTCGTACATCCGCGCGATGATGTCCTTGCCGAAGTCGTGGCTGGATGGCTCGACCATCGCGTCGCGCGTGACCTCGCGCACCAGGGATTCCGTCGTGAACAGGTAGTTGCCCATCGAAGCCAGTGCGCGCGTGGGGTCGCCCGGCATCGGCTTGGGGTTGGCGGGCTTCTCCTGGAAGCCGACCATTCGCCCTTCGCCGTCGACCTCGATGACCCCGAACGCGCGGGCCTCGGCGAGCGGCACGGGGATGGCGGCCACCGTGCAGTCGGCGCGCCGCTGTTCGTGGAAGTCGAGCATCTGCCGCACGTCCATGCGGTAGACGTGGTCGGCGCCGAAGACGAAAACCTGATCCGGCTGCTCGTCGGTGATCAGGTTCAGGTTCTGGTAGATCGCGTCGGCCGAGCCCTTGAACCAGTCGGGTCCCGTCCGCATCTGGGCGGGCACCGCCTCGACGTAGTGGCCGAGGAAGGCGGACAGCCGCCAGCCGCGCGAGAGGTGCACGTTGAGGGAGTCGCTCTTGTACTGGACGAGGACCTTGACCTTGAGGACACCGCTGTTCGCGAAGTTCGACAGGGCGAAGTCGACGATGCGGTAGCGGCCGCCGAACGGGACGGCCGGTTTCGCCCGCTCCCGGGTCAGCGGCTCCATTCGGCGCCCCTCGCCGCCGGCCAGGATCATCGCGAGCAGCGCGGGCATGGGTGCTCAGGCGGTGCGGGCGGCGATCGACTCGACCTGGTGGAAGCGCGCCACCACCTCGGCGATCTCGCGGTTGACCTCCTCGAGGAGGTCCGCTTTCTCTCGGAACGGTAGGAACGCGCTCTTGAAGCCGGAGACGAGCACGGTGCAGAGGTCCTCGAGCGAGAAACCGAGGTGGCGGTGGGCGAGCCACAGCTCCTTGGTGACCGTCGTGTCGGTGATTAGCCGGTTGTCGGTGTTGACCGTCACCCGCAACCCGTAATCGAAGTAGAACTTGAGCGGGTGCGCGCCGATGCCCTCGACCGCGCGGGTCTGGACGTTGGAGGAGAGGCAGACCTCGAGAGGGATGCGGTGGTCGTTGACGTAGTTGAGGAGGTCGCCGTCCTCGCGCAGCCGCGTCCCATGTCCAATCCGGTGCGCGCCGTTGTAGTGGAGCGCCTGCGCGATCGATTCCGGCCCGTAGGCTTCGCCGGCGTGGCAGGTGCAATTGACGTTGTTGTTCAGGATGAGCTGGAAGGCCGCCTTGTGGTCCTTGGCCGGGAAGTTGTACTCGGCGCCCGCGAGGTCGAAGCCCTTGACCCCTTTGTTCTTGTAGGCGACCGACAGTTCGGCGAGCCGAAGCGACGTCTGCGGATCCTGGTTGCGGATGCCGCAGATGATGACCCCGCCCTTGATGCCGGTTTCGCGCTTCGCCACCCGAAGTCCCTCGAGCACCGACTCGATGATCGCGGTCAGCTTGAGCCCCTTCTGCTCGTGGAGCACCGGCGAGTAGCGGACCTCGAGGTAGCGGACGTTCTCGGACGCGGCGTCGAGGGCCAGCTCGTGCGCGGCACGGTAGAGACCCTCCTCCGTCTGGAGGACCGAGAGGGTGATGTCGAAGGCCGTGAGGTAGTCCTCGAGGTTGTCGCAGACCTGCCCCATGTGGATGGCGCGGGCGAGCCCTTCGGGATTGTCCGCGGGGAGCCTCACCCCGCCCTTCTCGGCCAGCTCGAGCAGGGTCGCGATTCGCAGGGAGCCGTCGAGGTGGCAGTGGAGGTCGGTCTTGGGCAGGGCGTGGAGCAACTCCTCGGTCACCTCGACAGGAGGCGGCGGGGGGAGGCCACGGCGTGCTGCCGACGGAATGCCGACGGGTGCACCGTCGCTTTCGGATTCGACCGGGGTCGGGGACATCGGGGAGGGACGGACGGGATCGGGCATCGCGCGCTCGTGAGGAGAGAAGGATAATGACGGCGGGAGCTTCCGCCCAGGTCAACGGGGCTCCCCGCCGCCGTATCCTGCCATGGCGGGGCGAAGTCAAGCGCGCGGGCGACGCAGCGCGTCGAGCGGCTCAGCAGCCGCCACCGTCGACCGCGTGGCAGAAATGCTTCTCGTCGCAGATCGCGCCCCGCGACGCGCAATCAGCGTCGATCTGGCACTGGTAGTGGCAGAAGCCGTCCGAGCCGCAGACCATCGGGGGACCGGCGTCGCCGTAGTCCGGGCACTGTCTCTCCGACTGGCAAGCGAAGCAGTAGGGGTAGTCGTCGAGCGAGAAATTGCAGCCCGCGGCCGCGCAGAGGAAGACCGCGGCGACGGCGAGCCGGCGCAGGCGCGTCACCACGTCGCGATCCCTGCGGCGACTCCCGCCGCCGCTAGGACGCCCGCGCCGATCGAGACGCCGAGCCAGGTCGGGCCCATGGCCTCCTCGGTGGCGAGCCGGTTGTAGTCGCTGCCGAGCGTCTTGCCCCGGATCAGGCTCCGGTCCTCGAGCGCCGTCTGGACCTCGACCTGGGCGACCACCGCGACCGCCGCTGCGGCGGCCGCTCCTACCAGGAGGCCGATCCCGAGCCAGTGGGTGTGGCGTGGCGGGGGCGGCGCCACGAGCCCGATGGCCGCTTCCGGCGCACGCTGCGGGGCGGTCGTCGGGGCCGGCGATGGAACCGCCGGCGCCACGACGATCGGCACCTCCACCGGTGCGGGGCCGGCGGTGCCGTGCGCGTCCGCTTCCGCCTTGGCATCCGCCTCCGCGAGGAGAGCTTCCGCCAACTGTCGGTTGGGGGCCTTGGGCAACTTCTCGAGGTATCGGCGGAAGAAGAACGCCGCTTGGTCCCACTGGTGGAGGGCGCGGTGGCACTGGCCGAGGTTGAAGAGGAGCTGCGGGAGCGGGTCGAGGCGGTACGCGCGCTCGGCGGCCGCGAGCGCGGGCTGGAAATGGCCGAGATCGTACTCGCTCATCGATTCGTGCACGAGCCGAGCGGCCTCCGCTCGGTCCTGCGGGGAGACGGCGGGAGCCGCCGCGAGCTGCGTGGCCAAGAACAGGGCGAGCACGGTGAGCGTTTCCCTCGCGGTCCCCGACGCCTGACCGCGCCCGGGTCCGTAGCAGACGTTCGCAAACACTGTCAACCATGGCAGGACGGTCGGGCAGCCGGTCAATGAGCAGACGGAGCCGGCGGCCGGGTTCGCGGCGCAACTGCCGCAGACGCCGTCGGTCCTGGTCTCACAATACGCTGGTGGCGCAGGGGGGACCGCCTCCGAGTTGTCCGACGGGCGCTTGGCATGGGGACGAGCTGTCCGAGGAGAAGGGCTGCGCGCAGCTCCCGTTGTGCAGCGACCCTGCGCACGCCTCGACCTGCGCGAGCCGGAGGGCGGCGCCGCTTCCGATGGCAAGCCGGTCCTCGCATGGAGTTGATCGAGATCAAGAGGCGTGGTCGCTCGCCCCTTTATCCTGGTTGAACCGATGGAGCGTCTGGTTCGGGGCTGGCGTGCCGTGGGCACGGGCAAGCTGGAGGCCTTCGAGCGCGCGGCGGAGGTGCCGGCGCACGGGAGTGCCCTCGTCGAGGTCGCCGGCTGCGGCGTATGCCACACCGACCTCGGCTACCTGTACGGTGGCGTCCCGACGAAACACCCTTGGCCCCTCGTCCTCGGACACGAAATCGCGGGGACCGTCGTCGATGCGGGCACGGGCGCCCGCGAGTGGATCGGGCGGCGCGTGCTCGTTCCGGCGGTGTCGCCGTGCGGCGCATGCCGCTGGTGTCGCTCGGGGCGGCCGACCGCCTGCCGCGGCTCGAGAATGCCGGGCAACGACGAGGACGGCGGCTTCGCGTCGCACGTCGAAGTGCCCGCCCACACGCTCTGCCCGATCGACGCCACGGCCGACGCCGGGAGCGGGCCCGTCGGTTCCGTCGGGCTCGAACTCTGGGAACTGGCGGTGGTCGCGGACGCGGTGACGACGCCGCTCCAGGCAATTCGCCGGGCGCAGGTGGGTCGGGGTGACTTGGCCGTCGTGGTCGGCGCCGGCGGAGTCGGCATCTACGCGGTTCAGATCGCTCGCGCCGCCGGAGCGGTGGTCGCGGCGATCGACGTCTCCGAGGAGAGGCGGGGCCGGGCCGTCGACTACGGCGCTGCCCTCGCCTTGCCGGGGACCGACGACCCCAAGGACGTCAAGGCAGCGCTCCGGAAACTGTGCGCGACGACCGGCGTGCCCGCGGACGGTTGGCGGATCCTCGAAACCAGCGGTAGTACGGCAGGCCAGGGACTGGCCTGGTCACTGCTCACGCCCGGAGGCTCCATCTCCGTCGTGGGATACACGCCAGAAGCCTCGGCCTTCCGCCTCTCGAACCTGATGGCGTTCGACGCGACCGCCTACGGAAACTGGGGCTGCGCTCCGGCGCTCTACCCGGAGGCGCTCGCCCTGGTGAAATCCGGGGTCGTCCGCGTCCGCGGCCTCGTTCGGCGCGAGCCGCTCCACGACGCGCCGCGGGTGCTCGAAGCGGTCCATCGAGGCGAGGTGGCGGAGCGCGTCGTCCTCGTCCCAGACGCGGCGTGAGCGCCGCGCGAAGAGCGGAGAAGCCCGTGTCCCTACTCGACCACGACCTCGTCCCGCGCAGCACCGGTTTCGAGCACATCGGCTACGAAGAGCGCCCAGCCCGCAGGCCGGACGGCACAACTGCCGAAGGGCTGCACGACGTCTGGATCACGCTTCGCAACGAAAAGGAGATGAACGCGTACACGACCGCCGCGGTGCGCGAGGTGATCCTCGCCTTCCGGCGGGCCAGCAACGATCGGGCCGCCGTGTGCGTCGTCTTCACCGGCGCGGGGACGCGGGCCTTCTGCGCGGGCGGCAACACCCGCGAGTACGCCGAGGTCTACGCCGGCAAGCCGCAGGAGTACCGGCAGTACCTGAGGCTCTTCAACGACATGGTCACGGCCATCCTCACCTGCGACAAACCGGTCGTCTGCCGGGTCAACGGGCTCCGCGTCGGCGGCGGTCAGGAGATCGGGATGGCCTGCGACTTTTCGGTCGCGCAGGACCTCGCACGCTTCGGGCAGGCGGGCCCCCGCCACGGCAGCGCGCCCGACGGCGGCTCGACAGACTTCCTCCACCTGTTCGTGGGGATCGAGCGCGCGATGGAGTCCTGCGTGACGTGCGAGCCGTGGAGCGCCCACAAGGCCTTCCGCCTGGGGCTGTTGACCGAGGTCGTGCCCGCGCTACGGGTCGACGGCCAACTGGTCCCGAACCCGCTCGTGGTCACCGACCGCTGGACGGACGACGCGGGGCGCGTCGTCTACGGCGAGCCGCGAGAAGGAGAGGCACTCGCGCGCGGCAAAGCGCTACTCGAGCGGGGCCAGATCGACCTCGGGCCGCTCGATGCCGCGGTGGCCCGCCTCTGCTCGAAGATCCTGATGACGTTCCCCGAGTGCTCGATCAAGACCGTCGAGTCGCTTCGCAAGAAGAAGCTCGAGCACTGGGATCGCAACCACGAGAGCAACCGGGCCTGGCTCGCCGAGAACATGTTGACCGAGGGCCGGGCGGGCTTCACGGCGTTCGAGATGGCGGGAACGTCGCGCGAGATCGACTTCGTGACGCTCCGCCAACGTCTCGCCGCCGGCCTGCCGTGGGACGAGGCGATGTTTGCGGTCATCGCGCCCCGGCCCGGTGGACCAAAGGCCTCCCGGCGGTGAGCGTCCGAACGGCCATCGAAGAGGGCGGACGGCTCGCCCGCGTCACGCTCGACGCGGGCAAGGGCAACGTCCTCGACGGCGCCCACGCCGACGAGTTGCGCGCGGCCTTCGAAGCCGCGGAGCACGAGCGGTCGGTGCGCTGCGTGCTGCTCGACGCGGCCGGGCCTCACTTCTGCTTCGGCGCGTCGGTCGAGGAGCACCGGCCGGCGGAGGTGCGGCGGATGCTCGGTCGCTTCCACGCCATGATTGGCCGGCTTCTCGAGCTGTCGCTTCCGGTCTTGACGGCCGTGCGAGGGCAGTGCCTCGGGGGAGGACTCGAACTCGCCCTCGCGACGAGCCGGATCGTCGCGCACCCGTCCGCGCGCCTCGGACAGCCGGAGATCAAGCTCGGGGTCTTCGCGCCCGCGGGAAGCGTGCTGCTCCCGCTGCGCGTCGGCCTGGCCACCTCCGAGTTGCTGCTCCTGACCGGCCGGACGTGGAGCGCCTCGGAGGCGCTCGCGGCGAGGCTCGTCGACGACCTGTGCGCCGACGACGAGGACCCGTCGGAGCGTGCCCGCGTGTTCGCGCGCCAGGCGTACTTTCCGCTTTCGCCGGCATCGATCCGGCTCGCGACGCGGGCGGCTCGTGGCATGTTCGCGGCGATCGCCATCCGGCGCCTCGCGGAACTCGAACGGCTCTACCTCGACGAACTCGCGGAGAGCCCGGACGCGCGCGAGGGCATCGGCGCCTTCCTCGAGAAGCGACCTCCCCGCTGGGACGCCGATCGGGGCGCTTCGTGAGACCGTCCAACGTCATACCGTTCCCGGCGCGCGGCAACGGGGCCGCCGGCGGCGAGGGGGATGCCCAGGAAATCGTCCGCCGCTGCGAGGCGCTCTACGCCGATCTCGCGTTGCAGTCGGTCCGCGATTGGAAGGCCGCCCACCCCGGGCGGCCCGCCGTCGGGCTCCTGCCGATCTACGCGCCGCGCGAGTTGGTTCACGCTGCCGGCGCGCTGCCGGTCTGCCTCCTCGGAGGCGGCGATCAGATCGATATCGTCAAGGGCGACGCGTGTTTCCAGAGCTACATCTGCCACCTGCCCCGCTCGACCGTCGAGCTGGGCCTCGGCGGTCATCTCGAGGCGCTCGACGGCTTCGTCTTCCCGTCGACCTGCGATGTCATCCGCAACCTTTCGGGCATCTGGCAGCTGCTCTTCCCGGGGAAATACGTCCGCTACCTCGACCTCCCGCAGGCAATCGACGACCGGACCGGTGGCACCTTCTACCGGCGCGACCTCGAGGCGCTGGGCGCCGAGCTGGGTCGGCTCGCGGGCCGTGGCGCGCCGTCCCCCGAGGCCCTCGCCGCGTCGATCCGGCTCTTCGACGAGAACCGGCGCGAACTCGCGGCCCTCGGGGCGCTGCGGGCCGAGGCGCCCTGGCTCGTGCCGTTCGACGAGGCCTACCTCGTGCTGCGGGCGGGCGCGCTGCTCGATGTCGAGGCGCACACCGCGCTCGTTCGCACATACCGGGAAGCCGCCTTCCGCCGCAAGCGCAAGCGCGAGGACCGGATTCGCGTCGTGGTCGTGGGGGCCTTCTGCGAGCAGCCTCCGCTCGGGCTCCTGCGCACACTCGAGCGGAGCGGCTGCTACGCAGTGGACGACGACCTCTTCCAGGGAGCGCGCTGGATCGAGGGCGAGGTCGGGACCGACCTGGAACCCTACGCCGCGCTCGCGCGCGCCTACCTCCACCGCAGCGGCGTCGCGTCGACGCGGTACCAGCCGGACTTCGCCCGGGGCGAGGCGCTGGTGCGCCGCGTCCGGGCGCTTCGCGCCGACGGCGTGATCTTTGCAGCGCCGTCCTTCTGCGATCCCGCGCTTCTCGACCAGCCGCCGCTGCAGAAAGCCCTCTCCGAGGCGTCGATTCCGTTCATCACCTTCAAGTACGCGGAGAATGGGGGTCAGTTCCAGACCGTCCGCGAGCAGGCCGGCACGTTTTCGGATTCGATCAAGCTCTGGGGTGAGGCATGAAGCTCTCCGTCGTCGAAGGCTCCACGTCTACCGCACCCGCCGCACCGCCGGCGGGAGCGAGGCCCGTCCAGAAGGACGCGAGCATGGAGCGGCAGAAAGCCATGCTCGCCGGCTATTTCGGCGAGCTGGCCCGCGCGCGCGAGACCGGCCTCAAGGTCGTCTACACGTTCGTGCCCGGGAATTTGACCGAACTGATCCGCGCCGCCGGCGCGCTCGGGGTCTACCCCGAGGTCAACGCACTCCAGTCGGCGATGCGGCAGCGCAGCGACGGCTTCGTGCGAGAGGCGGAGCGGCTCGGGCACAACGAGGACGTCTGCTCCTACGTCAAGTGCGACATCGGAATGCTCGCCGCGGGCAACATCGGCCCCACCGGCGAGAAGCTGCCGCCGCCGGATCTGCTGCTGCTCTCCTACACGGGCTGCTTCACCTTCATGAAGTGGTTCGAGCTGCTCCAAAAGGAGTACGGCTGCGAAGTCGCGATGCTCCACGTGCCCTACCAGGCCGACGGACGCCCGACCGAGGAGATGCGCCGCTACGTGGCAGCCCAGCTCGAGGGCGAGGTCATCCCGAAGCTCGAAAAGGTAACCGGACGCAAGCTCGATCTCGACGAGCTGGCCTCGCTGCTCGCGCGCTCCGCCCGCGCCGAGGACGACCTGTCCTGGGTGCTCGATTCTGCCAAGGCGACGCCGTCGCCGATCGACGCCTACTTCGGCGGCGTCTACTACGTCGGGCCGATCTTCACCGCGTTCCGCGGCACCGAGGCCTGCGAGGCGTACTACCGGGAGCTTCGCGAGGAGGTCGAGGCCCGGCTCGCGCGGCGCGAGGGGCCGGTCATGCCGAACGGAGTGCTCGCGGAGGAGCGGTTCCGGCTGGTCATCGAGGGCCCGCCCAACTGGACGCACTTTCGCGACTTCTGGCGTGTCTTCTACGACGAGGGCGCAGTCGTCGTCGCCTCGACCTACACCAAGGTCGGCGGCCTCTACGACGACGGCTTCCGCCACGGACGCGAGCGCGACCCGCTCCTCTCGCTCGCCGACTACTGCCTCGGCTGCTACACGAACCGCTCGCTGCCCGCGCGCTCCGACCTGCTCGCCTCCTACGTCCGCGACTTCCACGCGGACGGCTTCGTGATCAATTCGCTCAAGAGCTGCAACTCGTTCTCGGTCGGGCAGCTCGTGATGATGCGCGAGGTGGAGAAGAAGACCGGCGTCCCTGGCGGCTTCATCGAGACCGACCTCGTCGACCCGCGCTATTACAGCCAGGCCAACATCAAGAATCGGATCGAGAGCTACCTCCAGATGATCTCGCAGCGGAAGGCCGGCGGCGTCTCGTCGGGTGCGTGAGCCATGGGACTCTTCGTCGGCATCGACCTCGGTTCAACGACCAGCAAGGCTGTCGTGCTCGATGCCTCCGAGCGCTTGCTCGGCCGCGGCCTCACGAACACGCGCTCGAACTACGACGTCGCCGCGGCGGTCGCGCGGATCGAGGCGCTCGACGACGCGCGCTTCACCCTGATCGAGCGCACGCTCGGCGGCTCGGGCGCTGCGCCGCCGACGAGCGCGCTCCGGCGGGCCTGGGTCGTCAGCCACTGCGTCGATCGGCTCCGGGCGCTCGGGGGACGCGTCGCCGCCATCGCCGAATCGACCGGGACCGCGAGCGACGGCGCGGCGATTCGGCGCCTCTTCGAGCGGATCGAGGCCGACGCGGACGCCGTCTTCGGGACCCTCGCGGAGGACCGGAGCCGATTCTTCCGCGACCTCGCGTCGGCGCGCTTTTTCGCCGACGCGACCGACGCGGCGCAGCGGCGCGAGCTCGCCTACGATGTCGCCGCCGCCGCCTACGACCAGGCGATCGTGGAGGTCGAGAACAGCGAGACGCCGATCGGCGCCGAACAGCGCCTCGAGCGGGCCCTCGGCCGCGCCGGCCTCTCCGCCTCCGACCGGGCGTCGCTCGAGCGGGCCTGGCGCGAGACCGAGGGCGCGCTCACGGTCGAAGCCTACGTCGGCACCGGCTACGGGCGCCAGCGGCTCCCGTTTCCGAAGGAGCAGATCCGAAGCGAGATCCTCTGCCACGGCCTCGGCGCCCACGCCCTCTACCCGGGGACGAGGACCGTTCTCGATATCGGCGGCCAGGACACCAAGGCGATCCAGCTCGACGAGGCCGGTCTCGTCCAGAACTTCCAGATGAACGACCGCTGCGCCGCCGGCTGCGGCCGCTACCTCGGCTACATCGCCGAGGAGATGAACCTCGGGCTGCACGAGCTGGGGCCGCTCGCGCTCGAGGCGACCCGCGCGGTCAAGATCTCGTCGACCTGCACCGTCTTCGCCGGGGTCGAGCTGCGCGAGTTGCTCGCCCTCGGCGAGCGGAGGGAGAACATCCTCCTCGGGCTCCACCGTGCCATCCTCCTGCGCGCGATGAGCCTGCTCGCGCGCTCGGGCGGCGTGCGCAACGAGCTGACGTTCACCGGCGGCGTCGCGAAGAACGTCGCCGTCGTGCGGGAGCTGAAGTCGCTCGTCGGCGAGCACTACGGGGAGCGGACGCTCAACATCCACCCCGACTCCATCTACACGGGCGCGCTCGGTGCGGCCCTCTTCGCCCGCAGGGGCGGCGGCGAGAGCCTGCCCGCGCCCTCCCGGGGCAAGCCGAAGGCCGCGGCAGCGGCCGCGAGGGCGTGAACGATGGCCGATTTGATCACCGCGGGAGTCGACGTCGGTACCGGCGCCGTCAAGGCCGCGATCGTCCGCACCGGCGACGGCGCGGCGCCGGCCGTGCTCGGCGTGCACCGCGAGCGGCTGCTCCGCCGCGATCCCGGCCAGGTGGCGGAGCTCGCGTTCGAGAGCGCGCTCCGCGCCGCGGGCGTTCCGCGCGACCAGGTCACCTACGTCGCCTCGACGGGCGACGGCGACGCGGTCGCGTTCCGCGACGGGCACTTCTACGGCATGACGACCCACGCGCGCGGGGCGACGCTGCTGTGCCCGCGCGCCCGCGCGGTGGCCGACCTCGGCGCGCTCCACGCCCGCGTCATGGTGATCGACGGCCACAGCCGCGTGCTCGGCAGCCGGATGACGAGCCAGTGCGCGAGCGGCACGGGGCAGTTCATCGAGAACATCGCGCGCTACCTCGGCATCCGGCTCGAGGACGTCGGGCCGCTGTCGGTCGCGGCGCCGCGCTCCGAGGTCTGCAGCGGCATCTGCGCGGTCCTCGCCGAGACCGACGTCATCAACATGGTCTCCCGCGGCATCCCGGTGGGCGAGATCGTCCGCGGCATCCACGAATCGATCGCCCAGAGGCTCGCCAAGCTCCTGCGCATGGTCAAGGCCGCTTCGCCGGTCGTGCTCACCGGGGGCCTCGCCGCCGACACGGGCTTGCGGGCCGAGATCTCCCGGAGCCTCGCGGCCGACGGCGGCACACCCCTCGAAATCGTCGCCGACCCGATGTCGGTCCACGCCGGCGCGCTCGGCGCGGCGCTCTGGTCCGCCCACCGCCTCCGCCGCCTCCAGTCGCGCGGCGCGGGCGAAGCGCGTCCCGAAGCCGCCCCCGCGAAGTGACCCTACACGGGGGTGACGAAGCGGGCGACGATCCGCTTCTCGCCCACGCTCGGAAAGCGCACCGTGAGCTTCGCGTCCGGCCCCTCGCCGTCGGCGGCGACGACGCGGCCGACGCCGAAGACCGAGTGGCGCACGGTGAGCCCCATCGCGGAGGCCCCTGCGGGCGCCGACGGTGCCGGGCGGCGCCCGCGCGGTGGAACGAATCGGGGCGCGCTCCCGCGCCAGGTCTGGTCGTAGCTGTAGTCGACCGTGTAGTCGGAGCCCCTGGGCGCGGGAGAGGGGCGGGCCTCGGCCGGCGACGGGAGCGGCCGGTCGAACAGGTCGGGCGGCACGTCCCCGAGGAACCGGCTCGGCGGGTTGAAGCGCAGCTCGCCGAAGAGGGCGCGCCGCTGCGCGCACGCCACCGCGAGCTTTCGGCGCGCGCGGGTGAAGCCGACGTAACAGAGGCGCCGCTCCTCGGCGAGGTCCTCCGCGGCGCTCCGGAATCCGACCGCGCGCGAGTGGGGGAAGACCCCCTCCTCCATGCCCGCGATCACAACGGCGTCGAATTCGAGCCCCTTGGCCGCGTGGAGGGTCATCAGTGAGACGCGGTCGTGCTCGACCGGGCCGTCCGCCTCGCCGAGCAGCGCGATCTCCTCGAGGAAACAGAGCAGGGGACCTCCCTCGTCGATCGTGGCGGGGAAGCCCCCCGTGCCCCCGCGCCCTCGGTCGGTGTCCTCCGGTCTCGCTCGGGCTTCGCCCGCGCCCGGCTCGGCATCGAAGGCGGCGTCGGCGGCGAAGCGCACGTCCGCCTCCGACGCGGCGTGGACGAGCTCGCGGAGGTTCTCGACGCGCTCCTGCGCCTCCGGGTCGGCCGAGGCGTTCAGTCGATCGACGAGGCCCGAGCGCGCGAGCACCTCCTCCGCCACCCGGGCCGCGGGCGTCGACGGCCCCAGCGCGATCAGGCCGTCGAGCAGCGTCCGGAAGCCCGCGAGTCGGCCGCGCGAGCCTCCGTCCAGTTCGGGGTTGGCCTCGAGCTCCGCGGGCGCCAGCGCGTCGTAGAGGCACAGGCCGCGGCCGAGCGCGTGGCGCGAGATCCGTTCGATCGTCGTCTCGCCGATCTTGCGCGGCGGCGAGTTGATGACGCGCAACAGGTCCACGTCCGATCGCGGGTTGACGACCAGCCGCAGGTAAGCGACCGCGTCCTTGACCTCCGCCCGTTCGTAGAAGCTCCGGCCGCGCACGATCACGTACGGGATGCGCGCGAGCCGCAGCCCTTCCTCGAGGACGCGGGACTGGGCGTTGATCCGGTAGAAGACCGCCATCTCCCCGAACGGCGTCCCGCGGGCGTGCAGGCCGTGCAGGAGCGCGGCGATCCGGTCCGCCTCCCCGCGCTCGTCCTCCGACCAGAGCAGCGCGATCTTCTCGCCGGGGGGGCGATCGGTCCAGAGCGTCTTCGCGTGCCGGTGCGGGTTGCGGGCGATGACCGCCCCCGCGGCCGCGAGGATGTTGCCATCGCTGCGGTAATTGCGCTCGAGCTTGACGACCGCCGCGCCCGGGTGGCCCTCCTCGAAACCGAGGATGTTGCTCACCTCCGCGCCGCGCCAGCGGTAGATCGACTGGTCGTCGTCGCCGACCACGCAGAGGTCCGCGCCCGGCGGGCAGAGCAGCTCGAGCAGCCGGTATTGCACCGCGTTCGTGTCCTGGAACTCGTCGACGAGGACGTGGCGGAAGCGCTGCCGCCAGCGCTCGAGGACGTCGGGGTGGCCCGCGAACAGCTCGACCGGCAAGAGCAGCAGGTCGTCGAAGTCGACCGCGTTCGCGGCGCGCAGCGCGCGGCCGTAGCGCTCGACCAGCGCCGCCTGCTCGCCCGAGGGTGCTTCCCCGCCGTTCTTGGTCCGGCCGACCGCGTCGAGCAGGTCGCGGCCCGCCGCCGTGTCCGCCTCGCGGTTCGCCTCGCGCAGGACGCGCCTCGCGAGCCCGAGCTGGTCGGCGTCGTCGTAGATCGAGAAGCGCGTCGAGATGCCGATCTGCGCGCCCTCGCGCCGGAGGATCGACGCCCCGGCCGAGTGGAAGGTCGACACCCAGACGTCGTCGCCCCGGGGGCCGAGCAGGCGGGCGACGCGTTCGCGCATCTCGCGGGCCGCCTTGTTCGTGAACGTGACCGCGAAGATGGACCAGGGGGGCGCGCCCTCCTCGACGAGCGACGCGATCCGGTGGACGATCACCCGCGTCTTGCCCGAGCCCGCCCCCGCCAGCACGAGCAGCGGGCTGCCGCGGTGGAGCACCGCGGCGCGCTGCTCGGGGTTCAGATCGGAGAGGGGATCCACGCGTCCCCTAACTAGCACACGGCCCCGCCCCGCGCTCGGCTACTGGGTCGTGACCGAGATCGGCAGCGGGTAGAAGATCTCGGCGGAACTGAGGGTCGTGACCGGCTGGGTGGTTCCGTTCAGGGCGCCGGTCGTCTGGAACCCGCCGGTCACGAGAATCGAGCCGTCGGGCAACAGCGTGCAGGCCATGCCGGCGCGCGCCTGCTGCAACCCGCCGGGGACCTCCTCGACCTGCAAGTCGGGGTGCTGCGTGCCCTTCGGGTTGTCCGAGACGACCTCGATGGAGTCGAGGGTCCCGAAGTCCGTCAGACTCTTCTCGCCGAGGCCGCCGATCAGGACGGCGCGGCCGTCCGGGAGGGCGACGGCGCAGTGGTCGATGCGCGAGTACGCCATCGCCGGGCCGGGGTTGACCGTGACCTCGTTCGACGGTCCGTTCGGCGTCTGCACGATCGGAAAGTGGATGAGGTCGGTGGTCTGGCCGACGTCGATCGCGCTTCCGCCCGCGGGCGTCTGCTCGAAGTAGGTGTACGGGGGGTTCGCGAGTTGGCCGCCGGCGCCGCCGTCCGTGCCCCCATTCGCGTTGTTGACGTACGCGGGCGTGCAGCAGTTCGCGCAGGGTGACCCGGCTTCGGCGGGGGTGCAGGTGAGGCCGCCGGTGACGAGGATGGCGTCCTGGAGCGTGCCGCCGTCCTCGGTGACGGTCATGGCGACGGCCTTCGCCCGGCTGCGCGGGTAGGTGAGCGCCCCGGCGATCAGGCTGCCGTTGACGTAGGGCAGGAAGTCGGGCGTGCCGGCGTCGGTCTTGCCGAAAGTATAGAAGTCGAAATCGCCGAGGATGTCCCAGTTCCCAGCCGGGTCGACCGTCGTGCCACCCGCCTCGACGACCAGGGTCTGGGTGATGCCCATCACCCCGTCGAAGCCGGTACAGGCCTGCTCGGCGCGGCTCGGTCCCGGGCCGAACGAGTCGTTCACGGTCAGCGGCCCCGCTTCGAGCGACGAAGGGGGCCACGCCCCCGGGTCGAGGTACTCGGACTTCGCGGTCAGTCCGAACGAGGCGGGCGGGATGGTGTTGACCGGGGTCGAATTGTAGCCGCCGGTCAGGAGCGCGTGGCCCTCGGTGTCCTGCACGAGGCAGCCGCGGTCGTGGTCGTCGTCCGTCTGGAGGACCGGGTCCCACTGCGGCGAGTTGCTGGCGGAATAGATCGCGCCCTCCCAGGCGGGGAAGACGGTCGCCGAGGAATCGGCCGCGAGCCAGAAGTCACCGCCCAGGACGACCGCGCCGTCTTTCGCGTACGCGAGCATCGAGGCGAAGGCGCGGTACGACGGAATGCCACCCGTGGTGCTCGCGTCCTGCCAGCGGCCTGCCGAGCTGAACTGCCCGGTGAGCGGGTTGTAGATCTCCGCAGAAGTCGGGAAGTTGGTCGAGAAGCTGGCGCCCTGGGGGCCGGTGATCGGCATCGGCGGGATCGCGAGAGCCTGCGTCCAGTCGATGGTCCCCGAGTACTGGAGGCCGCCGTAGATGAGCACGGTCCCGTCGGCGAGAAGCGCCTGGCTGTGGTAGGCGCGCGGGACCGTCATCTGGGTGCACTTGCCGGGGTTGCTCGCGTCGTTGGTGAAGACGGAGCCGTCGGTGCGGCGCACGAAGGCGGTCACGGAGAGCGAGCTGACGCTGCCGTCGCCGGGCACGGTGAAGACCCCGGTGTCGCCCACGGCGAGGACCTTCGCGCTGGCGGTCGCGTCGGAGAGCCCCTTGATGTGGATGCGGTCGGGGCCGAGCGGCAGCGGGGGCAGCGTCACCGCGCCGGCGCCGGCCGAGGTGGTGAGCTGGTTGACGAGCTCGAACGGCCCGCCGTCCGCGTCGCTCAGGATGTCGAACTCGATCTGGCTCACGCCCTTGAGCGCGTTGGCCGGCGTGCCCCCGTCCGCGCCGGGGCAGCCCGAGGTGACGAGCGTGATCGACACCTGGACGGACTTGGGGCCGCAGGCGAGCGCGGCGGGGGCGAGCGCCCCGAGGGCGGCGAGGGTCGTCAGGCGCATCGGTCAGTTCGACGCCCAGGTGACGTTCGCGAGCCCCTGCGTCGGCTTCGCGGTCACGGCGCCGTAGATGAGGACGCCGGCCACGATGGCGACCACGACGGCGCCCGCGGTGATGCCGCCGATGACCCAGCCCGACATGCCCTGGCCCTCGTCGGAGGACCGGTGGGTCGCGACGTCCGGCGGCGACGTCCAGTCCGAACGGTTGGGCTCGATCACGCGCGCCGGCGGCGCTTCGACGGGAGGAGGCGTCGGGCGGCGCGCCTCGCCCTCGCCGCGCCGGTGGACCGGCTCGACGGGAATCTTGTCGTCGTCGTCGTCGTCGGGCGTGGCCTGCGGGGGCGGGTTCGCGGCGACCACCGGCGGGGGCGCGGCCTTCGGCGCCGGGGGCACGATGTCGCGCGCGACCGGCACCGGCAGCGCCACGGCGTTCGCGAGCCCCTCGGGCCGCGCCTGGCCGGCGAGCGCCTGGACCGCCTTGTAGATCTCCAGCGGTGCGCCGAGCAGGTCGCTGTCGAAGCGGACCCGGCGGACCGGCGCGAGCTGGTCGGTGTGCGCGGAATAGAGGAAGAGGTCGAGGGCGAGGTCGCCCGAGTCGCCGATCGCGTGCAGGCCGCCGAGCAGCACGAACTCGACGCCCGCCGCCCGCGCGATGCGGGCGAGCGCGACGTCGCCCGGGCCTTCGAGCCGGTTCGCCTTGATCTCGTCCCCGACCGTGCGCCGGTCGTCCTCGGAGATCGGCGCGACCGCG
Organism: Pseudomonadota bacterium; assembly: GCA_027451705.1. GTDB lineage: Bacteria > Myxococcota > Myxococcia > Myxococcales > JAKAPL01 > JAKAPL01. The sequence continues at coordinate 27,725 of DAIDIT010000034.1, forward strand.
GGCTCCGCGGGGGCCGCCGCGACCACCGGCCGCCGCTCCCCCGCGCCCTCGCCGGCCTCCACGCGCCCGCCCTCCGGGACGTCGACGCGGTAGGCGACCTGGCCGGAGGTGCCGCGCACGAGCACGAAGTGGCGGCCCGGAACGAGCTGGAGCGTCGCGGGCGTCGTACCCACCTCGCGCCCGTCGACGACCACCGGCTGGCCGGGCACGATCGACTGGACGAGCAGGGTCCCTTGCGGCCCGGAGGCGAGCCGCTGCTCGGTCGTCTGCTGCATGCGGACGAAGACGGCCGGGTACTTGCCGCGCGGGAGCTTGCGGCCCGGGTCGAGCCGCACGAACGACTGGAGCGCCGCCATCCCTTCGTCGCGCCGGCCCAGGCGCAGCACCGCGACCGCGAGGTCGAGGTAGGCGTCGGGCAGCGCGGAGAAGTCCTCGAGCGAGTCGAAGGACGACTCGATGAGCAGGATGCCCTGGAGGAAGTCCTGCGCCGCCTGGTCGAAGCGCAGCCTGGCCATCTCGTGCTCGCCGTGGGCGACGAAGCCGCGGCCGCGCGCGAGGTCGCGCTCGCCGGCGCCGTGGAAGGGCGAGACGGCGGCGGCCGGACCCGCCTCGGGCGCGGCGGCGGCGGCGGAGCGGTGGCCGCTGAGCGGGACGAGCCGGAAGGCGTCGCTCTTGCCGAGCTCGGTCGCGAGCCGGACCGTGACCTGCAGCGCGGTCTTGACCGGCGCGCCCCCGAGGACCGGGGCGATCGGGAAGATCGCGATCGAGCGGGCGCCGTCGGCGAGCGCCTCGGGCGCGGGCCCGAGCACCGCCGCCCACGCGAACGCGGCCGCGGTGGTCGCTCCGACGATCGCGCGTGCGCGGCTGGCTGTCCTCGTCTCCAAACGCCCGTCCTTCCTGAAGGGCACCCAGTCTAGGGGCCGAGCATCGAACCGGTCAAGCCGCACGCCGCGCCGCGTCCGGTCGGAGCGCCCGCCCAAACCCAGGACCGCTGGACCTTTGCGCCTTCCGGCGACCGGGCGATACTGGATCCCGTTGCCCTGGAGGTCCTCCATGCGCCTGTCGCTCGCCCTCGCCGTCGGCCTCGGTCTGTCGCCCGCCTGCAGACACTACGGCGCCAGTTCGGAGTCCTCCCGCCCGCCGCCCGAGGCCACGGACGTTCCGCCCGCCGCGCCCGCGCCCGCCCCCTGGAACGCGCGGGTCGACGTGGCGATCCAGTCTCCGCCGGCGACGGCCG
>DAIDIT010000035.1 GCA_027451705.1 Pseudomonadota bacterium
GCCCGCTTCCCGATCACGCAGAGCTTCTGGATGTCGTGCGCGAGCTGCCATCCCGAGGGGCAGACCGATGCCGTCACCTGGAAGCTCGCGCAGGGGCCGCGCGACACCCCCTCGCTTGCCGGTGGCGAGGTCCACACCGGATTCCTGATGCGCCAGGCGCTGCTCTCCGACGTCACCCAGACCGACGGACTGATCCGGCAGATCCAAGGAGGCAGCTACGACCGAAGCGACCCGGCCGACCTGCCGGATCTCGAGGCGCTCGCGGCGTACGTGAACCTCGCGATCCCGTTCCCGCACGGACCGGGACCGGCCGCGGGGGCGTCGCCGACCCACGGGCAGGCGCTCTTCGCCCAGCACTGCGCGAGCTGCCACGCCGGCTCGTTCTATACCGACAGCGGGGCCGGCAACCCCGCGCTCGACCTCGCCGGGCCGATCGCGCTGCACGATGTCGGGACCTGTGTCGTCGGCGACGAATTCCCCGACCAGCCGGCCGCCGACGCGCTGGGGTCGCTCCACGCCGCGTGCGAGTTCGACACCCCCACCCTGCGCGGGATCTTCGCGACCCCGCCGTACCTCCACGACGGCAGTTCCCCGACGCTCTCCGACGCCGTCGCCCGGCAGCTCGGCCATCTCGCCGCGCACGGCGACCCCGCGGCGGCGTCGCTCGGGGCGCAGGACCGCGCGGACATCGTCGCATTCCTGGAGACGCTATGAGAGAGGCGCTGAAGGGGGTCCTGCTGGCCGCGGTGCTGGGCCTCGCGGCCCACGCCAGGGCGTACCCCGAGTTCGCCCGCGAGTACGCCGTGGCCTGCACCGCGTGTCACGAGAGCTGGCCGAAGCTCAACGACCAGGGCGGCGTCTTCCGCGACAACGGCTTCCAGTGGGGGAACGGGCAGGACCGGCCCATCGCGACGGATCCGGCCTTCTGGCCGATCGCGGTCCGCGGTGGTCTCGGCTACCAGATGACCTCGCTCTCCGGGCAGCAGACGAACGCCGGGCCGACGACGCTGGAGACGGGCCGCATCGGCTACTCCAACCTCAAGATCATGATGGTCGGCACGATCGTCAAGGACGTCAGCTTCCTCATCAAGCTCCAGCCGCTGCTCACCAACGCCGGACTGAACCCCCAGTACCCGAGTCCGACCGCGGCCATCACGAACCCCGGACAGATCGGGCTCCTCGAGTACTTCTGGGTCCGCTTCGACAACCTGTTCGGCAGCGGCTGGCTGAACCTCAAGGCCGGGCTCAGCGAGCTGGACCTGCCGTTCGACCAGGACGAGACGCTGACGCCCTTCAGCCCCTACCTGGTCTACCAGTACCACCCCGGCGGGGGCGCGAACTTCATGCCCTTCGCGCTCGGCGCGAGCCAGTTCGAGGTGGCGCTCGAAGGGCACGACCCGGACGACACGACCCGCTACTCGAACGCGCTCGTCCAGACCCAGGACGACCCGGGAAGCGCGCTGCCGCTCGCGTCGCCCGGCGTCTACGCGCACCTCCAGAAGACGATCCCGATCTGGCCGCATCGGATCCCGGAGGTCACGCTGGGACTGATGGGGATGGCCGGCTCCTACCCGACGATGGCGCTCTATTCGGGAGGCCCGATCGGCACCCCCAGCTCGGGTCCGCTCGTGGTCTCGACGGCGGGCGCGTCCCGTCCGCCCCAGAGTTGCCCGGATCCCGACGACTGCGGCAGCGCGGACACGGGGTTGCAATCGAGCGCGGGCGGTCCGAGCGTCGTGCCGGGCTCCGCGTACGCCCTGCGCGAGTTCTACAAGGAGGGCGTCGACGCCTCGCTCTACCTCGGGGACCTGTCGCTGCCGCTCGACATCGAGGGCACGTTCATCCTGGGACAGGAGGATCCGGCCTTCGTGGCCAACGCGACGCGGGAGGCGCTCTACGAAGGCGGCTTCGTCGAGGCCGACTGGACGCCGCTGCTCCAGCTCACCGTCGGTGCCCGCTGGGACTTCATCCGCAACGCGCAGCAGGCCGACCCGACGGCGGCGGCGAACTTCCTCGACTCGGATCAGGGGACCGCCTTCGTCCGCTATGCGTTCCAGCTCCCGCTGCGGACGGCGCTCACGCTCCACCTCGAGGCCTCCTGGCGCCACGTCATCGGGGGCGGATTCGACGGCTCGGACTTCGACGGCTACCTCGCGTTCGGAGGGATCGATCTTGCGTTCTGACATCCTGGTCCTGGGGCTCGCGCTGGCGCTGGCCCCGCGGGCTCTTTCCGGCGAGGGCAAGCCGGCGCCGCCGCGCGCGGCGGCGGTCGCGTGGGGCAAGTCCGACTACGAGCGCTTCTGCGTGAGCTGCCACGGCGAGAGGGGCGACGGCCGGGGACCGTCGGCCCGGTGGGTCGATCCGAAGCCGCGCGACTTCACCGAGGGGATCTACAAGTGGCGCTCGACCCCGACGGGCACGCTGCCCACCGACGCGGACCTCGCCCGCACCATCGTCCGCGGACTGTCCTACACCAGCATGCCGCGCTGGAACGGCCTGCTCGACGAGCAGGTGGCGGACCTCGTGGCCTACGTCGAGCACTTCTCGCCGCGCTTCTCGACCGAGCCGCGCGGCACCCCGATCGACGTCCCCGCCGAGCCGCCCGTCTCGCCGGCGGCGCTGGCGGAGGGCAGGAAACTCTACGGCGTGGCCTGCGCGAGCTGTCACGGCGCCAACGGGCGCGGGGACGGCGAGTCGGCCAAGTGGCCGGGGTTCTCGGACGAATGGGGCCATCGCGTCCGGCCCCGCGATCTGACGGCCGGCCACCTGCAAGGGGGCAGGACGGGCCGAGACCTCTATCGCCTCCTGGTGACGGGCCTGGACGGCACGCCGATGCCCTCCTACGCGGCGGCGCTGACGCCGGAGCAGGTCTGGTCGGTCGTCCACTACGTCCAGTCGCTGCTCCCTTGAGCCTTCGTCGGGGCCGCGGCCCGCGCTCGGCTGGCAAGCGCCTGGCGTTCGGGCTAGCATGGCATCCCTTCGTGGAGGCTTTGATGCGGCGGCGGATCCGGGTGGTCGGGGCGTTGATCGAGCTCGACGGCAAGTACCTGATCACCCAGCGTCCGCCGGCGGCGACTCTGCCGCTGCTGTGGGAGTTCCCGGGCGGTCGCGTCGAGGAGGGCGAGACCGACGAGCAGGCGCTCGGGCGCGAGCTGCGCGAGGAGATGGACATCCGCGTCGAGGTCGGCGAGCGGGCGATGCACGTCACCCACGCCTACCCGCAGTACGAAGTCGACTTCACGGTCTACCGGTGCAAGCTCATCTCCGGCCGCATCGCCCACCTGCGCGTCCACGACCATCGCTGGGTGCGGCCGACGGAGCTGGACAGCTACCCGTTCCCGCCGGCCGACGAGAAGACCCTTTCGCTCCTGCTCGGGGTCGAGGCGCACTGACCGGTCCCGTCCACCACGTCGCCCTCCAGGTCCGCGACCTCGCGCGGCTCGAGGGTTTCTACCGCGACGTCCTCGGCCTTCCGCTCTTGCGCCGCTGGGACGACGATGCGGGCGGGCACCGCGCGAGCTGGTTGGACCTCGGGGGCGGCGCGTTCCTGGCGCTCGAGCGCTGCGCCGGCCTTCCCGCAGCGGCGCCGTGGGAGCGTCCGGAGCCCGGCTGGCTGCTCGTCGCACTGCGCATCGAGCCCGGAGCGCGCGCCGGATGGGAAGCCCGGCTCGCGTCCCAGGGCGTCGCGATCGAGCGGCGCTCGCCGTGGACGATCTACTTCCGCGATCCCGAGGGCAACCGCCTCGCGCTGAGCCACCACCCCGATCCCGCAACGGGCTGAATCCGCTCCTCCGTCCGCTGCCCCAACGCGTCGGCGGAGGGGAGGGCGCAGCTGGTGAGATGCGCCGTGGTTCGGTTCTCGGAGCGGGGTTTCGGAATACGACGGGCGCCGCCGCCCGTCGACAGGTCAACCCCTCGGAACGATTGGGGTGACGCGTGGCATGACGGCTGCTCTTGCGCTCGGGCATGAGACACCGCCTCGCGCCCTGGATCGTCGGACTGGTTGGCCTCGCGCCCCTCCTGCTCGCCCCGCCCGCGCGGTCGGACGGCCTCACCGATCCGCCCGACAAGGGCGGCACGCGGCCGGAGGCGATCTCGTTGCCGTCCGGCCCCGGCTCCCTCCAAGGGCTGGGGGAGTCGGCGTCGGCAATCCCCGCGACCGGGGCGGGCCAGGTCTCCGTGCCGCTGGTCCTGCCGCCCGGTCCGGCCCCCGTCGTGCCGGACCTCACGCTCCGCTACGACAGCCGGCGGGGCGCGGGGCCGCTGGGCGTCGGCTGGTCGATTGCGATCCCCCAACTCCAGCGGCGCACGGACCACGGCCTGCCGCACTACGACTCGACCGACGAGCTGCTCTGGAACGGCCAGCGCCTCGTCGAGGTCGCGCCCGGGACCTACCGGCTGCGCGTCGAGGGCGAGCTGACTCGCCTCGTCGCGCTCGGGTCGGGCTACCGCGCCGACCGTCCGGACGGGACGAAGCTCTACCTGGGCGAGACGCCCGCCGCGCAGGTGCAATCGAACGGGCGGGTCTTCCGCTGGCTCGTGGATCGGGTCGTGGACGTCCACGGCGACGCGGCGTTCTACCGCTATGCGCAGGACGGCGGGCAGAGCTACCTCTCGGAGATCGACTACGGCCGCCCGGGCGGGCCGTTCGCCCAGGTGACGTTCGACTACGACCCGAGGGCGGACGTGCTCACCACCGCCCGCGCCGGCTGGCTGGTCACGACCGCCTGGCGGCTCGCGTCGATCGAGACGCGGGTCGACGGCGCGCCCGTCCGGAGGGTCTCGCTCGGCTACGCCGCCCGGCCCGGGCTCTCGTGCCTCGCACGCATCGAGGTCTGTGGCTCGGACGGTTCGACCTGCCTGCCGCCGCTCTCGCTGACGACGACGACGGTCGACCCGGCGGCCGCGAAGCCCGTGGCGCTCGCGTCGCCCGGGCCCGCGCTCGAGGATCCGGACACCGCGCTCGTCGACGTGGACGGCGATTCGCTCCCCGACGCGGTGCGGCTCGGCCCGTCGGGCGCGAGCGTCTGGCGCAACCTCGGCCCGTCCGGCTTCGGCCCCGAGGAGCCGCTGCCGGGCGCGCCCGCGGCGAAGCTCTCGTCGCCGGGCGCCGCGTTCCAGGACATGGACGGCGTCGGGCGCGCGGGCCTGCTGCTCGCCCTCGGGATCGCCGGCGGCGGCGGCTTCGCCTACTACCCGCCGACGGCGGGCGGGCTCGGCGCGCCGATGGAGACGCCGGGACCGGTCGGCCTGTCGCCGAACGATCCGGCCCTGCGGTGGCTCGACCTCGACGGCGACGGCCGCGTCGACGCCCTGCACGCCGGCCTCGGCGCCTGGACGGCCTGGTTCAACCAGGGGGGCGGGAACCTCTCCGCGCCCGTCGCGGTCCCGCGGCTGACCGGGCTGTCGTTCGCGGACCGTCAGCTCCGGCTCGCGGACATGAACGACGACGGCCTCGTCGACCTCGTGGAGGTCCACAGCGGCGGCGTCGAGGTCTTCTACAACCTCGGCTTCGGCGCATTCGCGCCTCCGGTCGCCATGGCCGGCGCGCCCGACGTGAGCGGCGACGACGCCCGGCTCGCCCTCGTGGACGCCGACGGCGACGGGCTGCCGGATCTCGTCTACGTCGCGCCGGGGAAGGTCTTCTTCTGGCGCAACCAAGCCGACGGAAGCTTCGGACCGGAGGTCGCCGTCACGGACGTCCCCGCCTACGAACCCACCGCGACCGCGGTCCGCTTCGCCGACCTGGAAGGGACGGGCGGCCACGACGTCCTCCTCTCGGGGCCCGACGACGCGGGCAAGCCGCGCCTCGTCCGCATCGACCTGACCTCCGGCGTCCGGCCCAACCTGCTCGCCGCGCTGGACAACGGCACGGGTGGCCGCCGCGCGTTCACCTGGCGCGCGACGGGCGACCTGATGGCCGAGGCCGCCGCGGCGGGTCGGCCCTGGCGGAGTGCGATTCCGTTTCCGATGGAGGTCGTCGCGGAGATCGACACCGACGACGGCCTCTCGCCGACCGAAATCGACGGGCGCGCCTACCGCGACCCGTACTACGACGGCGTGCAGCGGCGGTTCCGCGGCTTCGCCGAATCGGTCGAGCGGCAGCCCGGTGACGCGCACGCCGCCGCGCTCGAGGTCGACCGCCGCTACCACACGGGGGAGAACGAGGACGAGAGCCTCGCCGGCCGGCCCGTCGAGGAGAGCTGGCGCGAGCCGAACGGCCCCCTCTACCGGCGCACGATCCACCGCTTCGTCGCCCAGCGCTCGGCGGTCGGTCTCGGCGGCGAGGTCTGCGCGTTTCCGGCCGAGGTCGAGCGGATCGACGAGCGCTGGGAGGGCGCCGGCGCGCCGGCCCGCTTCCGGATCCGGCAGCGGTTCGACGGCCACGGCCACCCGACGGTGCGCTGGGACGACGGGCGGATCGACGGGCCGTCGGCCGACCCCGAAGCCGGAGTCTGGCTCTTCTCCTACGCCGAGGACGAAGGGCGCTGGATCCTCGGCCTGCCGGCGGCGCGGGAGCTGGACGCCGCCGCCGGGCGAAGGATCTCGCTAGAGCGGCGCTACTACGACGGCGCGCCGTTCGGCGGGCTCGCACTCGGCGAGGTCGAGCGCGGCGACCTCGTTCGGCGGAGCCGCTTGGTCGGGGGGGACGCCTTCGCCGACGTTGAGCGCCGGCGGCTCGACGGCTGGGGCAACGCGGTCGAGATCCTCGACGCGGAGGGGCGGCGCCGCGAGGTCGACTTCGATCCGACGCGGCAGCTCTTCCCGATCGGGGAGCGGCGCTTCCCGAGCCCGGGGAACGTCTTGCGCTTCGGCGCGGAGTTCGCGCCGGCCACGGGGGCGCTCGTGCGCTTCACGGACGCCGGCGGCCAGGTGACCCGTTTCGGCGACGACGCGCTCGGGCGCCTCGTCTCGATCCAGGCGCCCGACGACCCCGACGGCGACCCGGGCGAGCTGCGCAGCTACCGGCTCGACGTCTTTCCTCCCGCGCTCGTGGACGGGCGCCGGCCCGAGGTGGGGGGGCCGTTCTCGGTCCAGTCCGCCGAGCTGTACGACGGGCTGTTGCGCCCGCTCGCCCACGTCGAGACCGCCGAGGGCGGCCAGTTCGCCGTCGGCGGGTACGTCGCCCGCGACGCGCGCGGCGACGCCTCGGTGGCCTACGAGCCGTTCTTCACGCAGTCGCTCCTCGGCGCGACCCCGCCCGCCGAGACGCCGTCGGCCGTGTCCTTCTTCGACGCCCTCGGCCGCCGGATCCGGCGCACGCTCCCGGCCGGCGGCGAGGAGCGCTGGGCCTACGGCCCGGCCGTCGTCGACCACTGGGATCCGGTCGCCGCGACGGGGGCGGCGCTCCCGCTCCGGCGGCGCGTCGACGAGAAGGGGCGCGCGATCGAGACCGAGCGGGCGGGGCCCTCGGGCGCCCTGTCGGTCTTCCGCTTCGAGCGCGATCCGGAAGGGCGCGTCGACGGGCGGGTCGGCCCCTCCGGCGCGCAGACGAGCGCGGCCTACGACGGCCTGGGGAACCTCGTGGACCTCGTCGATCCCGACTCGGGCGAGACGCGCTGGACGTACGACGGCTCGGGACACCTGCTCGCGAAGACCGACGCGCGCGGCCAGACGGTGCGCTGGAGCTACGACGGGGCCGGTCGGCCGGTCGTCGAGACCGACCCGGCGGGGGTGCGCGTCCGCTGGCAGTACGACGCGCCGGCCCCGGGCGGCTGCGGGGCGCCCGCCCCGGGTCGACTGATCTCGGCGACGGATCCGACCGGCAGCGCCTGCTTCGGCTACGACGTCCGCGGGCGGCTCGCCTCCGAGGAGATCGTCCAGGCCGGTTTCGATCTCGCGACCGCCTTCGACTTCGACGGCGCCGATCGGCTGTCGCGGATCGGCTATCCCGACGGGACGACGCTCGGTTTCGACTACGGGGGGAGGGAATTCGCCACCGCGATTCCCGGCCTGCTCGCGGGCGCGACCTACGACGCGGCGGGCCGGCCGCTCGAACGGGCGTTCGCGAACGGGTTGACGGTCGACGTCTCGCGCGACGCCGCCGGCCGCGAGGTCGGCGTCGATGCGGCCGCCGGCGGCGGACCGCTCGTGCGGATCGCGTGGCAACTCCTCGACTCCGGCGCACCGTCCGGCATGACCGACGCGCGTGGGACCACGGGCTACGGCCTCGATCCCCAGGAGCGGCTGATCTCCGAGGACGGCCCCGACGGACGGCGGTTGGAGGGCTACGACGGCGAGGGACGGCTCACGGGCCGCTGGTCGCTGCCCGACGATCCGAGGCTGCCGGGCACCGCGCCCGTGTTCGGCCGCGGCGCGGGGCCGCACGCGCTCACGGAGGATCGCTCCGGGGCGTACAGCTACGACGCCGCCGGCGAGCGGACCTCGGGGCGGGGCCTCCTGCTCGGCTGGGACGCCGAGGGCCGGCTCGCCACGGCCCACGGGCCCGGCTTCGACGCCGCCTATGCCTACGGCTTCGACGGCCAGCGGCGAAGCCGGAAGGTGACCTGGGCCGACGGCCACGCGACGGCGGTCCTGACGTTCGGCCCGTTCGTGGAGCTGCGCGACGGCCGCCTCTGGAAGCACGTCTTCCTCGGGACCGAGCGCATCGCGTCCCTCTCGGGCGCGATCCTCGCGGCGGGCGCATCGCCGGCCGGCGGCGCGCACGGCTGCCAGACGGGCCCCGGAGACCTCCAGGACCTGCTGCTGCTCCTCTGGCTCGCGGGCGAGGCGGCCCGGCGCGGCGGCGGACGAAAACTTGCGGGCGCGTCGCCCGGGCGTAGCGTGAACGGGACGTCGAACGACATGGAGGACGCATGCCGACCTACCGCCGCTTCCCCAGAGCCCCGCTGAACGTGCTGCTCAACAAGGTCCTCGGCGAGTCGATGTTCATGTGTCGCGCGGCCGACATCAGCGAAGGGGGCATCTTCCTGAACACCCTCCTCGAGCCCCGCTTCCGGGGCGCCGAGGTCGGCGTCGAGCTGAAGCTGCCCGGCGAGAGCGAGATCGTCTGGGCCCGCGGCCAGATCGTCCGGGAAGGACGGCGCCGGCTCTGGGAGGGGACCGCGATCCGCTTCACGATCCTGCCCGAGGCCTACCGCCGGTTGATCGCCCGCTACGTCCAGCGCTGCGAGATGCCGGCGTAACCGACGCGGGCCGCCCCGCGGCGGGCGCGGACGCGAGGACCCCGGAGGCCGGTCGGCTTCGGCCTTGCGGCCTCCACCTGCTCGACCTCCGGGGCTCCGCCGTTCACGGCCGCGGTCGCCGTTGCACGGGGGAGGCCCGTGCGGCCTCCCCGGATCGCTCGGCTCCGGGGCGCCGTCCTTCACGCCGCGCCGCTACTTCGCGGCGGGCGTTCCCGCACCGGTGTCGCCACCGGACGGGGTGCTGCCGGCACCGGCCTGGCTGCTGCCGGTGGGGGAGGGGCTGCCGCCCGCAGCCGGGGCCCCAGACTTCACCGTCTGGACCTCGATCTGCCCGGTGTACTTCACGGCGGCCTTCTGCCGCTTGCCACCGGTCCCGCGCAGTGCCCGGGTCTCCGCCGCCTTCGCCTTCCGAGCGGTCTTCTGCTCGACGGTGAGCTTGTGCGGCTTCGTCCCGCTGAACCCGAAGCTCTCCAGGACAGGGTTTCCCTTGCCGAAGAGGGCGACGAGCCCGGCCCGGAGGTTCACCGTGAACTGGTGGGCCGCCGGGAGCGCTGCCTGGAGGGCCAGCCGCTGGGACTTCAGCGACTGGACGCCGGCGTCGATTTCCGCGAACAGGTCCAGGAGCGGCTGGTAGACCGCCAGGATGCCCGTCTTGGTCAGCGACTGACCGGCCACCATCACCGTGGAGCCGGCCGGGATGTTGACCAGGGCGGCGACGATGGTGGCGACCTCGCTGCGGAAGCCGTGCCGCGGCTGCGTCGTCGCCGGCGGGAGGTTCCCCGCGGGCGGCGTGGCGCCGGGCGCGCTTCCGCCCCCGGCGGAGCTGCCGCCGGAGGTGCTGCCGACTCCGGCCGTGCTGCCGCCGGAGGTGCTGCTGTTGCTGACCCCGGAGCTACCGGGGATGTTGCTCTTGCTGTTGACCATAGAGTCTCCTCTCTGACCCGGACGCGCGGCCGGTCACCCGCGAGCGCGACGACGCTCCCACCGCCGGCGACCTGCCGTCGGGCTGGGATGCGCTTCGAGGCTTCGTCCGTTCCCCGGTCCGGCTCTCACGCCAGCCCGCTTCCCGTCCGACACCCGTGAGATCCCCGGGCGGCCGACGCTCGGCCGTCCGGAGCCCCACGAGAGCGCCTCGCGCTCCACTCACCACACTTAGAGAGTTGCAACCCATGCCAACGCCGCCGGCGGAGAAGGTACCCGGCGCGGCAACGTCGCAACCGCCCGAGATGCCTACGAAGACCGCTCGGACGACCCAGGCCCGCCTGCGGTCGTCCGACGAAAACGTCGGAAAGCGTCCGACGAAAACGTCGGACGCATGCCAACGCCTCGAAACTTCAGGACCGTCGTCCGACGAAAACGTCGGACGCGCCCGTGATCGCGACGCCGGTGTCGCGGTTCGGCCACGTTGGCGCACCGCTGCCGGGGCGCGTCAGGTGGCGCGCGGGGGCGGGACGGGGCCCGTATCGGTCGCGTCGCGCCGCCGCACGGCCGGTACGCGGCCTGCACCGGCCGAGTCACGCGGCAGACTCGACGGGTACGCCGGCTGTACCCGCCGGCCCGGCCGGCAGAGTCGAGAGGTACACGGCCTGTACGGGGCCGGTCACGCGGGACGGTCGACCGGTACACCCGCTGTACCGGGCAAGTCAGGAGGCACGGTCGACCGGTACAGGGCCGTACCGGCCCCGCGCACCGCCTGTACACGCCGAGTCTCGGCTCTGATCGCCCCGGTACAGCCCCTGTACCGGGCGAGTCGGGCCTGGCACCGGCCGGTCTACGACCTGTACACGCCGAGTCACGCGACGGACTCGACCGGTACAGCGCCTGTACCGGCCGACTCGCGAGGCGCACCGGGCGAGTCGGGTCGTGCACCGGGTGGTGCGGGGCGTGTACACCGCGAGTCACGTCGTGTCCCGGACCGTTCACCGCGTGCACGCGATGCGTGACGTCGTGGCCATGCCCGGTCGAGCCCCGCAGCGGGCGAGTCGGGGCCCGTACCGGCCCGCACGCGCCCTGTACACGGAGAGTCACCGCGTGGACCTTCCCGTGCGGCCGACGTACCGCCCGAGTCGCGGCGTGTGCGCGGGCGTGCGGCGCGGGTGACCCCCCTCCCCCGCTTCGCGGGGGAGGGAGTGTGCGGGCGCGGGTGACGCCCCTCCCCGGTTCTCCGGCGCTTCGCGGGGGAGGGAGTGTGCGGGGGGGGAGTGTGCGGTGGAGGGAGTTGAGTGTCCGGCGTTGCGGTCATGCGTCGGGCTTGCCGAAGGCGCGGGTGATGGCGGCGAGGAGGTCCTCGATGCTGACGGGCTTTCGGACGAAGACGGCGGCGTCGAGCGAGGCGGCCTTGGCGCGGACGTCGCCGTCGGCGGAGATGGCGACGACCGGGACGTCCGCGGCGGTCGGGATCCGGCGCTGGGCCTCCCGGAATTCCCAGCCGTTCATCACCGGCATCATCAAATCCAGGAGGATGAGGTCCGGGGGCGGCCCGGCGCCGATCCGCTCGAGCGCCTCGCGGCCGTCGCGGCTGACGGCGACGGCGTAGCCTTCGGACTCGAGGACGTCGGCGAGGGCGCTCGCGACGTCGGCGTCGTCTTCAATGATCAGGATGGTCTTGGGCACGGGGGGCTTCGTGGCCGTTGCCGGGAACGGCGCCCACCTCGGCGGGCGGTTCGACGGGCAACTCGACGGTGAACCGCGTCCCGCCCTCGGGCCGGCTGTCCACCCGGACCGTTCCGCCGTGCGACTGCACGATCTGGCGGACGATGTAGAGGCCGAGCCCGAGCCCGCCGTAGGCGCGCGCCGGGACGGCGCGCTCGAAGCGCTCGAAGATCCGCGGCAGCTTGTCGGGCGCGATGCCGATGCCGTGGTCCGTGACCTCGAGCCGCGCCGTGGGGCCGTCGACCGAGACGGCGACCTCGATCGGCTTTCCCTCTCCGAACTTGAGCGCGTTGGCGAGCAGGTTGGTCACGACCTGCTCGGTCCGGAGGCGATCCCACCGCCCGATCGCGGGTCCGGGCGCGACGAGCGTGACCTTCGAACCGGTGCGCGCGAAGTCGTCCGAGAGCCGGGCGATCACGTCACCCGCGAGGACCGCGAGGTCGATCGGCTCGAGCTCGAGGCTCAGCCGGCCGGCGGTGATGCGGGAGACGTCCATGAGCTCGGAGACGAGGCGGGCGAGCCGGTCCACCTGCCGGTCGGCCGCCCGGAGCTTGGCGCGGAGCTGATCGGCGTTCAGGGACTGCAGGCCGCCCTTGGCCTGGGGCCGCAGCAGCAGCTCGAGCTGGAGCTTGAGGGAGGAGAGCGGCGTCCGCAGCTCGTGCGAGGCGATCGAGAGAAACTCGTCGCGGGCGCGGACGGCTTCGAGCGCCTCGCCGTAAAGCATCTCGCGTTCGAGCTCGGCCTGCCGCCGTTCGGTGACGTCGCGGGCGATCGAGGCGATGCGGCCGCCGTCGATGCGGATGTACTGGAGCGACAGCTCGACCGGTACTTCCGAGCCGTCCTTGCGGCGCCAGCGGGTCTCGAGCGCCTTCCGCCGCTGCTCGCCGGCGAGGAGCGGGGCGAGCAGCTCGCGGAAGCGGTCGCGGCCGTAGTCGGGCATCAGCTCGTAGGGAAGGAGCCGGAGCAGTTCGTCGCGTCCGTAGCCGAGCAGCGCGCTCGCGCCCTCGTTCACGTAGAGGAAGCGCCAGCCCTCGGGCTCGAAGATCGTGACCGCGTCGAGCACGGCGTCGAGCGTGCCCTTCAGCTCGACCAGCCCCTCCTCCGCCCGCTTGCGGTCCTCGACGTCGGTGAAGGTCCCGATCCAGCCGACCAGGGCGCCGCCGACGTTGCGCTCGGGGACGGCGCGGGCGAGCTGCCACCGCCACGACCCGTCCGCGGCGCGCACGCGCACCTCGAGCTTCAGCGGTCCGCCGGTGCGGTTCGCCTCCGACCACGCGGCCTCGCAGCGCGGCAGGTCTTCGGGATGGCACGGGGCGTCCCACTTCCCCGCGACGCGCTCGCTCGCGAGCCCGGTCAGCTCGTACCAGCGCTGGTTGACGTAGTCGAGCGTCCCGTCCAGCCCCGCGGTCCAGACGACGTGCGGCACGGCGTCGGCGAGACCGCGGTAGCGCCGCTCGCTCGAGAGCCGGAGCTCGATCATCCGCAGCTCGCCGTCGCGCCGCTGCGCCTCGAGCAGGAGCGACGACTGGAGCCGGAGCCTCTGGCGCTGCCGCCACAGCTCGGCGAAGACCGCGACCTTCCCGGTCACGACCTCGGGGACGAGCGGCTTGACCAGGTAGTCGGCGGCGCCGATCCGGTAGCTCTCGCGGAGGAACTCGGGGCTCGCGTCCTCGCCGGTCACGAGGATCACCGGCAGCGACGCGGTCTTGTCCCGCTGCCTGATCATCGAGACGAGCTCGAAGCCGGACATGCCCGGCATCCGCACGTCCGCGAGGACGAGCGCGAAATCGCCGTCGAGCAGGGCCCGGAGGGCCTCGGTGCCCGAGGCCGCCTCGACCAGCCGGTAGCCCGGGGAGGAGAGGATCGCGCGCATCGCGGCACGGTTGTCGCTGCGGTCGTCCACGACGAGGATGGCGACCGGCGCGTTATCGGGCGCTTCGAAGTCGGGTTCCCCCGGCGTCATCGCGCCTCGAGGTGGCGGGCGAGGACCGCGACGAGCTGGCGCGTGTTCGCCGGCTTGACCACGAAATCGGTGCAGCCGGCGGCGAGGCACGAGTCGCGGTCGGTCTGCGAGACCTTCGCGGTCACCGCGACGATCGGCAGGCGGGCGTACTGCGGCATCGCCCGGATGCGCCGGGTCGCCTCGTAGCCGTCCATCTCCGGCATCATGATGTC
>DAIDIT010000036.1 GCA_027451705.1 Pseudomonadota bacterium
CGAGCCGAAGCACGGCCCCCGATGTACAGCCGCGCCGCGCGCGGGTCAACGAAACCGGCTCCATTCCCTCCCCCCGAGGCGGGCGCGACCCCTACACCCCTACCCCGCAAGCGGGAAGGACATCCAAACCCTCCCCCGCGAAGCGGGGGAGGGCAGGGTGGGGGTGACCCGCGCGAAACCGAGGCCGAGCAGCCGCTGGCGGAGCGGCGGGACCTCCACCTACAAGGTCCTCATACCGCGAGACGCGGTCCGCGCATGTGCACTCCGTTACGCGCCCGCGCGCGTCTTCTGCATTCCTACATGCGTGTGCCGCGGGCGCTTCCAGATCGTCCGCTTCCACGGCAGGGCCCTTGACACCCCCCTTGGTGTATCGTTCCAGCATGAACGGGGATTCACAACCGCCCAGCCCGCGCTGCGCGGCCGAAGTAGCAGAGAAGCGATTGTGGCGTCCCGAGTCCTGGCGTGCCGTCACGAAAAGAAGATCTGTATCGCGGACCCTGTGGGCCGGCCGTTGTGGCGTCACGGTGCTCGCCCTGACCCTCCTGGAGGGCTGTTGCTTCCGTCCGGTTGGCCTGGTTGACTCAGGGTATCCGGTCGACGGTAATTTCCATGAGAACTCGGGGGACGGCGGCGAAAGCGCCGCGAACACGGCAGATTCTGGGTTGTCGGCGGCGATCGCATTCCTCCATGCGCGCGATTCGCTCTATTGTGATAGCAACGTCAAGTGTAATGGCGGCGTGGCTGCATATCTTTCCGCATCGGTGAGCGCCGCCTGTGCCGCCGAGGATCTTCCCTCCTGGGACGAAGTGATTGCGTCGGAAATCGATGCGGGAAAGCTCGTGTTCGATTCCTCCGCAGCCGAGCTTTGCCTCCAGGCCCTCTATGACGCCGGGTGTAGCGCGTTGGGTGGCAACCTGCCGACCGCTTGCGATCAAGTCTGGACAGGCGAGGTACCGCCGGGCGGGGCATGCCGGACCGATGATTGCGACTCCGGCTACTGCGGCGGGCCATTCGGGTGTGGGACTTGCGCCTCGTTCCTCGCCGATGACGCAGGCCCGTGCGGCAGCCAGGGAGAATGTGCCCCGAATTTGTTTTGCGGCTCCGATGCGCGTTGCCATCCGGGTAGCGAATCTGGAGGTACTTGCGAGCAGGTGGGAGGCATCGGCGACGTGTGCCAGGAGCCACTGGCCTGTGATCAGGCGGGCGTCTGCGTATCCCTGGGACTTGGTTCCCCCTGTCCTTCGAACGGCCTGTGCCCAACCGGCCTCTTCTGCTCATATGCGGCGACCTCCCGGCTTGGGACGTGCCAACCACGACGCGACGGTGGACCCTGTGGAGAGAACACCAACCAGGCACTCAATGGCGGCGAATCCGAGTGTTCGTACGGCCTCCGCTGCGTCGGATTGAGCTTCGCGCAGTCACCAGACGGAGGAATCGCGACCACGGGTGGGCAGTGCCTACCTCTGGGCGACGTTGACGCCGGCTGCATTCCGCTTCCCGCGGGGCGCCAGGGCATCACTGGATGCGCCGCGGGCCTTGCGTGCCAGGACGGGTTCTGCATCATTCCGCCGGCCAGCGGCCCCTGCGCGTCGGATCCTTATGCCCCCTGCGAGGAGTTAGGACATTACTGCGAACGGGATTCGGGGACGTGCCAGCCGTATGTCGCGCTTGGCGCGCCTTGCGGTCCCGAAGACTACGGGCAGTGCGGGCCGCTGGGCGACTGTGTCGACGGCGGGTGCGCGAGCAGCATTCCCGCTCCCCCGGTGTGTAACTGATCGCGAGCTTCCGTCCGGCGGATTGCCCGAAGCGGCGGTCTGCATCACTCCCCCTCCGGCTCCTCGTCGTCGCGGAGGCCTTCGCGCTGTAGGCCGTGCTTCGCGATCTTGCGCCGCAGCGTCGTCATCGCGATCCCGAGCTCGGCGGCGACCTGGCTCCGGTTGCCGTGGTGGCGCTGGAGCGCGGCGCGCAGGGCGACGACCTCGACCTCCTCGAGCGTCAGGCCGTCCACCGCCGCGGCGCTCTCGATCGGCGGCAGGGGACCCTCCCCCGCGAGCTCGACGTGCTCGGGCAACAGGTCGGGCCCCTCCATCCGGCAGTTGGCGCAGGCGACGACGGCGGACAGCTCGCGGACGTTGCCCGGCCAGCGGTGGGCGGAGAGCTTCGAGAGCACCGCCTCGCCGAGCGTCGGCAGCATGTCGGAGGCGATGGTCTTGCGCGCGAGGCGGTCCCAGAGGAACGGGATGTCGGAGAGCCGCTGGCGGAGCGGGGGGACCTCGAGCTCCCAGGTCCTAAGCCGCCAATAGAGGTCCTCGCGGAATCGGCCGAGCGCTCCGAGCGCGCGCAGGTCGCGGTGGGTCGTGCCGACGAAGCGCACGTCCACCCTCGAAGGCTCGGTCGCGCCGACGGGGAAGAACTCGCCGTACTCGAGGACGCGCAGGAGCTTTCCCTGGAGCTCGAGCGGCATGTCGCCGATCTCGTCGAGCTGGATCGTCCCGCCGTCCGCGGCCCGCAACAGGCCCGGCGCCGCGGCGTCGGCCCCGGTGATGGCGCCCTTCTCGTGGCTGAAGAGCAGGCTCTCGAGGACGGCGGCCGGGATCGCGGCGCAGTTGAGGGCCCGGAAGGGCCCGTCCGCGCGCGCGCTGCGGCGGTGGATCGCCCGCGCGACCAGCTCCTTGCCCGTGCCGGACTCCCCGTGGACGAGCACGTTGCCGGGCGCCCCCGCGGCCCGGTCGATGCTCGTGAACAGCGCCCGCATCGTCGGGTGCGCGCCGACGATGCCCTCGAACTCGGGGATCTCGTCGGCCGTGCTTTTCTCCGTGGCCGAGAGCCAGACGTCGTAGTCCCCGATGCGGCAGCGTTCCCCGATCGGCAGCGGCGCCTCGGCGACCTCGATCCGCCGGATGAAGGTGCCGTTCGTGCTCTCGAGGTCGCGGAGGTAGACGCGCCCCCCCTCGCGCACGAGCCGGGCGTGCCGCTGCGACACGCGGCCGCCTCCGGGCAGGCGCAGGTGGCAGTCCGGCGCCGCGCCGATCTACGCCTCGCCGTCGAACGGGATCTGCACGAGCGGGCCGCCGGTCGAGAGCCGCGCGTTGAGCCAGAGCTCCTCCGGCATCTCGCCGCGCCTGCGGAACGCATCGGGGAGCGTCCGCTGCGCAGCTTCGGCGTCGCCATGGCCCGAGATGCCCATCTCGCTCAGGAAGAGGCGGAAGGCGCCGACCTCGATGCGGTCGTCGAAGGACAGCCACGCCTCGGCCACCTCCCTGCCGGAGACCCGCGTGCCCTTGCCGGAGCGGTCTTGCAGGAAGAAGCGGCCGTCCTTCGGCTGGATCGCGCACTGGTGGCGCGGCACGTCGCGGCCCGGGAGCGGCACCGCGCAGCGGTAGCTGCTCCCGACGAGGAGCGTCTCGTCGATCCGGTGGTAGGCGAGGACCACCCCGCGCCGCGCGACGATCAGAAACGCCGTCCCGGATCCCTCCGCGGCCATGGCCTCTCCTACCACGCGATCGCGTTTTGCTCCATGTCCGGGCGCCCGGTGCCGCGAACGGCAAAGGCCGCGCCCCGGGACGAGGCGCGGCCTTCTTGCTGCGCGCGAATGGGAGGGCGCCCGTCGGGAAGGACCGGGCGCCCTCCGTGCCCCGGGCTACTGCCCCGAGGTCGACCCGCCCGGCGTGCCGCCGGACGGGGTGCCGCCCTGCGCCGGGGCGGGGGTGCCCGCGGCGGTGCTGCCGGCCGGCGCCGTGCCGGCCGCCGGGGTGGTTCCAGCCCCGGGGATCGGCGCCGGGGGGACGGGCGCGCCGAGTGTCTCGACGCCCGCCATCGGCTTGCCGTCCGGGCCGAGGAGCTGCACCCCGGGCCTGCCGCCGACCGTGATGGCCGCCCGCTGCTTCTTGCCCATGATGCCGTGGGCCTTGCGGGTCTGCATCCGGAGGCCGGTCGAGGTGGCCTTCTCGGCGGCGGACGGGGACTTGTGCGGCTTCGGCAGGGGGATGCCGAAGTCCGGCAGGAGCGGGCTCGCCGACCCGAACTGGGCCTCGATTGCCTTCCTCAGATCCGCCAGGAACTGCCTGGCGTCCTGAAGCCCGTCGTCCTTCGCCTTCACCGCGGCCGCCGCTGCGTTCTTGGCCTTGGTGACCGCGTCGAACATCCCCTGGATCCCGGCGAGCTTCGCCAGAATCGCCGCCTGGGTCATGACCACGCCCCCCACGGTGAGGCTCATCTTCGCCGTGAAGTTCTTCGTGATCCCTGAGACCATCGCCACCAGAGACGCCAGGAACTTCGCCGTGCTCTGGATCCTGTTACCAACGGGGACCGACATGACAGCATCCATCCTTTCGAACTGTCTCGAGTCTTCCGACCCGGTGATCGTCCGTTGCGAAGTGCCCCGGTCCGTCACGGACGGGGGAGAAAGCAGACGGCGTGCCAACGCGAAACGGCCCATTTTCCGCGGGTTCTGCCGCGCGCGGGGTAGAGCGTTTCGCTCTACCCCTGGAGCGAAACGCTCTACCCCCCCGTGAAGTGGCCGATTCCTCACGCGAATCCGCCTCGCCCCGGGTGGTTCAAAACGCTCTACCCACCCCGGGCGCGGGTCCACACCGTTCACTGACGCGTCCAGTCGCCTCTGTGGCGCGTCCATCGCCCCCCTGGGCCCGCGCCACGGCTCGAGGCCCGCGCCCCACGCGCGCGGTGACGCGCACCACGGCTCGAGGGGGTCGTCCCATTCGTCGTGTCGTGCGTCCCCTCGAGCGAGGGGCGCGCCCCCGTCGCCGAGGGGGGCGTCGCACGGACTTCTGCGCGCGTCCCCTTCGTCGTGTCGGCGGTCCCACGGCCCGCTGGGCGCGTCCCCGTCCCTCTGTCGTTCATCCCACGGGACGAGGAACGTCCGACAGGACGCAGGGAACGGCCCCAGCGACGCGGGTGACGGCCGACACGACGAATGCCCGGACCGGCACGACACAGGGGCTCGACGACACGACGGCGGGCACGCCCCCGTCGACGAAGGGGACGCGTCCAGGAAGGACTGCCGGCGACCGCTCGAGCGGGGGGACGTTGGACGCAGGCCATGGAGGCCGCGCGGCAAGGAAGGGTGGGCCCGCAGCAGGTCGCTGGGGACACCACTGCGACAAGGGGACGCGCGGCGGCGCCCCTTGACGCCGATCCTCCGGCGCCCGACGATGCCCGGCGTGTCCGATGCGGCGATCACGGCCGGTCCGGCCCTCCCCGGCACGCTCGGAGCGGCGGCGTCCGACCGCAGCCACCAGATCACCCGCTTTCTGATCCTGCGGCTGCTCGGGCTCGTCTACCTCGTCGCGTTCCTCGTCTTTCTGAACCAGGGCCCCGGGCTCGTCGGCCACGCGGGGCTGACCCCCGCGGCGGACCTCGTCGCCCGCGGCGTCCACGCGCTCGGCTCCCCGTGGCGCTGCTTCCGGCAGATCCCGAGCCTCTTCTGGTTCGACTGCTCCGACCGCGCGCTCTTCGGGGCGGGCCTTCTCGGGATCGCCCTCTCGGCGCTCCTGCTCCTCGGCTTCGGCAACGCGATCTCGCTGTTCGTCCTCTGGGCGCTCTACCTCTCCATCATCCACGTCGGCGGCATCTGGTGGGGCTACGGCTGGGAGAACCAGCTCACCGAGACGGGCTTCCTCGCGATGTTCCTCTGCCCGCTCTTCGACCCGCGCCCGTTCCCGCGCAGGCCGCCGCCGCCCATCGTGATCCAGCTCTTCCGCTGGCTCATCGTCCGGATCATGCTCGGGGCGGGGCTCATCAAGCTGCGCGGCGACGACTGCTGGCGCGACCTGACCTGCCTCGACTTCCACTTCCTGACCCAGCCGATCCCGAACCCGCTCAGCCCGCTCTTCCACGCCCTGCCCGGCTGGGCGCACAAAGGCGGCGTCCTCTTCAACCACTTCGCGGAGGTCGTCTGCCCGTTTTTCGCGTTCGGTCCGAAGCGGCTCCGGCGCGCGGCCGGCGTGTCCTTCGCCGCGCTCCAGATCGTCCTCGTCGCGAGCGGGAACCTCGCCTTCCTCAACTGGCTCACCCTCGTCCCGATCCTCGCCTGCTTCGACGACGAGGTCTGGCTGCGCCTCGCGCCCGCGCGGCTGCGCGCCCGCCTGTGCGCGATGCCGCTGCATCCGACGCCGGGGCGGCCGCACACGGCATTGGCCTCCGCCTTCGCCGCGGTGGTCGCGGTGCTCAGCGTCGCGCCGGTCGAGAACCTGTTCTCGCCGCACCAGGCGATGAACACCTCGTACGACCCGCTCGAACTCGTCAACTCCTACGGCGCCTTCGGCAGCGTCGGGAAGGTCCGCAACGAGATCGTCTTCGAGGGGACCGCGGACGCGCTCGGCCCGTCGGCTTCCTGGAAGCCGTACGAGTTCAAGTGCAAGCCCGGCGACCCGGACCGCCGCCCCTGCTTCATCTCGCCCTACCACCTGCGGCTCGACTGGCAGATCTGGTTCGCGGCGATGGAGGAGGTGAACGACCAGCCCTGGACCGTCCACCTCGTCTGGAAACTCCTGCACAACGACCCGCTCGCGCTCGGCCTGCTCGCCGGCAATCCCTTCCCGGGGGCGCCGCCGCGCTACGTCCGCGCCCGCCTCTTCCGCTACGACTACGCCCCGCTCTCGAGCCACGCGTGGTGGACGCGGACCGACCTCGGCGACTGGCTGCCGCCGCTCTCGGCCGACGATCCGCGCCTGTCGAAGTTCCTCCGCCTCTACCACTGGCTCCCGCCGGCGCCCGCCGCGCCGCAGGCCGAGGACGAGGGCCGCTGAACCGCGGCCGCCGGGGGGGGGTGCCGGGGGGGGGCTGGACGGCGCGGCCAAAGCCGGCTAGGTTGCACGCCGTTCGGCGCTCGATTGGGTGCCGTTCCGTGCGTCAATTCGGCGCACGAACAAGAAAGAAGAACAGCTCCAATGGCAACTGGTTCCGTGAAGTGGTTCAATGACGCGAAGGGCTTTGGGTTCATCACGCAGGACGACGGGGGCGAAGACGTCTTCTGCCACCACACGGCGATCCAGGCCGAGGGCTTCCGCAGCCTGCAGGAGGGCCAGAAGGTCAGCTTCGACGTGACCAAGGGTCCGAAGGGCCTCCAGGCCGGGAACGTCCGCCCGATCGGCTGAGAAACGCCCGTCGCGCGGTCCCCGAGGCCCGGCTCTCCAAAGGAGGGTCGGGCCTCTTCGTTTCAGGGGGCCCCGGCGGAGGGCGAACCATGATCGTCACGCTGCTCTCCGACTTCGGGACCGCCGACAGCTACGTCGGGCAGATGAAGGGCGCGCTGCTCGCCGCGGCGCCGGACGCGCGGCTCGTCGACCTGACCCACGCCGTCCCGCCGCAGGACGTCCGCGCGGGCGCGTTCCACCTCTGGGCGGCGGTCGCCGCGTTCCCGCCCGGGACCGTGCACCTCGCGGTCGTCGACCCCGGCGTCGGCACCGCCCGGCGCGCCGTGGCCGTCGGCAGCCGGCGCGGCGACGTCCTCGTCGGTCCCGACAACGGTCTGCTCGCCCCGGCCCTCGACCGGCTCGGCGGCGTCCGGTGGGCCGTCCGATTGCGGCCGCCCCGGGGCCGCGCCGTCTCGGCCACCTTCCACGGGCGCGACCTCTTCGGCCCGGCCGCGGGCCGGCTCGCGACCGGGGCGCGGCCCGGCTCGCTCGGGAGCGCCCTCCCCGGCCTCGAGGTCCCGCTCGCCTTCCCGGCGCCGTGCGCGGACGGGGCCCGCCTCGAGGGCGAGGTCCTGCACGCGGACGTCTACGGCAACCACGTGACCAACCTCCCGGCCGCACGGCTGCCCGCGGCCTTCGAGGTTCGCCTCGCCGGCCGGCGCATCCGCGGCCCCGCGGCGAGCTACCAGGCGGTGCCGCGCGGCCGGCCGCTCGCGCTCGTGGGCAGCAGCGGGCTCCTCGAGCTGTCGGTGCGCGACGGCAGCGCGCGGCGGCGGCTCCGCGCCCGCGTCGGCAGCCCGGTCGTGGTCGTGCCCGCGGGAGACTCCCCGGGCGCGCGGGGCCGTCGATAGGATTGCCGGCAACGGCAGCGGCGGGGGGAAGCGACATGATCGGAAGGTTCTGGTGGGCGGCCGCCGCGGCGGCGGTTCTGGGCTGCGGCAGCTACACGGTGCCGGGCGCATCCGACGGCGGGGCGTACGACGGCGGGACGGGCTACCTCATCGACGCGAGCTCGTACAAGTTCAACCCGCCCGTCGCCACGGTGGAACAGGGGAGGACCGTGACCTGGCGCAACGTCGACACGATCGACCACACGGTGACGAGCGGCAGCCAGGGACAGCCCACCGGCCTCTTCGACGCGATCGTCCACCCCGGCGACAGCTTCAGCTACACCTTCGCGACGCCGGGCAGCTACCCCTACTTCTGCCGGTACCATTACCGGATGGGCATGAGCGGCACGGTCACCGTCCCGCCGCCGTACGGGGCGAACCCGTGAACCGCGCGCTTTACAGGTAGGGGACGCTCGGCTAGAGAGTGGCGGGCCCTCGGCTCGTCCGGGCCCCCGTTCTCGAGGTGGCCGTGCGCGCTCTCCCCTGGAAGGTCTGGCTGTCTGGCTCCGCCCTGCTGGCGCTCGCGCTGGCCGCATGCCCCGGCCCCAAGCCCTCGCCCGACGGCGGAACGCCGGACGCCGGCTCGGGGCCGAAGTACTGCGGCGCCGAGGGCAGCCCGTGCCAGGGCAACGCCGACTGCTGCGGCCACAACCTCACCTGCCAGTCGGGGAGCTGCCAGCCGAGCAGCCCGGTGGCGTGCTCGACGTACGGGGGGCTCTGCGGCAGCGGCGGGCCGTCCTGCTGCGTGACCCGCCCGCCGGACGGCGGCTGGCCGGACGGGTCGGTGCCCCCGGTCCTCGGCTGCTTCGTGCCGGACGCGGGATCGGCCGTCTGCATCATGGGCGTGCAGCCGGGCGACCCCTGCGGCGTCGGGCTGTGGGGCTGCACGAACGGCCTCACCTGCATCAAGGGGAGCTGCCAGACGCCGCCGCCGACGCACGTCGCGTGCCCGCGGGCCGACGGCGGCTGCGAGGTCGGCGACGACTGCTCGTCGTTCGCCCAGGCCTTCTTCCAGAACTGCTCGCCGACGGCGAACAGCGACCCGTGCATCGAAAGCGGCCTCGACTGCGTCCAGACCGCCGCCCAGGCCCAGAGCTGCAACGACACGGGCTTCACCTGCCAGGAGCCGTCGGTCATCGCCCCGCCGAACTTCCCGCTCGTCCAGGCGCCGCAAGCCTACTCGCTCTGCTCGGACCAGAGCGCCTGCCAGCCGATCCCGGGCGACGTCGCGGCGCCGGTCTGCGGGTCCTTCTTCGTCGCGAACCCGACCGCGATCGGGATCACCGCGCAGCCAACGCAGGTCTGCGTCGAGGCGTGCCAGACCGGCGACGACTGCGGCAGCCTCGCCTGGGACTGCGTCTCGGGCGTCTGCGTGCCGAACTACTGCTACGCCGAGCCGGATTCGCAGGGCGACGACATCGCGGCCTCGCTCAGCCAGGGGCAGCCGAACGCGCCGGTCAGCGACAAGCTCGCGGTCCTCTTCCAGCCGTGCGCCCACGGCGGCCCGAACACGGTCTGCCTGCCCGAGAACGACAACAACTGGAACACGACCGTGGGCGTCTGCTACCGCGTCGGCGACGCGACCGGCGGCGGCCCGGGGGCGAGCTGCGACCCGAGCGGCGCGCGCGACGACCCCGCCGGCCTCTGCCAGAGCGGCAACCTCTGCTTCAAGGGCACCTGCCTGCCGTGGTGCGACACCGGAAACGCCTCCGTCGCCTCGTGCGCGAGCGGCCAGAGCTGCGTCGCGATCGGGGGCGCGCTCGTCTCCTCGACGGCGAACGACAACGGCACCGGCGTCTGCACCGAGGGCTGCGACCCCTACGTCACCGCGGCGGCGAACGGCTGCCCCGTCGGCCACGACGGCCAGCCGCCGTGGGTCTGCAAGCCGTCGGGGACCGACAACGACGTCTTCCCGAGCCCCGGCGTCTGCGTGGGCGGGCGCGAGAGCCCGATCGCGGTGGGCCAGGGCTGCGACCCCTACGGCTGGGTCGATCCGTGCGTCTCGGGCGCCGTCTGCACGCTGAACCAGACGGCCGACGGCGGGACGGGCTACCCGGGCGTCGCCTCGCAGTTCGTCTGCGCCCAGATCTGCGATCCGAGCCCGTCGCCGAACTTCACGGTCCCTCCGGGGAGCTGCCCGGGCACGACGACCTGTGAGCCGCTCGGGCCCCCGCTCTGCCAGAACGACAACAACGCGAACTTCACCTGCACCCACGTGGGGGCGTGCCTCTGATTCGAGCGGCGGGGCTGTTCGCGGCCCTGCTCGTCTCGGGCAACGGCTTCGCCGCGCCGATCGCCGTCGCGCCGATCGCCGATTTCGCGGGCCGCGGCTCGGGCGAACGGCTGGCG
>DAIDIT010000037.1 GCA_027451705.1 Pseudomonadota bacterium
GCCGCCGGTGCCGGCGACGCGATAGACCACGTCCACCGGCAGGTACGCGCCGCTGCCGCCCGCGGTCCTGGCCTTGAGGTAGGGGCCGAGCCCCTCGAGGACGGCGCGGGCCCGCTCCGGGCGGATGTCGAGATGCCGCTCGCCTCGGCGCAGGCGGCGCGAAGACCCGGGAGCCGCGGGCTCGCATTGCCCGTCGAGGAATGAGGCGCGCGTCACCGCGGCCACCTTCCGGCAGAGTGCCGCGACTGGCGGCGGCGCGTGCTCGGCCGCCGTGACGCTCCAGTCCGGCGGGTCGTCGCCCGATTGGAATCGGCGGGCCTGTTCGGCGTAGCCCTGCGCGAGTCGGGCGGCGGCCGTGCATGCCGTCCCGAGCGGCAGTCCGGCCTGGTCCACCGCGAGCGCAGCGCTCGCCGCGGCGCGGAAGACGTCGAGGTCGAAATCACCCTCCGCCGCCTCGTCGAGGTCCTGGATCGCGAAGACCACGCCGCCGTCCGAGGCCTCGTGGGCCCCGAAGCTCTCGATGTGCACGTCGCCCGCGATCGGGTCGGCCTCGCGGCCCCGCCCGTCGCGCCAGGGCGCGCACAGGCCCGAGACCCAGTCGGCGGCGAAGAGATGGAAGGTCCCGCGGAAGAAGGCGAAGGGATTCACGGCCATCTTCCGCAGCTTGTGCGGCAGCAGGTCGGGGTCGCGGCCGATGAAGCGGTGGTTGTAGTCGAGGATCTGCTGGAATGCGTCGCGCTTCGTCGTCATGCGGCGGCCTCACTCGCCCGGCTTGCGCCGCGGGCGAAGCTCGAAACTGTCGTGGGCGGTCGGTCGGGCCAAGCCCTTCGCCCTCCCTCAGAGCGGCGTGACCTTCAGGTTGTCGTAGAAGACGTCGGCGTCCCACGTGGAGAAAGCGAAGCGGTCGTGGCCCGACCCGCGCAGCGGCTCCGGGTCGACGAGCTGCAGGACGAGCTGGCCGTCGAGCGACCACGAGAGGGTCTGGCCCTTTCGCCGGACCGTCCAGTGGTAGGTGCGGCCCTGCTCGACGTGCATGTCCGTGCGCTGCACACGGACGTGTCCGCCCTCGGGGATGGGCTCGGGGATCTGCGCGTCGACCGGCACGCCGTGCTCGTCCAGGCGGGCGATCGCGGTGACCCGGTTGCCCCAGCCGCCGAAGATCAGGACGTAGCCGGATGCGTGGTCGTAACCGTTGCCGAAAATCTCGCACTTCGTGTCGCCCTCGGGCGCCTCCGAACGGGCGTCGAAGTCCACCTGGACGTCCGGCGGCAGGATCGCACGCAGCCAGAGCGGGTTGTTGTGGGCGCCGGGAGACAGGAGCTGTCCGTCGAAGATCCGCCAGTAGTCGCCGGTGGACCAGTAGTTCTCGCCCAGCTCGGGGCGGTCGAAGTCGTCCTGGAAGCTCCCCGCGATCTCGACCGTCGTCGCCGCCGCCGGGCGGAGGGGCAGCGCGAGTACCGGGGCGTTGCACACCAGCACGGCCGCCGCGAGCACCGCCAGCAGCCGGGGGGCCGGAAGGTTGGCCGGCGCCCGTCCCGCGGCCTCGCCGTGCGGCGTCGCCTCCGGGGTGGCCGTTCGATCCGTCGTCACGCCGGGAGTCTTTCGGCCAGCGGGCCTCTACTTGTCAAGCTTCGCCTTGGTGCGCGCCGCGATCGGCTTCCGCGTGCGCGGCGGGCGGGAGAGCGAGACCTCCGCGAAGTCCGGCATCTCGGCGGCGATGAAGTCGCGGAGGCGGCGGGTCAGCTCGGCCTCGAGCTGGCGGGCGCGCTCGCGCGTCAGGTGGTACTTGTCGCCGATCTCCTGCAGGGTGAGCGGCTCCTCGGCGATCAGCCGCTTCTCGTAGATGTAGCGCTCGCGGCCCTGCAACCCCTCCGCGAAGACCCGCAGCTTCTCGTGGAAGCGCTCGCGCAGCTCGGCGTCTCCCAGTCGCTCCTCGGCTCCCGCTTCGGCGGCCGTCAAGCGATCGAGGTGCGTGTCCTTCTGCTCCTCGCCGACCGGCACGTCGAGCGACAGCTCCTCCTGGCCGAGCCGCCCCTGCATCTCGACCACGTCCTCCTCGCTGACGTCGAGCCGCTCGGCGAGAAGCTTCGGGCCCGCCGCGATTCCCTGGGCCGCGAGCCGCTCCTGCTCCTTCTTCAGGTTGAAGAAGAGCTTGCGCTGGGCCGCCGTCGTCCCGAGCTTGACGAGCCGGAAGTTGTCCATGATGAACCGCAGGATGTAAGCGCGGATCCACCAGGCCGCGTACGAGGACAGCTTGATGCCGCGCCCGGGATCGAACTTCTTGACCGCCTGCATGAGCCCGATGTTCCCCTCCTGCACGAGGTCGAGCAGGTTGAAGGCGGCGCGCCGGTACTGGTACGCGATCTTGACGACGAGCCGGAGGTTCGCGGTGACCAGCGCGTACGCGGCGTCGACGTTGTGCTCGGGATCCGCGCGGTAGCGGCGTGCGAGCGCGTCCTCCTCCTCGCGGCTCAGCAGCGGGTGGCGGGCGACTTCCGCCATGTAGCGCTGGAGTGCGTCGTGAGGGGCGAGGGGGCCTCCCGCCGGGACGATTGCCGCTTGCCTCCCGGGCGTGGGCTCGGACTCTTCGCCGGCCTCCGGCTCGACCTCGTCCGGGGCCTCCTCCGCGTCCCCAACGGGCGACGCGGGAGAACCCGTGTCGCCCGTGGCCCGCGGCGGCTTGCTCCCAGCGAGAATATCCGCCATCCCCCCTTTGTGTTATAGGACCGGTGCGCGGTTTTCAAGGTCGTCGTCGACGACCTCGAGGCGGGGCCGGTGGTGAGTGGAAACTCTTCCGCCGGAACACAGGCCGCGCAGAAAGAGCGCCATGATCGAATCAGAGCCAGCATTGCCGGGCCAGGCGGCCACGGAGGGCGCGACGGACTACGTCGCCGACGAGACCTTCGACGCCCTGCCCTTGTCCGAGGAGCTGCGGCGCGGCATCGCGGAGAAGGGCTACCGCAGGCCGACGCCCGTGCAGGCGGTCTCCCTCCGGCCCGTCCTCGCGGGCAAGGACCTCATCGTCCGGTCGAAGACGGGGACCGGCAAGACCGCGGCCTTCGGGATTCCCCTGCTCGAGCGCGTCCCGGCCGGCGCCGGGGAGCCGCGCGTCCTCGTCCTCTGCCCGACCCGCGAATTGGCGATCCAGGTGGCCGAAGAGTTGGCGGCCCTCGGCAAGCACAAGGGCTCGCGCGTCACCGCCATCTACGGCGGCGCGTCGATGGAGCGCCAGAACGAGGCCCTGCGCGCGGGTGCCGAGATCATCGTCGGCACGCCGGGCCGCGTGTTCGACCACATCCGCCGCGGCACGCTCGATTTCTCCCACGCGCAGGCCGCCGTGCTCGACGAGGCCGACGAGATGCTCTCGATGGGCTTCTTCGAGGAGGTCACCCGCATCCTCGACCGCTTGCCCGCGAGCCGGCAGACGCTGCTCTTCTCGGCGACCGTCCCCCCCGACATCCAGCAGATCATCCAGAAGTACCTCCGCGACCCGCAGACGCTCCTGCTCTCGGGGGACGACTACACCGTCGAGGGGATCCGCAACATCCTGTACTACACCGTCGATTCCTACCCGAAGCCGCGCAACCTGCTCTACCTCGTCGAGCTCGAGGAGCCGGAGACCGCGATCGTCTTCTGCAACACGCGCGACGACACCACGCTCGTCGCGGCGGTGCTCAACCGCAACGGATACGACGCGGAGCTGCTCAACGGCGACCTGCCGCAGAAGGAGCGCGAGCGGGTGATGGGCAAGGTGAAGGCCGGCGATGTACGCTTCATGGTCGCGACCGACATCGCCGCCCGCGGCATCGACATCAGCGACCTCTCGCACGTCATCAACTACTCGCTTCCCGAGGACCCGGCGGTTTACCTCCACCGCGTCGGCCGGACCGGCCGGATCGGCAAGAAGGGCACGGCGCTTTCCCTCGTCGGCGGCCGCGAGCTCGTGACCCTCACGGCGCTCGAGAAGCGCTTCGGCATCACCTTCGAGGAGCGCAAGCTGCCGACCCCCGATGCCGCGCGCAAGCTCTGGACCGACCGGCACGTCGCGTTGCTCCGCGAGGGGGCGAGCGGCGCGGTTTTCGAGGCCTTCATCCCGCTCGCGCAGACGCTCAAGGAGCGGCCCGACGGCGAGTACCTGCTCGCCTTCGCCCTCAAGTATTTCTTCCACCACCGGCGACGGGATCTCGCGTTGCAGCGCTCCCTCGGAGAAGTCGCCGCCGCGCCGCCCGCGGACGGCGCGCCGCCGAAAGCCGCTCTCGCGCACCCGGCCGAGGCCGCCCCGCGCGAGCGGGGCCGGCGCGGCGCCGCGAAGGGCGGCCGCCGGAGCGCCGAGGCGCCGCCGCCAGGTCGCAGGCTCTACCTGGGCTGGGGCGAGGGCGACCTCCCCGCCGCACGGGAATTGGCGCGCGCCCTTTCCGCCGCGTCTGGCGTCACCGAGGACGCGCTCGCGGCCGCCCTCGAGGTCGAGGGCCGTTCCGCCTTCGCCGGCCTCCCGGACGCCGACGCCGACAAGCTCCTCGCCCTCAACGGGCAGGTCGTCGACGGCCGCCCGCTGCGCGTCGAGGTGGCGCGCCGGGGGCCTCGCCGACGGCGGTAGCCCGCGTCGTTGAAAGCCCCGGCGGGTTCGTGGGAGAATGGTTCCATGTCGCGCCCGCGCCTCGGGTGGCTCGCCGCCGCGCCCCTGCTCCTCTCCGGCCGCTCCGTGGCCAACCAGCCGCGGGCCGAGGTCCAGGAAGTGAAGGTCATGGAGCTGTCGAACCGGCCGCTCCGGGTGGGGAAAGTCTCGGCCGACCCGGTCATGTCGATGGAGCTGATGTCGAAGCCGCTCCAGTACCAGAAGGTGACCGTGAGCATCGAGGCGCCGCTCGACCTCCTCATCGCGCAGCCCCAGATCCAGAAGATCGGCCTCGAGGGGCTCACCTACACCCCGCCCAAGCCCTCCGACGAGGGCGACGACGTCGCGGACAAGATGGTGCAGGCCGCGGGCAAGAACGCCGACGAGAAGACCCAGCAGCGCGCCGCCGAGCTTGCGTCGACGGTCGCGACGCAGCAGGCGCGCGCCGACGGGCTGAGCGACGAACAGGCCGCGGCCGCCGGCCAAGCTGCCGAGGATCGGGTCCGAAAGGACTACGCGCCCGACGCCGGTACGCCCGCCGCGGCGCCGGCGCCCGCGGCAGCCCCGAAGCCCGCCGGGCCCGATGTGCTCGAGGCACCTCCGACCGACGACCAGGGGAGCGACCCCGGCGTGGTGAACGTCCCGGCGGCCGGCGCGCCGTCGAACTGAACCGCCCCGATGACCCCCGCCGTCTCGACCGAGGCCCTGGATCAGTTCCTTCAGGAGGCGATCCCGTTCAACCGCTTCCTCGGCATCCGCGTCGCCGGATGCCGAGAGGGCTGGGGCAAGCTCGAGCTGCCCTTCCGCGAAGAGTTCATCGGCGACCCGCTCCGCCCCGCCCTGCACGGCGGGCTCGTCTCGACTCTGCTCGACACCTGCGGCGGCTACGCCGTCTTCACCAACGCCGAGCCGAACGTTCGCCTCTCCACCATCGACCTGCGAATCGACTTCTTGCGGCCCGGGAAGCCGGAGCTCCTGTTCGCGGAGTGCAGGGTCGTCCGGATCGGCAACCGCGTCGCCGTCACCGACGGGATCGCCTACCACCCGAGCGCGCCGGGCGAGCCCATCGCGACCGCGAAGGGCGTCTACAGCCTGTACAAGGCCGCGGTCTAACGGCTCGCCGCCGCGGAAGGCGCCGCGGCCTTCGCGTGCGGGCGGCGGACCACCACCAGGACCACGTGGTAGTACGAATCGTCGTCCGGCGACTCCTTGTCTTCCGGCGCGACGCCGATCCCGAGCTGCGAGGCTTCCTTGCAGCCGAGGGCCGCCGACACGAAGGGGTCTGCGGGGAACGCCGCCACGGCGTCGGCGACGTCGTCGACGAGCAGCCGATAGCTGAAAGAGGTGACCGCGTCCGGGCCGAGTCCGGCCGCGACGAGCTTCTCGCGCCACTCCCTCGAGCCGTTCGAGGCGAGCGGCGAGCCCTTGCCCGCGACATGGATCCGGGCCCGCTCCTTCGCGAGCGACTTCACGAACGCCGAGAGGTCCGAGGGGATCGGGAGCGCCCCCTGCCCGTCGGCCACCCGGGTCTTTTCCGCGGCGGCTGCGAGCTGTTGCGCCACGGCCCTTCCGTTGCTCGGCGCCGCGGCCTCCGCGGGGGCCCGCGGCGGCCAGGGCGAGGGGTCGACCCCCACGAAGACCGGCACGGTGTAGAGGCCGACGCCCGGACCCACGGCGACGAGGTACCGCCCCGGCGCTTGCGGGAGGGTGTACGAGGCGCGGAATCGGCCGCCGTCGAGGACCACGGCGGTCTGCTGGTCCACCCGCTTGCCGTCGGGAGAGAGCACGGCGAGCTTCAGCCTGCCCACGGTCGCGTCGACGATCTTGCCCTCGACCGTGAAGGTCGACGAGAGGGCCGCCTCCCGGGGCGGCGCCGCCGTCACGTCGATCCGCTCGTCGCGCAGCGTGATCACGAAGATCCGGTGGTTGTCCCAGCCCGCCCCGAGGACCGCCGCCCCGACCCGCAGCGTTCCGCAGACCGTCGTCGGGCGGATCTTCTTGACCAGGGCCTTGACCTGGTCGGGTTCGAGGGCCCGCTGCGGGAAGTCGACGATCTGGAAGGCGGTCGGCACGGGCGAGAGGTCTGCTTCGACGAGGCGCTCCGCGACGTGGACCTTGCCTTCCTCGCTCGGCGTCTCCGACGTGGCCCCGGTCAGGCCGCTGCCCCGCATGACCTGCTCGCCCGCCCCGGCGTGCTTGGCCACGCCTGCGTTCGCGATGACGGCCGCGGCCTCCATCTCATAGCCGCCCGGGACGGCCTTCGGGAAGCCCTCCTTGACGAGCTCCGCGTTGACCGCGTCGACGAGCGCCTGCTGGTCGTCGGTCAGCGCCGGCCGCGACTCGTCCTGCGGCAGGTAGGTCGCGCCCGGCGTGGGCACGGGCAAGAGCACGGGGGCGCAGGCCGGCAGGGCCGCGAGGACAGCCGCGGCGGCGGCGAGGGTCGAGAGGCCGAGCTTACGGTTTCGCATGGTCGTCAACGCCTCCGGGAGGGCGGGAAAGCTAGCCCCCGGCCCCGTCCGAGTCAAACCGTGCGGGCGACCGGCGCGGCCGGTCCCCCGCCCCGACTCGCCCCGGATGCGCGGGCGAGGGAACGGGTGGCCAGCCGGCGGGTGACCGTGGTAGAAGCCTCCGTCCGGTGGGGAACCATGCCGTTCGATCTCATCTCCGCGGCCCGGGACCTCGTGGCCGCCGACACCGTTTCCTCGCGGGGGAACCTGGCCGTGGTCCCGGTCGTGAAGGCCCTGGCCGCGCAGGTGGGGCTGCCGGTCGAGGTCCTGCCCGAGACCGCCGCCGGGGTCCCCAACGCGAACCTCCTCGTCCGCCTCCCGGGCGCCCCCGAGCGCGAGCCGCTGCTCCTGCTCACCCACACCGACACCGTCGATCCGGGGCCGCTGGACCGCTGGACGGGGGGGACGCCCTTCACCCTCCGCGCCGACGGCGACGCCCTCTACGGCCTGGGCGCCGCGGACGTGAAGCTCGACCTCTGCGCCAAGCTGCTCGCCCTCGAGCGGATCGAGGGCCGGCCGCTCGCCCGCGGCGTCGCCTGGCTCGGCACCTTCGGCGAGGAGATCGGCCTGCTCGGCGCCAAGGCGTTCGTCCGCTCGGGCGCCCTTCGCCCGCGCGCCGTGGCCTGCGGCGAGCCGTCGGACCTCCGGATCGTCCACGCGCACAAGGGCTACGTCGTCGCCCGCGTCACCTTCGGGGTGCACCACCTCGGCACCGCGGCCTCCCGAACCGAGACCTTCGCGGGGAAGGCCGCGCACAGCGGCACCCCGGCCCTCGGCGTCAACGCCATCGAGAAGGCGCTCGCGAGCGACCTGTCGGCCGCGGTCTACCTGCGCGGCGGGCAGGGGGCCAACAGCGTCCCCGCCGCGTGCGAGGTCGGGTACGGGGACGGACCGTCCGCGCTCCCGCTCGACGCCGTGCGGCGCGCGGTCGGCCGCTGGCACGACCTCGTCGCCGCCCTCGTGCCCGCGACGGACCCGCGCTTCTCGCCCGCGGGCACCGTCAGCAACCTCGGCTACCTCCACGCCGCCGGCCGCGGGGCGGAGCTTTTGCTCGACGCGCGGCTGCTCCCGGGGCACGACC
>DAIDIT010000038.1 GCA_027451705.1 Pseudomonadota bacterium
CGATCGTGCGCACGATCGATTGCGGCAAGCCCGGGTCGAGGCTCGCCTCTCCCGACCGCTCGCCCGTCTGGCCCGAGTCGAGCCTCAAGTCCAAGCCGAGAAGCCTCGCGTCCCGCTCCCCCGAGGCCGTCCACCCCTGCCGCAGGTTGCGAGTCGGGGACTCCCGCGAGCGCCTCGCCCACCGCGTCGCGCACGACGCCCTGCCCGCCTTCGGATCGGGGCTGCGCGCGCCGCAGGGGCGCCGCCTCGCCGCCGCCAAGCCGTTCCAACCCTTCCAACCCGGCTGCGTGGGCTAGAGTGGGCGCATGTCGTTCGCGATCCGCGTCGACGCCGATGACGGCTACCCGCTCGCCGCGCGGCTCTTCCCCGCGTCCGGGGAGCCGCGCGCGATCGTCGCGGTCGCCTCGGCGATGGGCGTGCCGCAGCGCCACTACGCGCCGTTCGCCGCCCACCTCGCGTCGGCGGGGTTCACCGCGCTCACCTTCGACTACCGCGGGGTCGGCGGCTCGGCGCCTCCCTCGCTGCGCGGATTCGAGGCGACGCTGCACGACTGGGGCGAGCGCGACCTCGAGGGCGTCCTCGCCCACCTCGAGCGGCGCTGGCCCTCGCTGCCGCGGCTGCTCGTCGCCCACAGCGTCGGGGGCCAGGTCGCGGGCCTCGCCCCGCGCGCGGCGGCGCTCTCGGGGCTGCTCTTCGTCGCGAGCTCGAGCGGCTACTGGGGCCACTGGCGCGGGCGGCGGCAGGCGGCGATGCTCGCGAGCTGGTACCTCGCGCTGCCGCTCGCGACGCGCCTCTTGGGCTTTGCGCCGATGCGGCGCACGCTCGGGGGCGAGGACCTGCCGGCGGGCGTCGCGGCGGAGTGGGGGCGCTGGGGGCGGCGGCCCGACTACGTCCTCTCCTACGCGAAGGGCCGCGCGGGCGCCTGCTACGATCGCATCCGGGCGCCGCTGCGCGCCTACGCCTTCACGGACGACGGCTACGCGCCCGAGCCCGGAGTTCGGGCGATGGTCGCGGCCTACCCGGCCGCGCGCGCGGAGGTGCGCGTCGTCTCGCCGTCCGAGGCGGGCGCGCCCGTCGGCCACTTCGGCTTCTTCCGGCTCCGCTTCCGCCCGACGCTCTGGCGCGAGGCGGTGGAGTTTCTCGGGCGGGTTCGACCCACGCCCTGACCGAACCCCGCTTCGCGGGGGAGGGAATCTCACGCGGGCTTGGGGCCGCGCGCCTCGTAGGCGCGGATGACCTTCTGCACGAGCGGGTGGCGGACCACGTCGAGGTCGGTGAAGCGGCAGAAGGCGATGCCCTCGATGCCCTGGAGGATCTCGGCGGCCTCGAGAAGCCCCGACGCGCGGCCCGGGCCGAGGTCGGTCTGGGTGAGGTCGCCGGTGATGACCGCCTTCGACGAGAAGCCGAGGCGGGTGAGGAACATCTTCATCTGCTCGGAGGTGGTGTTCTGCGCCTCGTCGAGGATGACGAACGCGTCGTTGAGGGTCCGGCCGCGCATGAACGCGAGCGGCGCGACCTCGACGGTGCCGCGTTCGATGAGCGAGGTCGCCCGCTCGTCCTCCATCATGTCGTGGAGCGCGTCGTAGAGCGGCCGGAGGTACGGGTTGACCTTCTCGGCGAGGTCGCCGGGCAGGAAGCCGAGCTTCTCACCCGCCTCGACCGCGGGGCGGCAGAGGACGATCCGCTTGACCCGCCGTTCGGCGAGCGCCGCGACCGCCATCGCCATCGCGAGGTAGGTCTTGCCGGTCCCGGCGGGCCCGAGGCCGAAGACGATGTCGTGGGCGCGGACGGCCTCGATGTAGCGCTTCTGGCCGGGGCCGCGCGGGGCGATACCGCGGTTGCGCGAGGTCACGAGCACCGTGTCGAGGAAGATGTCCGCGAGCTTCGCGTCGCGGTCGGCCGAGAGCACGCGGAGCGCCTGGTCGACGTCCTCCGGGGCGAGCGGGAAGCCCTTCCCCACGAGCCCCCAGAGCTCGCGCAGGGCGCGGACGGCGTGACCGACGGCGGCCGGGCTGCCCGAGATGCGCAGCGTCGCGCCGCGCTGGCCGATCTGCGCGCCGGTGGCGCGCCGGACGATTTCCAGGTTCTCGCCGCGGCTGCCCACGAGCTGCCGCGCCCGATCGGGGTCGGACAGCTCCAGCGTCTCGGCGGTCTCGTGGTGGTCCGGCGTGGGCGGCCTCTACTCGATCGGCGGCAGCAGGACGTAACCACCGCCGTCGCGCCGGTAGTAATAACGACTCCGATAAGGGTAGCGCAGGTCGCGCGCCGTGAGCAGCCCCTCGGTCTGGAGCTCCTCCAGCCGATCGGGGTAGCGCCCCTGCTCGAGCCGGTGGACCGCGAGGGCCACGTGGATCCGGGCGAGCTGGCCGTCGCCGACGACGTGCGCGATCGTCCGGTCCGCGAACGGCGCCTCGCCGCTGCTCTCGGCGACCTGCTGGGCGTCGAGCAGGTAGGAGAGGCCGAGCACCGCCGCCCCGACGACCGCCGTCATCCCCAGGCGGGTCAGCCCCGACCCGATGCGCTCGCGCAGCGACCGGCCGAGCGGGCCGAGCCGCTCGCCGCGCGCGGCGCGGGCCGGCGCGATCGCCTGGAGCTTGCCGCCGCCGACGAGGTTGCAGAGCGCCTTGCAGGTCTCGAACTCGCCGAGGCGCGAGCGGTCGATGATCTCCTGCACGGTGCGGCCCGGCTCGGCGAGGGCGAAGACCCGGGCCTCGTTGCGGCCGAGCGTCGAGAACTCGCCCTTGCCGGCGCGCTTCTCCTCGCCGAACGCGGCGTCGATGTCGACGTCGACGTCGTCCTTGCCGCCGCCCGGCGCCTTGGCGACCTCGGGCGGCAGCTCCGCGAGCCGCACGAAGGTCATCGCGGGCGAGCCGATGACCGCGCGGATCTTCGGCCACTCGTCGACGCGGCGGAAGCCCTCCATCAGGACGCTCTCGCTGCGCAAGGGCGTCACCATCGCGGGATCGAACTCCACGGCGCCCTGCTCGAACTCGTAGGTCCCGCTCTTCCAGCCGAAGAGGCGGTAGATCGTCTCGGAGACCTGGAGCTGCACCATCTCCTTGAGCTGCTCCACCGCGACGAAGTGCTTGCCGACGAGCAGGTCGCCGAGCCGCTGGAGGGTCCGCTTCTGGATCTCGAGCGCCTCGTCGAGCTGGTCGCGGGTGAGGATCCCGGCGTGCACGAGCATCTCGCCGAGCCGGTCGCGTTGCTTGCGCGACGCGCTGTCGGCCCGGACGATGCTGCCGTTCGAGAAGGCGACGTGGACCTCCTCGTCCTTCGCGACGAGGTGCAGGACGCCGGTCTTGGTCTGGTGGCCGATGAGCTGGAGGATGTCGGCGATCCCGAAGTCCTTGAGCGTGCCCTTGAGCGCCATTGGGATTTCGCTAGCGGTCCGCGGCGAAGACGTCGCGGACGGCGAGGCCGTAGACCGGCAGGAAGATCAGCCCGAAGACGACGGCGTGCAGTGCCGCGAGGCCGTGGCCCGGCGTCCGCAGGACGGCCGCGAGCCCGGTGGCCTCGAGCGCGCAGAAGAGGGCGGCCCAGACGATCGCGAGGCCGACGAGCGGGCGGCCCGAGGCGAGGTGGCCGGCGCCGCCGGAGAGGACCGCGAGCAGCCGGACGGCGGTGGCCCGCAGCGACTGGTACGCGCGGACGCGCGCCTCCTTCCGGATGCGCGCCGGGGGATCGGAGGCCGAGCGCCGGATGTAGACGTTGACGCACTGGCCGCAGAGGCCGTCCGCGGCGAGGTCCGCGTCGCAGCGCTCGCAGACGGGCCTGCCGCACTTGACGCAGTCCGAGCAGGGGCGGAGCCTCTTGCCGAGCAAGGTCAGCGCGCCGAGCAGGACCGCGAGCGCGACCGCGGCGGCCGGCATCGCGCCCGCGAGCGGCCCGGCGATGTGGGCCTCGGCCTGGCGCCGGATGCCGCCCCCGACGTCGCCCGCGCCGGCGGCGGCGATCTGCCGCCAGGAGAGCGGGACGTCGATCAGGTAACGGTTGGCCCGCAGGTCGTCGGCCGCGACGTGCGGCTCGATGAGCGCCCGGTCCAACTCGAGCGCGTGGCGCTGCGCCTCCTGGCTCTGATCCAGCAACAGGAGCCGGTTGAAGGCCTGGCCGAGGTTGAAGTACGCGGCGGCCAGTCCGGGGTCGTGCGAGATGGCGGCCTCGTACAGCTCGCGCGCGCCCGCGAGGTCGCCCTTCAGGAACAGCACGTTGCCGAGGTCGTTCTCGGCGTCGGCGCGGCCGGGTTCGGCGGCGAGCGCCTGTCGGAAGAGGCCGGTGGCGCCGTCGAGATCGCCGAGGCGCTTGGCCCTCCGGCCGAGCGCGAAGAGGACCGCGTAGGGCGCGCGGCCGGCCCCGTCCGCGGCGATCGCCTGGAGCAGGGCGGCGGCGCGGCCGCTGTCGAGATCGTGCTCGACGTCGTAGAGCGCCGCGGCGGTGGGCGAGAGGACGCTCCGGCGGCCCACCTCGCCGAGGAGCCACGGCGCGGCGACCAGCGCCGCGAGCGCGAGCGCGACCGTCGCCCGCTCGGCCGACCTCAGATAGAGCCAGGCGACCACGGCGAAGCTCGCCAGCGAGACGAACGGCCCGAGGTGGAGCAGCCACGGGAGGGCGAGGAGGATCGCGCCGAGGGTCGCCGTCTGGACCGGGCTCACGGCCTTCGGGAACAGGTGGTGGAAGTCGTGGAAGGCGTAGCGAAGCGAGATCGCCAGCAGCACGGCGAGCGCGACCGCCGCGGCGACCAGGCCGGCCGCGATCGCGCCCGTGGCGAGGTTGCCGAGGAGCGCCTGCCGGGACCGGGGCTCCGTCACCTCGGCGCGGACGGCCGAGACCAGCGCCATCGCGGCCGGGCCGGCCCCCGACGCCCCTTGCGCGGAGAGCAACGCGCGCGCCTCGAACCACCAGGCATCGGGCATGTCCGGCGCGAGCGCCACGGCCAGATCGGCCGAAGCGAGGGCCTGGGGCCACAACCCGCTCTTCAGCTCGCGCCCGGCCTCGCGGCAGAGCGCCGCGGCGGTCGTGAAGAGATCCGGGAAGGCGAGCGTCGCCCGCAGCTCCACGAGCGCCTTCGCCTGGGCCTTCGCCTGCGCCGAGTTCTGATCGACGAGAGCCTGGCGCCGCGCCCGGAAGGCGGCGAGCAGGTCGTCGAAGCTCCCCTTGGGCGGGAGCAGCGGCCCCGTCGGCGGGGGCTTCGGGGCCGCTGGGGCCGGGACGCTCGGCGCGGCCGCGCCGGCCGCAGGCATGGGCGGCACGGGTGCCACGGC
>DAIDIT010000039.1 GCA_027451705.1 Pseudomonadota bacterium
GTCGACGCGGTCCTCGTGTCGAAGGCGCTGCCGCGGCACGTCCCGGCCGAGCAGATGGGGGCCGAGCTGGCTGAACGGCTCGGGCCGGCCGACGACGTCGAGCTCGCGCTCCAGGCGGCCTGCCGCTTCCGCAACGAGCAACTCCTCCGCGTCGGCCTGCTCGACCTCGCGGGCGATCTCTCCGTGGAAGACGTCTCCTCGGAGCTGTCCGACCTCGCGCGCAGCGTCGTGCGCGCGCTGCTCCCCGTCGCGGCGCGCGACGTCGCCGCGGCGTTCGGCCCGCCCGCGCCGGAGTCCCGCCTCGCGGTGGTCGCGCTCGGCTCGCTCGGGGCGGGCGAGTTGTCCTATGGCTCGGACCTCGACCTGCTCTTCCTCTACGAGGGCACGGGCGAGAGCGGCGGCGGCCCGCGCGGCCGCGCCTCGGTGCACGAGTATGAGGCCCGCGTCGCGCAGCGGCTCATCACCCTGCTCTCGACGCCGGTCCGCGAAGGCTTCCTCTACCGGATCGACCCGAGGCTCCGCCCCTCGGGCAACCAGGGCACCCTCGTCACGTCCCTCGCGGCTTTCCGCGACTACCACGCCGTCCGCTCGCAGCTCTGGGAGCGGCAGGCGCTCATCAAGGCGGGCTACGCCGGAGGCGACCGAGATCTCTTCGAGCGCGCGATCCGCGAGGTCGTCGCCCCCGCGGTCTGGCGAGCCGATCCCGACCCCGCCGCGCTGCGGGCGGAGATCGACGGGCTGCGGCGGCGGATGGAGGCCGAGCTTGCCGCCGGGGAGGGGGACCGGTACAATCCCAAGCTCGGCCGAGGCGGCATTCTCGACGTCGAATTCACCGTGCAATTCCTTCAGCTCGCGCATGGGGGACGTTTGCCGGAGGTCCGCGTGCCGGGCACCCTGCCGGCGCTGGCGGCGCTCGAGCGGGCGTCCGTCCTCTCGCAGCGCGACACCGCGGACCTCGCGGAGGCCGACCGTTTCCTGCGCCGGGTCGAGGGCAGGTTGCGGATTGCCCACGACGTCCGCCACTCGCTCCTGCCCGCGGGCGGCCGGCCGCTCGAGCTGCTCGCGCGCGGCCTGGGCTTCGGCGCGGAGCGGGGCGGCACCGGGCGCTCGGCGGCGGGGCGGCAACTCCTCGACGCCTACCGGCGCCAGACCGCGCGCGTCCGGGCAATCTACGGCCGGCTCGTGGGGACCGCGTGAGCTCCGAGCGCTCGCAGCGCCGCAAGCGCCCTCCCCCG
The DNA here is from genome assembly GCA_027451705.1 of Pseudomonadota bacterium. Classification (GTDB taxonomy): domain Bacteria; phylum Myxococcota; class Myxococcia; order Myxococcales; family JAKAPL01; genus JAKAPL01. The sequence continues at coordinate 1,236 of DAIDIT010000039.1, forward strand.
CCCCCGCCGGATTCGGGGGCCGAAGCCCTAGAGAGGGCGGAGGAGCCCGACCGAGGGCGCGGGGGTGCGGGGGGCGCCCCCCCAAGTCGTCTGGAGGGCGGCAAGCCCCCCGGAGCAGCGCAGGCCGGAGGACGAGCGGCGCACGGGCCCCCCGATCCGAACGACGAGACGACCGATCCGGAGCATCCGCTGCGCAAGCTCGCCGGTCCAGACTGGGAAGAAGAGGTCACCGACGTCGAGAAGGCCGAGATCCGCCAGCGGACCCAGCGGCACCAGCTCCCCATCAGCCGCGGCGACTTGAAGCAGCGCCCCTTCGGCAAGCTCCTCGCGGAGGTCTACCGCTGGCGCGCCGACGGCGCCCTGCTCGTCAGCCGGCGGCAGGACAAGAAGATCGTCTACTTCCGCAAGGGGCGGCCGGTCTACGTGAAGTCCAACGTCCTCGCGGAGTGCCTCGGCCGCATCCTGATCCAGGAGAAACTCATCACCGAGGCGGACTGCGAGGAGTCGCTGCGGCGGATGAAGGAGAGTTACCGGCAGCAGGGGACGGTCCTCATCGAGATGGGCCGTCTCTCGCCGCACAACCTCCGCTTCGCGCTCTCGCTCCAGCTCAAGACCAAGCTCTTCGACATCTTCTCCTGGCAGGACGGCCGCTACGAGCTGGACACGCGCGCGGAGCTGCCGAGCGAGCCGATCGAGCTCGAGCTGACGACGGCCGCGATCATCCGCGAGGGGATCGCGCGCGCTTACAGCGACGGCCGCGTTGCCGCCGCCCTGCGCGACGTGCGCGACAGCTACCCCGTCCCCGCGCAGGACCCGCTCTACCGGTTCCAGGAGCTGGGCCTCGAGGGCGACGAGGGTCAGCTGCTCGCGTCGATCGACGGTACCCGCACGACCGCGCAGCTCGAGCAACGCGGGCCGCTCAAGCCGATGGCGGTCCGGCGGCTCCTGCTCGCACTGCGGATCGCGCAGATCGTCGAGTTCGAGTCCGAGCCGCGCCCGCGGAAGGAGTTGCCGCGCAAGGCCGAGGGGCCGCGCCCGCCGCCGATGCCGGTGCCGAAGGTGGTGGTCCAGCCGCAGCCGCCCGCCCTGCCGCCGCGTCCGCCGCCTTCGCGCGAAACCGCCCAGAGGCTCGCCCAGGAGATCGCGGCGCTGCGCCGCAAGAACCACTTCGAGGTGCTCGGCGTGAAGCAGGAGACGGGCCCCGAAGAGCTGCGCCGCGCCTACCTCGACCTCGCCAAGCGCTACCACCCCGACAAGCACTACGGCTCCGCCTCCGCGGAGGTGCGCGAGCTGGCCGCGCAGATCTACCACCTGGTGTCGTCCGCGTACGAGACGCTCTCGGACGACGAGGATCGCGCGCGCTACCTCGTCGAGCTCGCGGCCGGACCGAAGGCTGCCGAGCCGGACGGGGTCGGCAACGTCCTCGCCGCCGAGGGACGCTTCCAGCGCGGCCAGCAGCTCCTCGGCGAGCGGCGCTTCGCCGAGGCCGCCGAGGCGTTCCGGCAGGCGGTCGATTTGTACGGCGAGGAGGGCGAGTTCCATGCCCACCTCGGCTGGAGCCTCTTCCAGGCGCAGCCGCAGAGCAAGACCGCGCTGGACGCTGCGCTCGACCACATCGAGCAGGCCATCCGGCTCAACCCGACCGTCGACAAGTCGCACCTCTTCCTCGGCTACATCCACCAGGCGACCGGCCGCCCCGACAAGGCCGAGCGCTCGTTCGAGCGCGCCCTGCAGTGCAACCCGGACTGCCTCGAGGCGGCCCGCGAGCTGCGCCTGATGGCGCGGCCCGGACGCCGGTAGCCCCACCCTCGTCGATGCCGAGATCCCCGGAGGCGCGCCGGCTCGACGATGCGGAGCTGGCACTCGCGCGCTGGACGCTGTCGCGGCCCGGCGCCCTCGCCCCGACCGACGAGGCGACGCTCCGCCACGCGCTCGCGCTCGCGCGCATCGCCGCCGACTCGGAGGGCGGCGGTCCGCCCGCGCTCGCCTCCTACCGGCGCGCCGTCGCCGGCGCCGCGGACGCGCTCTTCGGGGAGGACCCCGCTGCGGAGCCCCGCACGCCGGAGCCCGAACTGCTCGCCGCGGCGGCGCGGCGGCTCTGGGGGCTGACGCTCGCGGCGCGCGAGGCGGCGGTCGCTGCGGGCGTTCCGCGCGCCGCGATGGAGGGCGCGGTCCGGCAGCGGCGGCTCGTGCTCGCGCTCGGTGGCGGCGGCGGTGTCGGCTACGTCTACCTCGGCTGCTTCCAGCTGCTCGAGGAGTGGGGGCTGACCCCGGCGCTGATCGCCGGCTCCAGCATGGGCGCCGTGCTTGGCCTCATCCGGGCGCGGACCGAGCGGTTCGACCTCGAACGGGTGACCCAGATCCTCGAGCACCTGACCTACCGGCGGCTGTTCCGCTTCCTGCGCGTCGAGAGCCGCTATGCCCTGCCAGGCGCGTTCCGGCTGTACCTGCGCACCGCGCTCCACCGCTTCGTCGGGGGCGAAAAGCTGCCCGCGCTCGGGGATCTACGGATCCCACTCGTCGTCAGCGTCACCGGCATCCGCGCGGGGATGCTGCCGCGGCCGCCGGAGGCCTACGAGCGGCTGCTCGACGTCCGCAGCTTCTTCCCCCCGACGCCGCGCAAGCTGCGCCGCAAGGCGGGGGAGCTCGTCTCCGTCCTGTCCGAGCTGGTGCTCCAGCCCAACCGGCTCGAGCGGCTCTACCTCGGCGCCGACGCGGAGACCGCCGGCTTCGACGCGCTCGACGCCGTCGGCTTCTCGTCGTCGTTGCCGGGGGTGATCCACTACGACGTCCTGCGGGACGACCCCGGCGCGCACGCTCGGCTCGGCGGGCTCCTCGGCGGTCGCGGCCTCGGCTGGCTCGCGGACGGCGGGCTCGTCGAGAACTGCCCGGCGCGCGCCGGCCACCTCGCGCTGCGCAACCGCGAGGGCGGCTGGTCGAACCCGTTCGTCCTCGCGCTCGACGGCTTCTCGCCCAAGCTCCTGACCCCGGCGTGGCTGCCGCTCGAGCGGCTCGCCCACGAGAACGTCCGGCGGGCGCTGCCGTGGGCGAACCTGTACGTCCCGTTCACGCGGACGCTCTCGCCGCTCGAGATCGTCCCCGGCCTCGCCCAGGCCCGCCGCGCCACCGCCCTCGGCCGCGCCCAGCTCGCCCCGCACATGCCGCTGCTCGGTAAGCTCCTCGCCCCCCTCCCCGATCTCGCCGAGAGCCGGCCCGCGGCGGCGTAGGGGGCAACCCGATCCCGCTTTTGGGTACGGCGACGACCGTTTACGCCTGCCGCGAGAGCGGTGCACCGCGGGTCATCCAGCGCCGGAGGGCATCGCGCATTGCGGAACGGCCTCGTCCACCCTGCACGATTGCACGATCGAAGTGCCCGTCGCGGGACGAATGCGCCTTCGTCCGCCAGGTCAGGACACCTCGTCAGAGTCCCCCCCGCCGCCCAGGCCGTACTCGGCGATCTTCTTGAACAGGGTCGACTTGGCGATGTCGAGCTGGCGGGAGGCGGCGTTGCGGTTGCCCTTGACGCTCCGAAGGACGATCTCGATCGCGGACTTCTCGACCTGCTGGAGGGTCATGCCGCGCGGGTCGATGGCGTTCTCGCCGAGGGCGGCCCGGCCGGCCGTGCGCGGGTCGAACTGGATGTCGTCCTCGCGCAGTTCGGGACCGGTGGCGACGAGCAGCGCGCGCTGGGCGACGTTGCGCAGCTCGCGGACGTTGCCCGGCCAGTCGTGGTGCGCGAGGCGGGCCTCGGCGCCGGGCGCGAGGGTCGGGATCATGTCGGGTGGGGAGAGGGTCTTCATGAAGTGCTGCCAGAGCACCATCACGTCGCCGCGCCGCTGCCGCAGCGGCGGCAGGTGGAGGGTCGCGACGGCGATCCGGTAGTAGAGGTCCTCGCGGAAGCGGCGCGCGCCGACCTCGTCGGCCAGGTTGCGGTGGGTCGCGAAAACGTAGCGCACGTCGACGGTGCCGGGGCGCGAGGCGCCGACGGGCTTGACCTCGCCGAGCTCGATCGCGCGCAGAAGCTTGGGCTGGAGGTCGAGCGGCAGCTCGCCGATCTCGTCGAGGAAGATGGTTCCCCCGTCGGCCTCCGCGAGCGCGCCCTTGCGCGCGGTGCCGGCGCCGGTGAAGGCTCCCTTCTCGTGGCCGAACAGCTCGGCCTCCATCAACTCGTGGGCGATGGCGCCGCAGTTGATCGGGATGAGCGGCGCGCCGCCGCGCCCGCTGCGCCGGTGGATGGCGCGCGAGACCAGCTCCTTGCCGGTCCCGGTCTCGCCGAAGACCACGACGGGAACCTTGGAGGCGGCGATGCGGTCGATCTGGGCGAGGATCTGCTTCATCGCGGGGTCGGCGGTGATGATGCCCTCGAAGGACTCGACGCCCTTCGGCCGCTCGTCCCGGGCACTCGCCACCCAGACGTCCCAGACGCCGATCCGCGCCCGTACGCCGAGCGGCAGCTCGGACTCGTAGCTGCGCACGCCATTGATCCGGACGCCGTTCTTGCTGCCGAGATCCTGGATGACGATCCGCCCGTCCTGCCGGCCGATGCGGGCGTGGCGCGCGGAGACCGTGGGGTGGGGCAGCCGCAGCCCGCACGCGTCCCCGGAGCCGACCTCGATCTCCGGTCCGAGGGCGATCTGGAGCTGTCGGTCGGTGCCGGGCTCCTGTGCCATCAGCCACACCTCGCGCGGGAGGGTAGGCGCGTCGAGGCCGTCGGCGAGCGTCTTCGCGGCGTGCGCGTCGGCCGCGAAGTCCGAAAGGTTGTCGCGGTAGATGGCGCGGTAGCCGCCGAACGCGACGTCGGTTCCCTCCTCGAGCCAGGCGGAGTCGGTTCGCTTGCCACAGACCGCCGTCCCCTGCCCCGAGCGGTCGTCGAGCCGCCAGCGGTCGCCGACCTGCACGAGCGCGGCCTGGACGGCCGCGACCGCGGGATCGGGGACGACGACGTCCGCGCCGGCCCCGCCGCCGACAGTCATCTCGGCCCGGTCGAGGGCCACCCGCATCAGCTCCTGGCCACGGCGAAAGAAGATCAAGTAAGGCATGTGAATCCCTCCGAGCGTTGGAAGCTCAAAAGTCTATCGCATCGTCCGCGCATCGCAATGGGGGGTAGAGCAGCCGCCATGCCACGTCCAACCCCCCGAAACCACGACGCGCTGGGCCCGGCGACGGTACGAGCGCGAGACCCGGGTCCGGATTCCGGCCCTGCCCTCATCGGTCGGTGACCGGCTCCTTCGCGGCGTCGGCGAAAAGCTGCGGGAGATCCTCGCCCCGGTAGAGGGTGCCGCGGACCCAGTCCCAGAGCGGGACGGTGACGTTGAGGTTCCACTGGTTCATCCGCGACGGGTGGTGGTGGATGGCGTGGTGGCGCGCGAGCCGCCGAACGAGGGGGCTGCGCCCGACGCGGCTTCCGCGCGGCAGGTGGTAGGAGAGGTGCAACCACTCGTAGGAGACGACGTAAGCCTGCGTCGTCGCGACGAAGAGCCCGGCCAGGTTGCGCTGCCCCGCGAACCAGAGGGCGGCCGCGATGGGCAGGACGGCGAGCAAGAGGAGCACGACGCCGTACGAGGGGATCAGCACGAGCCGCAGCTCTTTGGGCGAGCGGATCTCCATGTCGTGGGTCAGGTAGAGCCGGTGGTGCTGGAGGGTGTGCTGGACGTAGATCGTCGCGGCCCACGGCACGCGCTTGTGGAGGAGGTCACGGTGGGCGCGCCACTCGGTGGCGTTCGCGACGACCCAGGTGAGCGGGACGATCAGCAGCTCGACCGGCCGGACCACGTGGACCGGCGCGAGCGCGAGGGCCGCGAAGACGATCCCGAGCGCGGTGGTCGTGGCGACATGCAGCGCCGGCGAATACCAGGGGGGGATGCGCCCCACCCATTCCGCGCGGAGCGCCTCGCGCTCGCTGTCGCCCGCACCCGCCACGCGGTCAGGCTAAGGGCCCAATCGGCCTCGCGTCAACCACCCGGGCCCGCGCCTACCGTGCCATGCTTCTGTCGGGTATGATGCCGCGCCCAGCGCCCCCTATGCTCTCGATCGCTCTCGCCGCCGCGGCGGGTCTCGCCGCCCTCCCACCGCTCCCCCCGAACGCCGCGCGCTTCCGCGACGGCGACATCCGCGCCCAGCTCCGGAAGTTCCCGGGGCTCCACGCCCCGCCGGCGGGCGGCCCCATCGCCCAGAGCCCGGCGCCCGGGACCTACGGCGAGATCCAGGCCATCGCGGCGACGGCGTGCACCTCGGACGACCCCAACAACGGCCCGTCGCCGACGGGCTGCACCATCTACCAGGATCCGAACTGCAACATCGGCATCCCGGCGTACAGCCTCGCCCCGCAGAGCAGCGGCATCGACGCGGTCGGCAGCTTTCTCCAGCTCCAGCCGGACGCCTACGACACGATCGTCTTTTGGAGCGACTTCCTCCAGGACGCGTGCAACTACCTCGCCTACTACGAGCCGATCTACAACGACATCCAGGGCATCGGCATCGAGAACACCTCGTTCAACAACTCGAGCACGATCGACCTCCGCTCGTACTATGGCATCCGCGAAGGCGGGAACCTGCGCGGCATCATCGACATGGGAATGCTCTACGACTGCAACCTCGACCAGCAGCTCGGGGCCGACTGCGGCGACGGGCGGACCAGCTTCGGCACCGACGCCTATTCGGTCGCGGGCATCCTGGGGCAGGAGACCGCGCACCAATGGGGCGCGTTCGTCCACTTCACGAACGCCAACGGCGGCGACAGCGTCGACCTCCTCGGCCGATCGCTCCAGCACTGGAGCTGGTTTCTGAACAGCGGAGGCGGCGACGGTGACATGGGCTCGCCGCTCGAGGGCAACCACTGGGTCGAGGACGCGACGAACGCGGCGAGCTTCTCGATCCCGAACGGCAGCGTCGCGGCCTACAGCCCGCTCGACCAGTACCTGATGGGCGTCCGCGCCGAGGGCGACGTCCCGCCGTTCTTCTACGTCTCGGGCCCGCAGCCGCCGCAGGGCCAGAGCTTCCAGGACCTGGTCCCGGGCGAGGGGCCCCAGTCCGATCCGCCCTACGGCCCGGCCTTCTCGGGCCACGAGCCGAACCAGATCGGCGGCCAGGCCGTCGAGGTGACGATCGGGCAGGTCCAGGCGGCCGAGGGCAAGCGCGTGCCGGCGTTCGGCGACGCGCCGCTTTTCTCCCGCCAGGCCTGGGCGCTCCTGATGTTGCCAGGCGAGGGGCCGCAGTCGCCGGGGGTGCCCGCCGTCCTCCAGACGCTCGAGCAGGTCCGCCGCTGGTGGAACGGCTACTTCTACGCCGCGACCGACCGGCGGATGCGAATGCTGTCGACTCTCTCCGGACGGGACGACTACCCGCTCTGGACGTTCCACATCTCGTCGGAGGGCTGGACGCCCGTCGACGTCGCCTCGCTCCAGATCGATCAGCAGGCGGGGGGCTTGGTCATCGGGGTCTCGGGCGACGCGACCGCCGTCCGCAACCTGAACGTCGCCGTGCACGCGAGCGAGGTCCAGGCGGCGCTCGTTGGAGGCCAGTGGCCCTCCGGGCCCTCGGGCTCGACGGACGTCGACTTCACCAGCGGCGCGACCTTCGCGCCGGCGGACAGCGTGGGTGCGGAGAATCCGGTCGACGGGCGCCACTATGCGCATCGGATCTTCTGGCTGACCGCCGACCACGGCGCGCCCGCGGCAGCGGCCGCGGACTGGGCTTCGACGATCCAGGGCTTGCAGGTCCGGCCGGCGGTCGGCGCACCGGCCGCCCCCGGAGTGCCAATCACCCTCGACCACTTCGAGCTGACCGCGAGCCCGCCGCCCGATCAGGACGGCGACGGCATCGCCGACGACGAGGACGACTGCCCGCAGGTCGCGAACCCGGACCAACTCGACTGCGACCACAACGGGGTCGGGCGCGCCTGTGACGCGGCGGAGCAGGCGGCGTTCGGGCCGGACTGCAAGCCGTTCGAGAAGGCCGACGCCGGCGGCCCGGCCGCCAAGGGAGGCTGCTCGTGCGGACAGGGCGGCGATGCCGGACTGGGTCTCGCGCTCGCGGCGCTCGCCTGGGCGACCCGCCGGCGGCGTCCCGCGCGAACGGGGATCTGAAATGAAGCGAAGCATCGTCCTGGCGGCGCTTTTCGCCGCGTGCAGCAAGCCGGCCGCTCCACCGCCGGCCGCGGCGACGCCGCCGCCTCCGCCGGCCGATTCGCTGCCGGCGGTCACGGAGGTGGAGCCCAACGACACACCCGACCGCGCCCAGCCGATCGACGGCCCGGCACGCGTCGGCGGCGACCTGCACGCCGTGCAGCCTGCCTCGCACCCCGACGAGGACTGGTACCGCGTCCAGCCCAGGTCGATGCCCCAGGATCTGCGCGTTGAGCTGTCGGCCCTGCCGTCCGGGCGCGTCGCGTTCGAGGTCTACGACAAGGACCGCAACAAGCTCCTCTCGGTCTCCTCCGACGGTCCGGCCCAGGGCTGCGTGCTCCCGTCGTTCCGGGTCCGCGATCCGATCTACCTGCGCGTCTTCTCGCCCGGAGGGGCGGTGGGCCACTACAGCCTCGCGCTGCGGCTCTCGGCGCCCGACCCGGACGCGGAAGCCGAGCCGAACGATCGGGCGATCGACGCGACGCCGCTGCCGGGGGACCACCCGATGCACGGAACGATCGGCACGCCCGCGGACCAGGACTGGTACCGGGTCGACCTCGTGGCGCCTTCGGACGGCGGGACGGCCCCGGTCGCCGGTGCCGTCGATGCTGGGACGGCCGACGCGGGAACGCCGCAGGACCCCGCCGCGCTCGCGCGGCTGCAGATCTCCGCCGTCCCGAACGTCCGGCTCGAGGTCCACCTCTTCGACCAGGACCAGCGGCCGCTCGGCGCGCTCGAGGGGCGAACGGGCGAGGCGATCGACGTCCGCGACCTCGGCCTCTTCGCCGGCGTTCGCTCGGTCTACGTCGTGGTCCAGAGCGGTTACGTGCACGGCAAGCGGGTCGCCGCACCCGAGACCCCGTACACGATCGCCTTCCACGCCGAGCCGGCGCCCCCGAACTTCGAGATCGAGCCCAACGACACCGTGGACCAGGCAACCCCGATCGCCAACCGCCGCTACGGCTACCTCTCGCCCCAAGGCGACGTCGATTATTACGTCCTACACGTCGGGACGCCGTCGCTTCTGCACGCGCGGCTCGGGCCGCTGGACCACGTCGACACGGAGCTGTCGGTCGTGGACCGGCCGGCCCGCCCCCGCGAGCGCGACGCGGTGCTACTTCGGGCCAACGAGGCCGGACCGAAGGAGGCCGAGGTGATCCCCTCGGTGGCCCTGCCCGCGGGCGACCACTTCGTCAAGGTCGAGGCGGCCGCGCACCAGGTCGGTGCCCACTGGGTCCGCGACCAGGAGAACCCGACCGATCCTTACGAGCTGGACGTGTCGCTCGTGCCGGACGACGGCAGCTTCGAACGCGAGCCAAACGACCGGCCGGCACAGGCGACGGCCATCAAGCTCGGCCAGACGCTGCGCGGCTACGCCTATCCGGCGCGCGACGTCGACTTCTACCGTCTCGACCTTTCGGCACAGCCGGTGGGCCTGGGCGTCGCCGTGAAGCTCACGGGCGTCGCGAAGGTGGCGCTTGCGCTCCAGCTCCGCGGGCCGCTCCCCGCGGGCGAGGCTCGCACGGAAGGGCCGCTCATCAACACGAGCGACCACGGCAAAGCGGGCAGCCCCGAATCGGTGCGGGCGAAGCTCGACCCCGGCGTCTACCTCGTCGTGGTCCGGCCCGACCCCGCGCTGCGCGTCCCCGGCCAGCCCGGCGGCGATCCCGACGACGCCTACAGCCTGTCGGTACAGGCGGAATAGCCGGCGATCGCCCCCGGTGCGCCCCCGCGGTCGTAGCGGATCCGCCGGACCGGGAGTACGTTAGCAGGGATGTGCGGACGCTGGCCGCTGCTGCTTTCTCTCGCCGCCTGCGCCGGCCCCGCTCGGGAGGGGCCCGGCGCCATTCGTCCCCAGGCCATGCCGGACGCGGCGCCCTCGAGCCCGGCGGCCGCGGCC
>DAIDIT010000040.1 GCA_027451705.1 Pseudomonadota bacterium
CTACGCGGGCTTCCAGGGGCGGCTCGACAAGGGCGGCCCCGACTGGGTCTGGATGCTCGGCTTCCACACCATCGCCCGCGACTACGCGGACATCCTGCTCTGCGTGCTGGTCTCCTTCTCGGTGATGGTCGTCTTCGAGAAGGCCGTCCCCGCGCTGCGCTGGGGCTCGCTCGCCCTCGTCGCGGTCACCACCGCGGTGATCGGCTCGGCGTCGACCGACGTCTGGCACCTCGGCGACGAGGTCTTCACGGTGGCCGACGTGTCGCTCGCCGGCACGATCGCCGTCCTCTGGACGCTCCTCGGCCTGGACCTCGCCTGGCGGCTCCGCCGCGGCCTCGCCCGGCCCGTCGCCCACCGGCGCGAGGTGTCGTGGCGCCACGCCGCGCGCTCGGGCTTCTTTCGCTGGTTCGCGCTCTGGTGCGTCGTGAGCCTCGCGGTCGTGGTCTACGAGACCAGCCGGCTCTACTCGGGCATCCCGATGGGGACCGAGAGCTACTACCTCAACTGGCGCGTCACCGCGGCGTTCGTCTGGTGGCTCGTCACCCTCGCCGGGCTGCCCTACTGCATCCTCACCGTCCGGCGCCGGAGCTGCTTCAAGGAGGACCGCAACGACCCCGGGCTGATGCTGAACCTCCTCGCCCTGCGCGTCTGGCGCGGCGGGATCCGCGAGCTCGGGCTCCTCGCCAACCGGCGCGTCCGCGTCGTCATGCTCGACATGCTGGTCAAGTTCTTCTGGGCGCCGCTGATGGTGACGTTCCTCTTCTCGGAGTGCGGCGCCTTCCACGACGGCATGCGCGGCTCGCTCCCGGTCTTCTTCAAGGCCGGGCTCGCCGGCGGCCTCTCCAAGCTCACGAGCGCCTTCTTCGGCGGGCCCGGCGAGCCGTTCGTCGACGCGACGTACCGTATGCTCTACCACATGCTCTTCGTGGTCGACTGCACCCTCGGGCTGCTCGGCTACGTGACCTCGTCGCGCTGGCTCGGGACCAAGAGCAAGTCGGTCGAGTTCACGGTCTTCGGCTGGGGCGTCGCGCTCGCCTGCTACCCCCCCTTCAACAGCGTCACCGGAACGCTCTTCCCCTACGACGTGAACCCGCACGGGCCCTACTGGATCCTGACGACCCTGCCCGTGCACCACACCTTGATGGTCCTCACGCTCCTGCTCTTCACGGTCTACGTCTGGGCCACGGTCGTCTTCGGCCTGCGCTTCTCGAACCTCACCCACCGCGGCATCCTCAACACCGGCCCCTACCGCTACATCCGCCACCCCGCCTATGCGACCAAGAACATCGCCTGGTGGTGCGAGAGCCTCGGCTCCTTCGGGAGCCCCTGGCAGTTCGTCTACATCGCCGGCCTGAACACGATCTACGTCCTCCGGGCCATCACCGAGGAACGGCACCTGATGCACTACGCCGACTACCGGGCGTACGCCAAGCAGGTCCGCTGGCGCTTCATCCCGGGCGTGATCTGACGGGCCGGCATGCCGAGCCTGACGTTCGCCCGCCGCGCCACCGCCGCCGCCCTGGCCCTCGCCGCGGACCGGCTGCGCGGCCGGATGCGGCCCTTCGTCGTCAACCACCTCGTCACCGTCCGCTGCAACCTCCGCTGCCCCTTCTGCTACGTGAGCGGGCCCGAGCAGCAGCAGTGGAGCCGCGCGCACCAGCCGCGCTCGGCGGAGATGACGACCGCGCAGATGCGGGAGTTCTACCGTCAGCTCGTGGCCGAGCGCTTCCACCTCGCCGTCGTGCTCGGCGGCGAGCCGCTGTTGCGAGCGGACTTTGCGGAGATCCTCGGGGTGCTCGAGGGGCGGCTGTTCGTCGCGGTCTTCACCAACGGCTGGCTCCTCGAGGAGCGGCTGGAGCTGGTCGCCCCCGCGACCGCGGTCTTCGTCTCCCTCGACGCCCCCGACGACCAGCACGATCGGCTGCGCGCCATGCCGGGCGCGTTCGACCGCGCCGTTCGCGGCCTGGAGGCGCTGCGCAGCCGCCTTCCCGAGGTCCGAGCCGCGATCAACACGACCGTGACCGCGGCGAACGTCTCCAGGGTGCCCGAGATGCTGGCCTTCGCCCGCGCCTTCGGCGTGCCGATCGCGTTCCAGCCGCCGTCGTTCGAGGGCCAGTTCGCGGTCGAGGGAAGGCCCAGCGCGACGTCCGCTCGGGCGGCCGCCGCGCCCGGCGCGCTCGCCGAGGCCTTCCGGCTGATCCGCGACTCCGCCGCCCGCGGCGAGGACGTCATCGGCACCCGCGCCTTCTTCGACCTCGTCGCGGAGAACCGTCCGAGCTACCCCTGCCACTACCCCGAGCTGGTTCTGGGGCCCGTCTTCCCGAACGGCGACGTGATCGGCTGCACGCAGAGTCGCCCCGTCGGAAACGTGCGCTCGACCCCGGTCAAGGAGATCATGGCCTCGCGCGCCTTCCGCGACAACGCGGCGGGCGGCCCGCCGTGCCGCAAGGGCTGCCGCGACTGGGGCATCCACGACCTCTCGGCGGTCTACGGAAAGCGCTTCGAGCTCTCGGACGCACGCCGTTACTACCGCGCCTTCGTCCACTGACCGGTGGCCGCGAGGCCCGGGCCGAGGGACGGCGCCATACCGGGTCGTAAGAAGGGCGCACCGCGTGGCAGGGCGGACGGCCGGAATTGATGCGCGAGAGCGGCCGACGCGTGGCCACGTCGGCCCAGAGGACGCGGTGGGTCAGCGACCCGTGGGCCTTCTCCGACGAGCCTCGACGAAGACCAGGGCGGCGAGGGCGAGGACCGCGAGGTCTGGGCCCTCGCCGGTCCGGCAGCCGCAGCCGGTGGCGGGTTTGGGCGGGTTCGGCTTCGGGGTGGCCCCGGAGCCGGGCGTTCCGGAGGAGCCGCCGCCGGCTGCGGCGCCGCTGCCACTGGTTCCGCCGGTTCCGCCGCTCCCGCTCGTACCGCTGCCGCCGCCGGAGCCGCCGCTGGTGCCTCCCCCCGGCACGCCCGCGTCGCCGGTGCCGCCTCCGGGCGTGCCGGCGTCGGTCGCGACCGCGAGCGGGGTCGCGCATGGGGCGAAGCCGGTGCCGATGCCCGACCAGCCGCTCCAGCCGTTCGCGGGGTCGTGGAGCGTGTGGACGAGCTGGCCGGTGCCGTCGACGGCGAAGACCTCGGCGCTGCCGTCCTGCCACTCCCAGCCGAAAGGATCGGACGCCGCGGTCATTCCCGCGAGCGGCGCGAAGCCATTGCCACCGTCCTCGACCAGCACCTGGACCTGCCCGGTCGTGTCGCGGGCGAAGACTTCGGCCCCGGAGGCGGGGTCCATCACCGCGGAGGGATCGCCCGCGAGGCTCGTGCCGGCTCCCAGCACCGAGAGGCCGGACCAGGCCGAGGGCGAGGTCGCCGTCGCGTGGTAGAGCTGGCCGTCCGTGCCGCGCGCGAACAGCTCGACGTGGCCGTCGGGCCAGCGGACCGGAGCGGGTCTCGATGCGATGCCGCTGCCGATCTGCGTCCACGACGACCAGCCGGTCGAGGACGACGGTCCGGTCGTCGCGTGCCACAGGCCGCCCGCTCCGTCGGCGGCGAACAGTTCGCCGGAGCCGTCGGGCCAGACGATGGGCGCGGCACCGGTCTCGACGGAGCCGCCGAGGCTCGCCCAGCCGGACCAGTTGCTGTTCGCCACGTCCCAGTAGTCGTGCCAGATCGCGTGGTCGGCGCCGAGCGCGAAGACCTCCGTACGGCCGTCGACCCAGACCACCGTCGCGAGGTGCCCGAGGGTTCCGCCGCCGAACGCCTGGTACTTGCGCCAGCCGCTGCTCGAGGCCCACCAGAGGTGGCCGGTGCCGCCCGCGGCGAGCGGGCTGTAGAGTTCGGGGTACGTCCACGGCGATCCCCAGTACGAGGCCGCCGAGCCGCAGAGCGCGCCGGTGTCGAGCGCCGCCGGGGTGGACCAGGTATCGCCCGTGCCGGTGGTCGCGCTGTGCAGCTCGGCACCCGAGGTCGAGAGGCCGAACAGCTCCAAGTGGCCGTCCGACCAATTGACCAGGGTGATCGCGTCGTTGCCCGAAACCTGCGACAGCACCCAGGACGGCAGCGCCGCCGGCGGCGTGCCGGCGTCGGGGGTCCCGGGGGGCCCGGCGTCCGGAATGCCACTGCCGCCGATCTCGATCTGCTGGAGCTGGGCGAGCGAGCCGTTGAACTCGTCGGTGTCCATCGTGCCGATGCTGTTCGGGATGCCCGCGACCGTGGCCGTCGAGGAGTTCTGCCAGAAGAGCCAGCCGTTCCAGGGCGCGGGGATGTCCGGGCACGTGGCGTAGCTCGCCATCCAGAGCGGGTACTTGCCGAACTGGCTCGGGTTGCCGAGGCCGGACCAGTAGCTCGGGTAGGTGTAGATGATCGTCGTCAGCCCGGTCTTCGCCTGGATCTCGTCGATGAAGTCCTGAGCGCGCTGGACGATCGTCGCAGTGGGCTGGTTGTCGGTGACCTCGAAGTCGAGGAAGGGCGGCAGGTCGCCGGGCTGGAAGCCACCCGCGCTCGCGACCTCGGCGAGGAAGGAATCGGCCTGCGCCGCGCCGTCGTCCTGCGGGTGGTAGAAGTGGTAGGCGCCGCGGACGACGCCGGCCTGCTTCATGCCGGCCCAGTTGCTTGGAAATTCTAAATCGTGTGCCGTGACGCCGGTGAGCCCCTCGGTCGCCTTGGCGATCGCGAAGGTCAGGCCCGAGGCGGCGTACTGCGACCAGTTCACGGTGGCCTGGTAGGACGAGACGTCCGCGCCCTGGAGCGTCGCCCCCGCGGGGCAGATGGTGACCGCCTGCGCGTCGTGTTCGTAGGGTCCGAGGCGGACCGGCGGGCCACCGCAGGCCGCGAGCGCGGCGGCGAGAAGCGAAGCGAGGTGGAGACGGCGTTCGGACATGGCGCGCCCCGGGGCAGGCGGTCGGCGCGCGAGCATAGCACGGCGGGGACGCGTCGAGCGCCTGCCCCTGTTTCAGGGGCAACTCTGCATGGAAAAGCCGCAGCCGTTCGCCGAGGTCACGTTCCCGGAGTAGTCGAGCCCCGGCTGGGGGAAACCGTTCTCCCAGATGTCGTCGTCCGCGGTCGCCTTGCCGTTGACGACGTTCAGTCCGACCCCGCCGCCTCCGCCACCGTCACCGCCGCCGCCGTCCATCCCAATCATCATCGCACCCGCGTAACCCGTGATGACGTTCGCGCCCCCGCCGCCGTCCATCCCCATCATCGGCGGCATGCAGTCGCTGCCGCTCAGGTTCCAACTCCCGCCGTCGACGACGATCTGGTCGCCCCCGTTCGCGTTGCCGCAGACGACGTTTCCGGTGAACCGGGATCCCGCGCCGCTTCCATCGAGGAAGACTCCGGTGCCCGCGCCCAGGCCGTTGTCGCTCACGGTGCAGCCGGTGACCACAAACAGTCCCGGGCCCACCAGACCGAGGCCGGTCCCGCTGCAGTTGGAAATGGTCACGTCCGCGAGCGTGGCCGAGGCACCCTTGGAGGCGACCACGCCGGCCGAGAAGCTGTTGGGGATGGTGGCGTCGATCAGCGTGAGAGCGGCCGTCCCAAACGTGCCGGTACCCTCGACGAGGACCTCGTCGCAGGGCCCGCCGCCACACGCGGTGGAACCGCCGTTCGAGCCGATCGTGCCGCCGTCGATCGTGATGGAAACGTTGGACGCAGACGGTGCGTCGACGGCGTGCCGGTCGTTGCCCGTGATGTCCACGCCGTTCAGATTGACCGTGCCGGCCGTGCAGTAGATCCCCTCGCCGTTGCCGGCCAGGGTGACGACCGAGCCCACGACGTCGGCGCCCGCGGCGGCGATGCTGAGGCCGCTTCCGCCGAAGCCCTCGATCGTCACGTTCGAGAGCTGGACGCTGCCGCAGTTGCCGGAGGCGCTCGCGTGGAAGCCGGCCGCGCTCCCGCCGCCGGGGCCCTGGACCGTGCAGTCCGAGACGCTCGCGCCCGTGCCGTAGCAGGTCAAGCCATCCGAGCTCGAATCGGTGCCTTGGTTCTCGATCGTGAAACCGGCGATCGCCGAGCTGTCGTGCAGCCGGATCACGCCGCCCGTCGGGCCGTTCGACACGATCGTGTACGTGCAGGTCCCGTTGCAGGCGACGCCCTGCTCGGTGCTGGTCGTGAGCGTGACGTTGGCCGGAATGGAGAGCGGGAAAACCTCGCCCGTCGAGGTGCTGAAGGTCATCTGGCCGCTCGCTTGCCCCTGCGCACCGTAGGCCTCGACGGTCTCGAGTCCGGGACCGGCGAGGGCGAGCGCCTGGGTGAGGGTGCCGACGCGACAGTTCGGCGGCTGTTCAAGTCCGGTCGCGTAGACTCCGGCATCGACCGGCGAACCGTCGATCGAATCGGCGAAGACGGTCGTGCCGCCGTTGGGAGCGCACTGGCAGGCCGCGGAACCCGAGGCGGTGCCGCAGACGAGGGACTGGGAGGCGCAGTCGGTCCGCTGGGACCATTGCCAATCCGGGCACCCTCCGTCGACGAAGACACAGGATTCGACCCACGCACCCTCGTTCGGATCGCACTGCGTCTGTCCGATCGAGCACGGGGCCGGCGTGAGGCAGGGGCTGCCGCCGCTCGTGCTTCCGCCCGACGTGGTGCCGCCTCCGGACGAGCTGCCGCCGCCCGAAGTCGAGGAGCCGGTCGAACCGCCCGAGGAGGTCGCGGTCGCGCTCCCTGAGGACGAGGAGGTCGCGCCGCCGGAAGAGGTGCCGCCGGAGGAGGACGTCGACGAGGACGAGGTCGACGACGCGGCGCCGGTCGTGCCGCCGGTCGAGGACGACGAGGAGGTCGTGGTCGCGCCCCCGCTCGTGCCCGAAGAGGAGGACGAGCCGGTCGAGCCGCCGGTGCTGCCCTCGCCCCCGGAGGACGACGTGGTGGTCGCGCCGCCCGACGTCGACGAGGACGCGGGCCCGCCGCCCGTGGTCGATGACGAAGTCGTCGTCGTGCCGCCGTTCGTCGTTGCGCCGCCCGAGGAGCCCGAGGCACCCGTCTCGCCGCCGGAGGAGGACGTGGTCGAGTTCGAGGTCGAGCCGCCGGTCGTGGTCGATGACGTGGTCGTCGTCGCCCCGCCGGTGGAGGTCGCCGCGCCGGTCGTCCCATTGCTCCCGCCGACGGAAACGGGGTTGCCGTTCGCGTCGCACCAGCCCGCGTCGCAGCGGAACACGTCGCCCTTGCCCAGGGCGCCGCACTGGCAGGAGGCCGCGCCGAAGAGGAGTAGCAGCCATGGCCGGCGCGCCGTCACGGGGTTCCCCCGTGCGCCGCGACGAGCACGACGACCGCTGCGGCGACGAGCGCCGAGCCGCCGATCCAGAGGATGTTGGCGGCGAGGCCGTCCTGGCGTTCGACCTGGAGCTCCGAGGCGGAGAGCTGGTGTTCGGTGTACCCGCCCACGAGCACCGGCTGGTCCTTCGACGCGAGGCCGCCCGCCTGGAGCCCGAAGTACGTCCCGACCAGCGCCGCGGCGACGCCGGCCCCGCCGAGCCACCAGGTCGCGGCGGCGATGCGCGGGCCATGGGGCGTGGGGGCGGAGACTGCCGCGGCGGGGGCGGAGACGGTCGCGGTCGTCGAGCGTGCCGAAACTCCCTCCCCCGACGCCAACACTGCCTCCCCCGGGTGCGGGGGAGGGCCCGGGTGGGGGTTGAACCCGCGGTCCGCGCGTACTCCCCCCCTCCCGGCCTCCCCCGCTTCGCGGGGGAGGGGGGTGCGCGTTTCCCCCGCATCGCCGAAGGGGGGATTGGGCGCATCCCCCGCAGGCGGGGGAGGGGGCGATGCGGTCCGGGTCGACGTCGGGGCTCGGGTCGCCCTGGCGGTCGCGGTCGGGCTGGGAGGCGGCGGCGCGGCCTGCTTCGCTTCCATGTTCGCGATCAGCGCGAGCACCTCCCGCCTGTTCCGCACGTCCTTCTTCTCGCGCAGGTAGCCGCGGTAGAAGAACTCCGCCTCCTTCCAATGTCCGAGCGCGCGGTGACACTGCCCGAGGTTGAAGAGGAGCGCGGGGGCGCCGGACATCTCGTAGGCGCGCTTCGCGTCGCGCAGTGCGAGGTCGAAGTCGCCGGCGTTGTACTCGAGGATCGACTGCCGCGCGAGCCGGCGCACCTCCGCGGTCTGCGGCGGCATCGCCGCGCCGGAGGCGATCGCGAGGGCCAGCAGCGGGCCGGTCACGCGCCCCGTTCTCCGTCGGACTGAACGCAACACCCCACGGCAATCAGGCTACAGGGGCGGGGCGCGACTGTCTACGCCGACGGCCCCTCGCGTTGCCGGTTCAGGCGGTGCGGCGGCGGCGGGCGAGGGCGGCGAGCGCGCACAGGACGAGCGCCAGGCCGTCGGGACCCGTCCCGGTGGCACAGCAGCTCTTCGACTGGATGGGCAGCGGCTCCGATCCGGCGTCGGCGTCCGTGGTCTGGCCTCCGCCGCCCCCCAGGGTGAGCGCGCCCCCGCCGTCCGAGCCGCCCGCGTCGAACCCGGCCCCGGCGTCGCGGCCGACTCCGGCGTCGTGCCCCGTCCCCGCGTCGGTCACCGTGCCTGCGTCGGCCGGGGTGCCTGCGTCGTCGGGCGGCGGCGGCAACTCCGGCGTGCACGGGTCGAAGCCCGAGGCGATCGACGCCCACGCGCTCCAGCCGTTCGTGGGGTCGTGGTGGGTGTGGACGAGGTTGCCCGACGGATCGATCGCGAAGACCTCGGCCGTTCCGTCGCCGCGGATCCAGCCGAGCGGGTCGGAGGCCGCGACCTGGCTCCCGAGCGGCGCGAGGTTCGAGTAGCCCGAGCCCGTCCACCAGAGGTGGACCACGCGGCCCTGCGGGTCGCGCGCGAAGACCTCGGGCCCCGGCGCCGCCCCCTTGCCCGAGCCGTTCATGATCGCCGACGGCTCGCCGACGATCTGGCCGCCCCCGCCGATGGCCGAGAGCGCCGGCCAGCCCGACTGAAGCGAGAAATCGGAATGGTAGAGCTGCCCGTCCTGACCGCGCACGAAGACCTCGGCGTGCCCGTCCGCCCAGCGAACCGGCGACGGCCGCGAGGCCATGCCGCTGCCCATCTGCGTCCAGGCGTACCAGCCGTTCGGGAACGAGGCGCCGCTGCCCGACCACGAATGCCACAGCTTCCCGGCCGCATCGACCGCGAACAGCTCGCCCGTGCCGTTGCTCCAGGTCACGGTTCCCGGGCCGGTCGCGAAGCTGCCGCCGAGGCTCTGCCAGCCCGACCAGGCGCTCTTCGACAGGTCCCAGAAGTCGTGCCAGATCGCGCCGTCGCCGCCGAGGGCGAAGACCTCGCTGCGGCCGTCGAGCCACACCAGCGTCGCGAAGTGGGTGAGGTTGCTGCCGCCGAGCGACTGGTACTTGTTCCAGCCGACGCCCGAGGTGTACCAGGCGTGGCCGGTCGAGCCGTCGGAAAGCGGGCTCCACAGCTCGGCGTAGGTCCACGGCGCGCCCCAGAACGCCGCGGCGGATCCGCACGCGGCGCCCGTGTCGATCGTCGCGGGCGGGCCGAAGCTGTCGCCGGTGCCGGTCGTCCAGACGTGCTGCTCGGCGCCCGAGGGCGACATCGCGAACAGGTCGAAGTGCTGGTCCGGCCAGTTGACGATTGTCATCGCGTCGTTGCCCGACTGCTGCGCGGAGGGGAGCGAGCCGCTCGCGTTGCCGTATGCCTGGAGCTGCGCGAGCGTGCCGTTGAAGACGTCGCGGTCGACGGTCGCGGGGATGCCCGGGACGGACCCCGTCCCGTACTTGCCGTCGCTCCACTGCCAGAAGACCCAGTTGCTCCAGCCCGAGGGCATGATCGGGCAGGAGGAGGTCGCATACGTCCAGTCGGCGACCCACAGCGGGTTCGCGCCGAAGTTGCTCGCGCCGAAGCCGGACCAGAGGCCGGGGCTCGTGTAGATCATCGTCGGCCGGCCGGTCTTGGCCCTCACCTCGTCGATGAACGCCTGGGCGTTGGCGCTCGCCGTCGATCCGGAGACGTTGTCGGTGACCTCCCAGTCGAGCATCGGCGGCAGGCTGCTCCCGAGCGGGCCGACGTAGGCGAGGAAGTAGTCGGCCTGCTGGGTGCCGTTCATTCCGGGATGGAAGAAGTGGTAGGCGCCGCGGACGACGCCGGCCGCCGCCATGCCGCTCCAGTTGCCGGGGAAGGTCGGGTCCGGGTACCCCGTTCCCTCGGTCGCCTTCGCATAGGCCCACTTGATGCCCGAGGCCGCCGCCGCCTTCCAGTCGATCGTCCCCTGGTAGCTCGAGACATCGACGCCGTCCTGGAGGCTTCCACCGGGGCAGACCGTGAGCCCCTGCTCCGTGGTCTCGTAGAGCCGCGCGCCTGCGTGGGGGACGCCCGCGCCCATGTCCTCGGGACCGCAGGCCGCCACCGCGAGCCCCAAGACGCACCACCGCCATCGACGTGTCATGGGTGTGCCCTCAACGCAAGGCCCGTGCCGGAACGCGATTCCAGCCAGTTGGCGGACTGACGTGCGGCGAAAGCGTCCACGGCCGCGACGGCCGGGGACGCCGGTCCTCCGCCTGCCAACGCCGTTGACAGTGGAGCGTCAGTGGATCAGCCCTTGTCGCCGAGGCCGGGCAGCAGGCCCGCGCTCGCCTGTTTCGCGGCGAGCCGAGTCGAGGTCTGGATCAGGATCTGGCACGCCTTCGGGTTCTTCTGCGTCGCCTGCACCGCGCAGTGGTGCGCGTAGCGCGCGAAGATCTCGGGGCAGTCCGAGCTGCCCGCGACCTCGACCTCGGCGAGGCAGCGGTCGCGGAGGATCTCGACGAGCCGGACCGCCGCCTCCGCCGCCGTGGGGGCCTTCGGCCCGAGCCCGCCGAGTCCCGGGTTCTTCTGCAGCGCCTCGCGCAGAGGGCCCCAGACCTCGCGGACCTCCTCGAGCGACCCGCAGGCGAGCGAGGCCCGCCCCGCGAGCGCGCGGACGTAGAGGCCGAAGACCTCGGTCGCCTCGGCCGAGTCGTGGTTACGGCCGAGCCGCCGCGCGATGAGGTCGACGCTCCGGGCGGCGTTCTGGAGCGCCTTGCAGTCGTTCGTGTCCGAGAGCGACCGGAGGATCGTGGTGATGGCCGACTGCGCCTCCTCGCCCAGGCCCGGGTCCTTGTCGCGGGAGAGCTCCTGCTGGAGCGCCTGTTCCAGGAGCAGCGTCGCCTTGGCGTTGTAGTCGTGGTCCTGGACGAACTCCTGGAGGAGCGCGTAGCCGACCAGCCGCTTGTCGGGGTTCGCGGCGTCGGTCGCGAGCGCGCTCGTCTCGAAGAAGGCCCGGTACTTGTCGGCCGCCTGCGCCCGCTGGAACTCCCGGGCCCACCGCTCCTGGTCCGCCCGCTGCTGCGCATGCTGCTGCACGTTGTTCGAGTAGGTCTGGTAGGCGTTCTCGAGGATCCCGCCGACCGCGACCAGCGCCAGGACCGCCTGGCTGATCGCGGCGAGCCGGTCGCCCCGGTTGCGCCGCCGGTAGTGCAGCTCGAAGACCTCCTCGGCGACCTTCATCTTCTCGAGGTCCGTCAGCGACATCGATCGCGCGACGTGCGCCAGGTCCTCGCGCCGGATGGCCTCGAGGTGCTCGAGCGGGAACTGTTCGTCGTCCGGCATACCCCGCGTCCTATCGCCGCGCGGCCGGGAGATCAACGTTGACCGCGGGGGGCCGCCGAGCGTAGGACGGCGCCGCCATGGGCAAGCGGATCGTCTGCGCCTGCGAGGACGTGACCGAGGCGGACCTCGCGGCGGCCGTCGCGCGCGGCTTTCGCGACGTCGAGTCGGTCAAGCGCTACACCGGCTTCGGCACCGGCTTCTGCCAGGGCAAGAGCTGCCTGTCGGGCGCCGCCTCGTGGCTCTCGGACCACGGCCTCGCCCGCGAGCAGGCGGCCCCGTTCACGCCGCGGCCGCCGCTCACCCCCTCGGAGCTGCGCGCCTTCGCCGGCCTCGACCCCGACTCGCTCGGCCCGCCCGGTCCCGGCATCCCCCCCGAGCCCGAGCCATGGGACTTCGCGCGGCTGCGCCCGGAGGGGGCGTTGCCCGAGCGTTGCGGCGTCGCCATCGTCGGCGGCGGCATCATGGGTCTCGCGCTGGCCTACAACCTCGCGAAGCGCGGCCTCACGGACGTGGTCGTGCTCGAGGCGGGCTACCTCTGCGCGGGAGCGTCGGGCCGCAACGGCGGCGGGGTCCGCATGCAGTGGGACACCGAGACGAACATCCGCCTCGCGCGCCGCAGCATCGAGCTCTGCCGCGGCTTCGCGCGCGAGCTGGGCGTCAACGTCTGGCTGCGGCAGGGCGGCTACCTCTTCCTCGCCCACAGCGACCGCGTCGCCCGCAGGCTCGAGCGCAGCGCTTCGCTCCAGCGCGCCCTCGGGGTGAACACCCAGATCCTCACCCCGGGCGGGGCGCGCGAGATCGTGCCCGAGCTGGACGACCGCCGCGTCGTCGCCGCGGCCTTCAACCCCGACGACGGCGTGATCTTCCCCTGGCCGTTCCTCTGGGGCTACGCCGAGGGGGCGAGCAGGCGCGGCGTCCGCGTCGAGACCTTCACCCGCGTGACCGGCATCGAGGTCGAGCGCGGCCGGGTGCGGGCCGCCCTGACCGACCGCGGCCGGCTCGCCTGCGACGTCCTCGTCAACGCGGCCGGCGCCTGGAGCCCGGCGGTCGCCGCGCTCGCGGGCGTTCGACTTCCGAACGAACCGCACCGGCACGAGATCCTCGTGACCGAGCCGCTCAAGCCGTTCCTCGGCCCGCTCGTCTCGGTCCTCGACGACGGCCTCTACTTCTCGCAGTCGATGCGGGGCGAGATCGTCGGGGGCATGGGCGATCCCCGGGAGCCGGCGGGCCTCGAGCAGGGCTCGACCCTCCGCTTCGTCGCCCGCTTCGCGCGGGCCTTGACCTCCTGCCTCCCGGTCCTCGGCGGTGTCCAGGTCCTGCGCCAGTGGGCGGGCTGCTACGACGTGACCCCGGACAACTCGCCGATCCTCGGCGAGACGCCCGGCGTCTCGGGCCTCCTCCAGATGTCCGGCTTCGTCGGCCACGGCTTCATGATGGCGCCCGCGGTCGCGGAGCGGATGGCGGACTGGATGGCCGGCGGCGCGCGCGACGAGATCTTCGACCGCTTCAACCTCGCCCGCTTCGCCGAAGGCCGTCTCGAACGCGAGGACTTCATCATCGGATGAGGGCGCACCCGACAGCGACGGGGCGTGAAATGGGCGGCGCCGGTTGTTCACGAACGGGGGTGTGGCGATGATCGACGATGCGCGCCCGGGCGCCTTGCCCGGCTCGGACGTCCGGCTGCGGACCCTCTTCGAGGCGTCCCCCGATCCGATGTTCCTCAAGGACGGCGAGGGCCGCTGGCTCGAGGTGAACGCGGCGGCGGTGGACCTCTTCGAGCTGCAAGGGATCGACTACCGCGGCAAGACCGATCTGGAGCTGGCCGAGCTTCAGCCGGCCTACCGCGACGCGCTCGTCTACTGCCGGAACAGCGACGAGGCCGCCTGGGGCAAGGGTGCGACGTCGCGTGGCGAGGAGGCGATCCCGCGGTCCGACGGCTGCCTCCGGCTCTTCGACGTGATCAAGGTGCCGCTCTTCGCCCCGGACGGCCGGCGGCAGGGGCTCGTGGTGCTGGGGCGGGAGATCACCGAGCGGCGGAAGGCCGAGCAGGAGCGCGACCGCCTCCTTGCCGCCGAGCAGGCCGCCCGCGCGGAGACCGAGCGCCACTTCGCCGAGGCGCAGCGGGCGGTCCAGCTCCGGGAGGAGTTCATCGGGGTCGCCGCCCACGAGCTGCGCACGCCGCTGACCACCCTCCAGATCGTCGTGCAGGGGCTGCTCCGCGCCGCGCGGCCGGGCCCCGGATGGCCGCCGGCGCTCGTCCGCCAGGCGCAGCTCGCCGAACTTCAAGTCAGGCGGCTCACCCGTCTCGTCGAGGACGTCCTCGAGATCTCGCGCATCCGCTCGGGCCGGTTCGAACCTCGCCTGGAGCCGCTCGACCTCGCGGAGGTCGTGGGCACCGCGCTCGCGGCCTTGCAGAAGACCGCCGATGACGCCGGCTGCCGGGTCGACTTCGCGTCCGAACCGGTCCGGGGAAACTGGGACCGGATCGCCGTCGAGCGGATCGCCGCGAACCTCGTCGGCAACGCCGTCAAGTACGGGCGCGGCCGACCCATCGAGGTCGCCGTCCGCGCCGATGGGGACGCGGCGCTGCTGACCGTCCGCGACCACGGGATCGGGATCGCCCCGGCCGACCTCGCGCGGATCTTCGAGATGTTCGAGCGCGCCGTGTCCGCGCGCGAGTACGGCGGCCTGGGCCTCGGCCTCTACATCGTGCGGCGGCTCGCGGAAGCCCACGGCGGCTCGGTGTCGGCCGAGAGCCGGCCGGGCGAGGGCGCGACGTTCACCGTGTCGCTCCCCGTGCGCCGCTGAGCACTCCGCCGCTCGCGGACATGCCACAATCGGCGCGTGCGCGGATCCGCCGTCCTCGTCGCCGCCGCCGTCGCCTGCTGTCGCGCGCCGCCATCGGGCCCCGACGGCGGCGCGGCCTGCCCTTCCGGCGCGGACGCGGGCTCGGTGGGCTGCGGCTGCGACGGCGGCTGCGCGGGCGGCCTGCTCTGCCTGCCGCCCGACTTCGGCTACCCGGGCGGCCTCTGCACCGCGGGCTGCGACCTCGACGCGGGCTGCCCCGCGGGCGCGGTCTGCCTGCCGGACGACCTCTCGAGCGGGACCTGCCTCTCCCCGTGCGCCTCGGACGCCGACTGCGCGCGCGCCG
>DAIDIT010000041.1 GCA_027451705.1 Pseudomonadota bacterium
GCGCGGGCGGCAGCGGCAGCTCGCGGACCTTTCCGGCCCGGGACTCGAGCCTGCCCCGGCGCGCGAGCTCCTCCGCCACGGCGGCCAGGTGTTTGCATAGGCCGAGCGAGTTGCGGAGGTAGTCCCGGCAGTCGCAGGAGGCGCGGAACGGGTCCAGGGAGGCGATGCGCATCCGATAGGGCCGCGCTCCGCCCTCCCCCGCCGCGCGGTAGAGGCCGATCGGCCCTTCCGGCCGCGAGGACAGGCGCAGCCGCTCGCGGCGCGACGAGGCCACGCGGCGCAGGAGGGCCTCCAGCGCCGCCCGCTGGACCGGGAAATCCCCGCCCTCGCCCGCGCGCAGCGCCAGCGCGACGATCCAGTCGACCGGCAGCTTGCCCGTCTTTCCGTGCGCCAATTCGCGAAGCTGCGACGTCGCCTCGCTCGCGGTCGTGGCCGGAGGAATCGCAACGCTCGGTCGGCTCATCTTTGTCTCCT
Source organism: Pseudomonadota bacterium (assembly GCA_027451705.1). Lineage (GTDB taxonomy): Bacteria > Myxococcota > Myxococcia > Myxococcales > JAKAPL01 > JAKAPL01. The sequence goes on from DAIDIT010000041.1 coordinate 475, forward strand.
CGGGTGTCGCGGTGCCACGTAGCACCCGGGTCTGACACGGCCGTGCCGGCACGAAGGGGTTGTGTCCTTCCCCGGTCTTGGCTATGCCGTCCGCCCGAGGAGGAAGCCCCATGGGACACCCGACCGACGACGCGAACTTCCGGCTGCCCGAGTCGATCCGGCCGCGACGCTACGACGCGCGGCTCTCGCTCGACCTCGACGCGCGCCGCTTCGAGGGGCGCGCGACGATCGCCCTCACCCTCGCGTCGCCGGCCGACGAGATCGTCCTGCACGCGGTGGACCTCGAGCTGCGCCGCGCCGTCTTCCGCACGGGCGGCGAGGCCTTCGCCGCCACCGAGATGCGGCCGGCGCCCGCGAGCGAGACCGTGGTCGTCGGCTTCCCCGAGAAGCTCCCGTGGGGCGAGGGCGAGCTCGAGGTCGAGTGGTCCGGCCGCTTCAGCGACGGCCTGCGCGGCCTCTACCTCGCCGAGGAGGCCGGCTCCGCCGGCGGACGGGCGGAGGCCGACGAGGGAGGCCGCAGTATCCGATCGTCGGTCGCAGTGACGCAGTTCGAGGCCTGCGACGCCCGCCGCGTCTTCCCCTGCTTCGACGAGCCGGCCTTCAAGGCCGTCTGGGCCCTGACCCTCGAGGTGCCGGAGCGGGCCACCGCGCTCTCGAACGGCGCGCCCGTGAAGGAGACGCCGGCCGGGCCAGGCCGCAAGGTCGTCGCCTTCGCGGAGACGCCTCCGCTCTCGAGCTACCTCGTCGCGCTCGCGGTGGGCGAGCTGGGCGCGACGCCCGAGGCGCGGGCCGGCGCCGTGCCGGTGCGCACCTGGAGCGTCCCCGAGAAGTCCGCCCTCGCCCGCTTCGGCCAGGACGTCGCGGTGAACGTCCTGCCGCGGCTGACGGACTACTTCGGCCTGCCCTACGCCTTCGGCAAGCTCGACCAGGTCGGCGTGCCGGACTTCGAGGCCGGCGCGATGGAGAACGCGGGCCTCGTGACCTACCGCGAGGTCGCGCTGCTCCTCGACCCCGCGACCGCCTCGCTGCCGGTGCAGAAGCGGGTCGCCGAGGTCGTCACCCACGAGCTGTCGCACCAGTGGTTCGGCAACTGGGTGACCATGGCCTGGTGGGACGACCTCTGGCTCAACGAGTCGTTCGCGACCTGGATGGCGTTCAAGATCGTCGACGGCTGGCGGCCCGAGTGGCGCGTGTGGCTCGACTTCGACCAGGCGCGGGCGAGCGCGCTCCACCTCGACGCCCTCCGATCGACCCACCCGATCCGCAACCAGGAGGTCAAGAACGCGGCGCAGGCCACCGAGAGCTTCGACGCGATCACCTACGAGAAGGGCGGCGCGGTCCTGCGGATGATCGAGGGCTTCCTCGGCGAGAAGCCGTTCCGCGACGGCATCCGCGCCTACCTGCGCGCGCACGGCAAGGCCAACGCGACCGCCGACGACCTCTGGAGCGCCCTCGAGGCCGCGAGCCGGCAGCCGGTCGTCGAGCTCGCGAACTCCTGGATCCGCAAGCCGGGCTACCCGCTCGTCCACGCCAGGCTCGACGGCCGGAGCCTCTCGCTCTCCCAGCACCGCTTCTTCTCCGAGCCCGGGTTGGCCGGCGGCAAGAAGGCGGAGGCCGAAAGGCCGCAGCAACCGATCGAGCTCTGGCCCGTGCCGGTCGTGCTCCGCTGGCGCGACGGCGCCGGAATCCACGAGGAGCGGCGGCTTCTGCGCGACGACGCCGAGATCGCGCTGCCCGGGCGGGGACCCGTCGACTGGCTCGTCGGGAACGGCGGCGCCACCGGCTTCTACCGCGTCGCCTACGACGCCGCGCTCCTGCGCAAGCTCGGCGATCGGCTCTCCGAGCTGTCGCCGTCCGAGCGGATCTCGCTGCTCGCCGACCAGTGGGCGCTCGTGCGCGCCGGCGCGGACGTCGAACCGTTCCTCGACCTGCTCGCGCGCTACGGCGGGGAGACCGACCACGCGGTGCTCGACGAGGTCGTCGCCCGGCTCTCGGCCATCGAGCACCGGCTCCTGCGGCCCGAGGCGCGGCCCCACTTCGAGGCGTTCGTCGGGCGGCTGCTCGGCCGGCAGCTCGACGCCGTCGGCTGGGATCCCGCGCCGGCGGAGGACGCGGGGACGCGGCTGCGGCGCGCCGCGCTCGTCCGCGCGATCGGCCTCGTGGCGCGCTCGCCCGCGGTCGCGGCGGAGGCGGCGGCGCGGCTCGACCGCTACTTCGGAGGCGACGGCAAGGCGATCGAGGCCAACCTGCACGATCCCGTGGTCGCGCTCGCGGCGCGGGGCGGCGGCGCGGCCCGCTTCGACTCCCTGCGCAAGCGCTACGAGGCCGAGACCGACCCGGCCTTCAAGCGGCGCTACCTCCACGCCCTCGCGGCCTTCGAGGCCCCGGATCAGGCGGCGCGCGCCCGCGCGCTCGCGTTCGGCGAGGGCGTGCCGCTCCAGGATCTCGCCTCGTACTGCGCGACCCTCCTCGTCAACCCGGCCGCGCGCGACCCGTTCTGGGACGAGCTGCACGCGCGCTGGGACGAGGTGATGGCGCGGGCGAGCGGGGCGCCGATGCTCCTACGCCGGATCGTCGAGGCGCTCGGCGCGTTGCCCGAACGGCGCCACCTCGACGCCGTCGCCGCCTTCCTCGAGAAGCACCCGATCGAGGTCGCGAAGCAGGCGACCGCGCAGACCCTCGAGCGGATGCGGCAGGACGTCGCGCTGCGCGAGCGGCTGCTCGCGCCGGTCGCCGCCTGGCTCGGCCGCGGGCCGGCGAAGGCCGCGGCGCCGGCGACCCCGCCCGCCGCGACCCGCAAGCCGACCCGGAAGCCGGCGGCCCGCGCGAAGGCGCCCGCGAAGAAGAAGGCGGCGCGCGCAAAGTCCGCCCCGGCTGCGAGGCCGAAGAAGGCCGCCGCAAAGAAGCCCGCGGCCAAGCGCCCCGCGGCGCGCAAGGCGAAGCCGGTGCGGAAGGCGGCGCGCAAGGCCGGCCCCGCGCGGAAGGCCGCGAAGAAGAAGGCGCGGCGCCGGTGCCGTTGACAGCCGAGGCGTCGCCGGACGACGCTCGGCCCTCGGGTGGCCCCTTCCTCGCTCTCGGCCTTTCTCGGACGGCTCGCGCGCCCCTGGCGCGACGACGCCGCCCTGCGCGCCTCCCCCGACGAGGAGGCGGCCTTCCGGAGCTTCGCGCGCGAGAACGTCGCCGACGTCGAGGCCGCGGTCTGCGCGATGCTCGACGTGTCGATCCTGCTGCTCTGGCCCTTCGACCGGCTCGTGTTCACGCGCGACCCCGGGCTGATCCGCACCTTCGATCTCTGGCGCCCCGAGACCGTCGGACTGGTCGCGCTCGCGTGGCTCCTCGTCCGCGCCCGCCCGCTGCGCGCCCACGCCTACGGGATCGGCCTCGGCCTCGCCGGCCTCGCGATGGCGAACAGCGCCTTCCTCTTCGCGCGTTTCGGCGGGCTGCGGGGCCCGTTCATGTACCTCTCCTACGACTTCCAGTTCATGCTGGTGCCGATGCTCGTGCCGCTGGCCGATCGGATCGCGGGCTCGCTCTGGTTCAACGGCTGCTTCGTCGCGGGCCTCCTCGCGGCACGCCCCTCGACCGTCCACGACCCCTACTTCGGCTTCTTCCTCCTGGCCGGCCTGCTCGTGGACGTCGCCAACGTCGCCTTCGGCCACATGGTCCACGTCCTCGCCCGCCGCAACTTCCTCCAGCGGCGCGCCATCGAGCGGCAGGCCGTGCAGCTCGCCGACGCCATCGGCAAGAGCGAGCGGCTGCTGCTCAACATCCTCCCCGCGCCGATCGCCGAGCGGCTCAAGGAGGGTGCGACGAGCATCGCCGACCGCTTCGGCGAGGTCACCGTCCTCTTCGCCGACATCTGCGACTTCACCCCGATCTCCGAGCAGCTCCCGCCCGAGCAGGTCGTCGAGCTGCTCCAGCGGCTCTTCGTCGAGTTCGACCGGCTCGTCGAGAGGCACGGCGTCGAGAAGATCAAGACGATCGGCGACGCCTACATGGTCGCGGGAGGGCTGCCCACGCCGCGCCCCGACCACGCCGCCGCGGTCGCCGACCTCGCGCTCGCGATGGCCGAGGCCGCCGCCCGCTTCCGGACGCCCGACGGCCGGCCGATCCGGCTCCGCATCGGGCTCCACAGCGGCCCGGTCGTCGCCGGCGTCATCGGCCTGCGCAAGTTCAGCTACGACCTCTGGGGCGACACCGTGAACGTCGCGAGCCGGATGGAGAGCCACGGCGTCCCCGGCGCGGTCACGGTCAGCCGGGCGACCCGCGACCTCCTCGGCGACGCCTTTGCAATCGAGAGCCGCGGCCGCACGATGGTCAAGGGCAAGGGCGAGATGGAGCTGTTCGTCCTCGCCGGCCGGAGCGCCCGCGCGCCCGCCGCGTAGGCGATCGTCCGATCGGCCTGCCGCGATGGCGTCCAATGCGGCGCGAGGCTGCACGGACGGGGTGCTGCCGTCCGCCGAGCCTTCCGCTTCGGGATCGCGCCCTTCTCCCTCAATCGCGCGTCCTTCGCCCTCGGGACCCCGCCCTTCTCCCTCGATCGCGTGTCCTTCGCCTTCGGGACCGGTGCCCTTCGCGCTCAATCGCCCGTCCTTCACCGAGAAGGCGGTGCGACCGAACCTCTTCCGCCCCCGATGGAAGGTCCGACACGCCCGGGCGACGGTCGACGCAGCGCGGCCTTCGGGCGTCCCGGGGCGACGCGTCGGCTCAGCGGAAGTCGTGGGAGGACAGGCGCGGGAGGCGAGGCCCGAAGGGGAGGAGGCGGCGGGCCTTCACGGTGGCGACGCCGTCGACGTTCTGGAGCGGCCCCTCGATGACGAGGAGCGGGGACGAGAGCAATGCGGCGCGGTGGCGCTCGAAGACGTCGGGCAGGACGACGGCGTTGGCGTGGCCGGTCTCGTCCTCGACGGTGACGAAGATCAGCCCGCGCACGGTGGTCGGGTGCTGGCGGGCGATGACGAGGCCGCCGATGCGGGTCCAGCGGCCGTCGGGGATCGCGAGCAGCTCGGCGGCGGGGGTGACGCCGGCGCGCGTGAGCTCGGCGCGGTGGTGGGCGACGATCTGCGGGCCGGTGGTGGCGCCGAGGGTGTGGTAGTCGGCGAGGGTCTCCTCGAGGGAGGACATCTCGGGGAGGGGGAAGTCCGCATCTCCCCTCCCCTGCGAAGCGGGGTGGGACGCGGGTTCAACCCCCACCCTGCCCTCCCCCGCAAGCGGGGGAGGGTTTGGGCGTTCCTCCTCCGCAAGTGGAAGACGC